>JAVBXL010000223.1 GCA_030824575.1 bacterium | reverse complement strand
AACCATCGATGCCCTCTGGCAAGCCATCGGCAATATCTGCGACCTCTACACACCTGACGAATGCTGGAACTTCATCAAAGCTGCAGGATATGCGTCCGATTAAAGGCTCGATGCTCTAAGGTTGGCGGGATCAACGGGGTAAAAGCGACCAGAAGTTACATTTAAGCGTCGTCACCCTGGACATGTTCACCATGACGATGCCTGAAATGTCCGCCGGTGAACTAGAACTTTGCTCAGCGTCGCGAGAGTCCCGCCGCCCATCGGCCCGTTCAGGCCCCAATAAATGAGGCCCCGCCGGGGGGACAGCGGGGCCTCGATAGGGAGCCGAACGGATCGAGCGGGGGGCAAAGATGATCGCGTTCGGTACAGCATAAACCAGCCAGTCGGACGTCGGTTCCGAACATTTTGTCCTTATCAGCCCGCTAACGTCGTTTTTCTCGCCCCGTCCATAAAAAGAAAGCCCGGCCGCGTGCAGACGACCGGGCTTTTCAGGGGGGAGAGGCTAATCGTTTCTCAGAGGCGATCGTCGATCGAGGAACGGACGAAACCGTCGGGGAAGCTTTCGACATGGTTGCCGACGATCGTATATTCCTTGGCGCGGCCGGAAAAACGGCCTTCCAATTCCATATAGCTTTGCGGATCGAACAAAGGCGTGGCGCTCATGCCCATGATGCCGGTCGCATCGACCTTCTCGCAGGTATAGTCGCAACCCTGCTGCGCGAAGTTTTTGATGCCATGTTCCAGCATCCCGTCCATCGCGGCTTTGAGCGTATAATGCATTGTCATCATGTTGAAACCGAGCGGATGGATCTGGTCCACCGTGACCGCGGGCTTGCCGTTGACGTTGCGCACATCGGGGAACATCTTCCACCCCGGCACCTTGGAGGACACATATTGGGCATGTTCCAACGTGCCGATCTTGACCACGGTGGTCATCTTCGCGCCCAGTTCATGCGCCAGCCGCATCCGCTCGCACCCTTCGTCCATTTGCGTTTCCGGGTCGGCATTGGTGCGCGCGATCAGGAAGCAGTTGGTGCCTTCCAGCGCCGCGAGCGCCGCCCGCACCTTTTCCAGATAGCGTTCGCGCGGCAGCAGGCCGGTGGATTCCTCCATATCGTCGGCATCCTCCAGCTGCAGCGCGGTCGCGCCCGCCATTGCCATGCGTCGGGCGCTGCGATAGACGGCCAGCGGCCCACCAAAGCCATCCTCTATATCGGCGGCCAGCGGAATGGGCGACGTCTGGCTGATGCGGCTGGTGATCCATTCCACATCGGTCAGATTGTTGAAGCCATAGTCGATCACGCCGTTCATCGCGATCGACACTTCGCCGCCCGACAGCATCATCGCCTCGAAACCGACCATCTCCACCGCCCGCGCCGACGCACAGTCGTAGACGCAGGGGGCGACGATGCATTTGTCGCTGGTTTCGAGCAGTTGTTGCAGAGTCTTCTTTGCCATGTGCTTGCCAATTTCCTTAGTTGAATCAGTTATATGCGAACGCGCGCGCCGACCTTGAAATAACGGCCGATCGGATCGAAATAGACCTGGTTGGTGCCGCCTTGCGCGCTGGCGGCGAGCGGCGGATCTTTATCCAGCAGATTGTTGACCACGCCGAACAGCTCGAACTGATCGTTCACCTTCACCGTGGCGCCCAAGTCGAGGTAGAAGCGGCCAGCGACGCGGTTGCTGTTGACGCTATTCGGCAGGCCGGGCGCATAGCCGTCATCCTCTGGACCGACCAGGGTCGTGTCGAACACACCCTTGGGGATATATTTGCCGTGCAGGTTGAGAGCGACGCTGCCCAGATCCCAGACGACCGTGCCGTCCACGATCCAGTCAGGAACGCCCGTGGTGGTGCCGGGACGATAGCCGGTCTGGCCCGTCCGGTCGATGCCGCCAATCTCCAGCTTCAGGTATCGGGTCGCCAGCAGGCGGAAGTCCAGGCTACCGAGCGAACCGACATTGGTGCGATATGTCGCCTCGAAATCGATGCCGCGATTGCGCACCTGGCTGACATTCTGGAGCACGTCGCTGACGCTGGTGAGCGTGCCGGACGCATCACGCTGCACAAAGTCGCACAGCGCCGTCTGCCCGCCCGCACAGCGATCGACCAATACCTGCGCGCCCAGCGTCGAAATCGCGCCTTGCAGGTCGATGTCATAATAATCGACCGAAAAGCGGACGTTGCGCAGGAAACCCTTGGGTGCCAGCACCACGCCCGCCGTCCAGGTATCGGCCTTTTCCGGCGACAGTTGCTGGTTGGCGCCAGAGAAGCTGTTTACCTGGATCTGCGCGCCATTGTTGAGTGGATCGACGATCGTCGTGCGGCCCAGCGTCACCGGCCCGAATAATTCGGTCAGGTTGGGCGCGCGGATGTCGCGCGACCGGGTGACGCGGAAACGCACTTCCTCGATCGGCGCATAGATGCCGCCCAGCTTCCACGTGGTCGCATTGACGCTGGTGGTGTCGAGGCCGGGGCTGGAGCGGCGATAATGGGTGCGACGGACCGCGCCGTTCAGTTCCAGCGTCTGGGCGAAGGCGACGTCCCTCAAGATTGGCGCCTGCGCCTCCAGATAGGCTTCGGCGACCCGGATGCTGCCATTCACCGCTTTGCCGTTGAACGACCAGAAGGCGTTGGCGGTGGACAGGGCGTCAGCGGTGCCGACTGCCTTGTCGCTGCGATATTCGCCACCCACTGCGATCGAGAAGTCGCCGCCCGGCAGCGCGAACACCGCGCCATTGATATTGGCCGCGACCACATGTTCTGTGGTGTCGGTGGTCTGATAACCCGACGGCGCGATATAGGCGGCAGCTTGCGGGGAGATATTGCCGGGGCCGAACAAGTTAATCGGCACGCAGCTGCTATCGTCATTCGCGGCGCTGGCGTCGGCATTGATGCCGCATGCCACCTGGCCGTTCACATTCACCGCATTGGCGGCGTTGGTGACGCGCGACCCGACGACGTTACCGCTATAATCCTGGCGGAATTTATTGCGGCCATATTGATAATAGGCGTCCCAGCGCCAGTTATCGCTGATCTTGCCTTCCAATGACAGTACGGCGCGATAGGTCTTGTTATCGCTATGGTTGACCGATCCGCCCAGGTCCATCAGCGCGCGGCCCAGGGTGAAGGAGGTGATGGCGTTCGCGTCCATGATCGCCGCGACGCCGTCCGGCAGATAGGCGTTGTTGCGCTGGATCGTCTGCGTCGTGCGGGCGACCGATCCGATCACCATGCCCTGCGACCGGGCATAGGACAGGTCCAGATTGGCCTTCAACGCATCGGAAAATTCATAGGACGCCTGGCTATAGGCCACGAAGCGCTTGACCGGCGGGATCAGCAATATGCCGTCGAGGAAGCCGTTGCGCACCGATTCCTCACCGCCTTGCGTAAAGAGCGGCGACGGGTTGGTGCCGTAGATGGTGCCGAAATCATACGCATGTGTCGTGCCGTCCGCATTGAACGCCAGCCCCCGCAGCGGCCCTGTATTGGCGACGATCAGACCGCCGGACGAGATATTGCCGGTGCCGGCCGGGCCGCCACGGATGCTGGCGGGCAAGCCGCCCGACCCCGCCGGGCTGTTGCCGATCAGTTGTTCGCGCGGGCACCAGTCGCGGGTGTAGCAATCGCCCATCCCGTCCGACCGGTCATATTCGCCCGCGATCATGAAATGGCCCTTGTCGTCGGCGAACTTCGTGCCCCAGGCGAGTTGCGCATTCTGCCCGGCATAGTCGCCGCGGTCGGATATGCCCGCCTGGATCGACCCTTTAAGGCCCGTCAGGTCGCGGTCGAGGATGAAGTTGACGACGCCGGCCACCGCGTCCGACCCATAGGCCGCCGACGCGCCGCCAGTCACGACTTCGGTACGCGACACCAGCGAACTGGGGATCAGGTTGACGTCGATCGTGCCCTGCGTGGTCGATGGCACGAAACGCTTGCCATCGAGCAGCACCAGCGTCCGGGTGGCGCCCAGGCCGCGCAGGTCAAGCACGCGCGCGCCGATATTGCCGCCCACCGCCTGCTGCGTCGCCGGGGTCACCAGCGGCCGGAAGGACGGTAGTTCATTGAGCGCATCGCCGACATTGGTGATGGCGCGCTGCTCCAGCCGCTCGCCGCCGACCACCGTGACCGGCGTTGGCGCATTGAAGCCCGAACGGGCGATGCGCGATCCGGTAACGACGATGTCCGCCGCCGCCGCGTCATCGACCTCTGCCTGCTGGGGTTGCGGCGCGGCGTCCTGCGCCATCGCGAGATGGGGCAGGGCGCACAGCGCGACGCTGCCCAAAAGCCCGTATTTGAAGCGAGATACCAAATGAAGATTCATATTCTCATCCTCCCAACACTCTCGGATTTGTCATCCGCTTTATCGTGATATCGGTCACATTAGCGAATGTGTTTGATCAGGGCAATCCCCCTGCACTCAAAGAATGACATTTGCGCTGCCCGTGGAAATGCCCGTCATACAGGCATTATTTGGCTTTTTACCGTCATATTCCGCTCCTGGCCCAAAGAAAAAATCATTTCGCCGTATCCGACACTTGGACATTGGAACGACATTTGATATCGGTCCCATCAACTATATGAATAATGAAGAGAGGATAAAGATGGAAATCCGCGCCGCCGTCGTCGAAGCATCGGATCGCCCCATGGTCATCCGGCCGCTGACCATAGAACCGCCCCGCGCGGGCGAAATATTGGTGCGGCTGGTCGCCACCGGGGTCTGCCATACCGATGCGATCATGTGGCAGCAGGGCGTACCGGTGCCCCAGCCGGTGGTGCTGGGTCATGAGGGCGCGGGCATCGTCGAGCGGGTGGGCGATGGCGTGACCGACATCCGTCCGGGCGATCCTGTGGTGATGAGCTATAATAGCTGTGGCAACTGTCCAACTTGTTGTTCGGACCACAGCAGCTATTGCCACGAATTCTTCCCGCGCAATTTCTTCGGCACACGGCCCGATGGCAGCACGGCTCTGTCAACGGTCGATGGCGATCCCGTCTTCGCCAATATATTCGGCCAATCCTCCTTCGCCACCCACGCCATGTGCCACGAACGCAATGCCGTGGTCGTGCCGGCAGATCTGGACCTGCGCATCGCGGGACCGCTCGGCTGCGGCATATTGACCGGCGCGGGGGCGGTGATGAACGCGCTTGACGTTCAGGCCGGCCAGACCGTCGTGGTCATGGGCACCGGATCGGTCGGCCTGTCCGCGATCATGGCGGCGAAGCTGGTTGGCGCTGCCGAGATTATCGCGGTCGATCTGAACGACGATCGCCTGGCGCTGGCGGCCGAAATGGGGGCGACATTAACCATCAACGGTCGGTCGGAAGATCCGGTCGCCCAAGTCCTCGCCCGCGTGCCGGGCGGGGTGGATTACGCCATCGACTGCACGGGGCTTCCCATCGCCATTCAGCAGGCCATTGCGATGCTGGGCATCCGCGGCACCTGCGGGATCGTCGGTGCCGCCGCGCCCGGCACGATGTTCCAGGCCGACATATCGCACGTGATGAGCGGCGGTCGCGCGGTGCGTGGCATCGTGGAGGGCGACGCCGATCCCAAGACCTTCATCCCGCAACTGGTTGCACTGCATCAGTCGGGGCGATTTCCCTTCGACCGACTGATCCGTTTCTACCCGTTTGAAAGCATCAACGATGCCTTCCGAGATTCGGAGAGCGGGGTAGCGATCAAGCCGGTCATTCTCTTCTGATCGCAGCGTCGGGTACGAACGGCGAATGACACGAGGACGACGGCTGGAGAAGATTCAGCCGCCGCCTAGCGCAAGCCTGCCGCGGCGAGAATGGCGAGCAGGTCCATGCGCTTCACCTTCAGCGACTCGCGCGGGCTGATATCGATCCACTCGTCCAGGGAATGGCCGCGCCCGCCCGTCGCCGCCCGCGGGATGGTGATGGCGGGGATGCCCAGGTTCATCGGCACGTTCGCGTCGGTCGAGCTGAAACTCAGCCTGGCTGCAACGCCCTCTGTCGCGAAGGCCGCGGCGGTTTGCCGGACCAGCGCCGTGTCGGCACCGGTCATGCCCGCCGGACGATCGCCGATCAGCGCTTTGTCCACGCTGACCGCGCTGTCCCTGGTCGATCGCGCCTTGTTTTCCGATGCCACCGCCAGGTCGACCTGCGCCAGCACCGCCTGATCCAGCTTCGCCAGTTCCGCGGCGCTTTCGGACCGCATGTCCAGTTGCAGCCATGCCTCGCTGGGGATCGCGTTGACCGACGAACCACCACCGACGACGCTGGCGCTATAAGTGGTCTTGGGGGATATGGGGACAGCAATGCCATAAATATTGACGATCGCCTGGCTCATTGCCGTCAACGGATTGACCAGCCCGAACGCGCCGAAGCTGTGTCCGCCCGGTCCCTTGAAGGTCAGCCGATAGCGTTTGGAACCGACGCCGCCGTTGGTCAGGTCGTCAACCGATCCGTCGTCGATCGAAAAGAAGCCGGCAATACGGTCCTTATATTTCCCCTCGCGGAAAAGATGCTTGATCCCGCGCAGGTCACCCAGCCCTTCCTCCCCGACATCGCCAACGAACAATATGTCCATCGGAGTCGCGACCTTGCCCGCCACCAGCGCCTTGATCAGGCTAAGCTGTGTGGCCAGACCGGCGACATCGTCGCCTATTCCCGGCGCGTGCAGCTTGCTGCCCTCCCGCCGGACCGTGACGTCGGTGCCTTCGGGGAAAACGGTGTCCAGATGCGCCGACACGACGATCAGCTTGCCGCCCGGCTTGCCGGTACCACGCCGCAGGCCCAGCACATTGCCGACCTCGTCAATCTCTACATCGGCAAGACCGGCGGCCTTGAACCGCTCGGCATAGGCCTTGGCGCGCGCCTTTTCCTTGAAGGGCGGTGCTGGAATCTGGGTGAGCGCGACGATGGTGTCGATCCACTGGTCATGTTCGCTCTCCAGCGCGGCGAGCGCGGACTGGACCGTCGGAAGGGCCTTGATCGCCGCCAATGTCCGCGCGTCTGCGGGGGAATGAAGCGGCGCGCTGGACTGTGCCAAGCCGCCGACGGACAGCGACAAAGCCGCGCCCGCCAGCATCGCCTTCAACGCCAACCGCTTCATTATAGTCCCCTTCATGCATTCATGGCGGCGCCGACCCAGCGCCGCCATCATTCTGCTTAGATCAGAAGCGAACCTTCGCTCCAACCGTGATGTAGCGGCCAATCGTGTCATAGTGAATCGCGCCATAGGTGGTCAGCGGCAGGGTATAGGTCGCCTCGATATCCACGCCGCTGGTCGTCAACGCCTATCGCGAAACCCCGATGGCGCGCGGCTATCTGGACCCCGCCGACGCCCAGCAGGTCACGCAAGCAGCCTATCTGCGCAGCGGCACGCTGCACGGCAAGCCTGCCCGGATCGCAACCGAAATCCGCGGCCGGGGCCTGTGCGCCGATCGCTGGCGACTTCAGCTTCGCTGCGATCGGCGACCTCATTTATCTTCACACGACATGCTGCGCATCCTGCGGCGCGCGGACGTGACCTTCGGCAATTTCACTGCCTTCTCGCTGCACAATCACGAACCCGGCAATGCCTTCCAGACCCCGGCGAATTTCGCCCAGGGCCTGGCGCATCAGGTGAGCGACGCGGGTGCCAACGTCTATGTCGGCCATGGCCCGCATCAGCTGCGCGGGATCGAAATCTACAGGGGCGAGCCGATCTTCTTTCGCTCGGCAACTTCGCGATGATGACGACAGCCTCAATACAGCCTCAATGACGTGTCTGCCGACATGTACGACCAGTTCGGCGTGGCACCCGGCCCCGTCACCACCCCCGAATCGCTTGCGGCACGCAACGCCAAGGAGTTTGCCGATCCCAAACTCTATGAAACCGTCATCGCCGTCAGCCAGTATCACGATGGCCAGCTGGCCAAGATCCGCCTCTATCTGGTCGATCTGGGCGTCAGAGCCACCGGCGCTGCCCGTGGCGTGCCGCATATGGCCGATAGCACTATCGGCGCGCGCATCCTTGAAAGGCTGCAACGGCTGTCGCAATCCTTCGGCACCGCGATCACGATAAAGCGCGGCGTCGGCGTGATTAGGATAGCCGGACCGCTATAAGGCGATGGGACGGCCTGTGGGGCGCGGAAAATCCCTGTCGATTGACCGCCATCATTCCAACCCCCGCCACACCACAACCATGGTATCGCTTTGGCAACGAATCCAGCGGTGGAAGGTTTTGCGAGGATGGACGACGAGATCATCAATACGCCCGACGGCCCCATGACATGGGCGGCATGGAAGAAAAAGAATCCAGTGCAAATCCCGTCCCGCCGCACCAAGGGCAAGAAACTGCCGAACAAGGTCAAATTGCGGACCGATGAAACATGACCTGTCGTTGCGCGGTTCGCGATTCCATGGCGTGAAAACCTGACCGCCGTCGATGCCGAACATCACAACGATTCATGCTTATCAATTTGATATAGCTGTATATTTCATGCATGATCGTCGGTCCGGGCGATCGCTCGCTTTGAAATTGGGCCAATCTGTGCTAGGCGGATTTTGCTGAACGTCGCGTTTTGACGGATATCGGGCCGCTTCGGCTCTCCTTTGTCCCCATTTTTGCCTCTCAAAGCCGGGATGCGCGAATTGTCGCGTGTGCCCGTGTACCTGCGACAAGGAGACTTCGTTATGATCACCGGAACCGTCAAATTCTTCAACGCCGACAAGGGCTATGGTTTTATCGCCCCCGAAACCGGCGGCGACGACGCCTTCGTTCATATTTCCGCTGTCGAGCGCGCCGGCCTGCGCACGCTCGAAAAGGACCAGCGCGTTACCTATGATCTGGAAAAGGATCAGCGCGGCAAGACCTCGGCGGTCAACCTTCAGGCAGCCTGAAGATCGTGGGCCGGGCGGTCATTGGCCGCCCGGCCGCTTCTGGCATGGACATAAAACAGGATAATTTACTGCATGAAAAGATATAAGGAACCACAGTTTCAGGAGCGCATCGCTGCGGCCGCGCGCGCCCGGACGGCGGTTCTCGAGCAACTGCGTGACAAGCCCCCGGTCGATGAGGCCGCAGCGGCCGAACGCGCCGAGCGGCGTCTCGCGAAGGAAGCGGCTGCGCGCGAAAAGCGTCAGAACGCCCTTCTTGCGGCTAAAGAAGAGAAGGCCGCCAAAAAGGCGCTGGCCCTCGAAGCCGCGGCGGCAAGCGCCGCACGCGAAAAGCCGGTGTTGACCGAAGCCGAACGCAAAGCTGCGCGCGACGCGCGCTATCTCGCCCGGAAGAACCGGGCCTGATCTTGAAAAGGCAGGGCGCACTTCTACCGACAAGCGGCAATCCGGGGATCTTCTCCCCACGACATGCCCTGTGGGAAGACCGCGCCTTTCGCCTGCAAACAGAACGCGGCCTAGGCCGCCAGGATTGTATATGAATATCACTTCCGAAAACCCCAGCCGCCCGATCTTCCGCCTGCCTTATGGCCGGTCGGCCGGACGCTCCGCCACGCCTGCCGCAGCGACCCTGTCGAGCGGCGAATTGAAACAGATCGTCGCAGCCGTGCTGGGCTGAACACCACAGGCCCGCAAGCCATCTGCATTGCGGGCCTTCCAACATTATAAGGAACGTACATGAGCCGAGAAAAAATTCGCCCCTTTTTGATCACCAAGGATGAGGAAGGGAATTTTCGGCTGACCGTTCGCGAAACCCGTTATAATTCCCAGGGCTATCCGCTCGTCACATCCCAGTTGCAGGATGAACTGTTCAAGTCGGCGGCCGCCGTGCGCAATTTTGCGCGGGACACGTTCAAGGCCCAACCCGGACAATATGCCACACAATAACGGCGCATAAAGCCAATCAGGGGGCATGTTTTTTGGCCATCATTGCTGAAGTTGCGACGGTTCCGGTGGAACTGGTCGACACCGCCGATCTTCCCGATGGCGGGACGTTGCGCCTGTTGCGCCGCGGCGACGATTATTCGATCCGGTTTCGCGACACCGAATTGATGGGCAACCAGGTCCGCCAGTCCGAAGAGGCGCTGGCCATCCTGACATGCGAGCGCCTGACGCAGAGCGACAGCCGCATTCTCATCGGCGGGCTGGGCATGGGCTTCACGCTCGGCGCTGCGCTCAAGTCCCTTCCGGCGACCGCCGCCGTCACGGTGTCCGAACTCCTCCCCGCGATCGTGGAATGGGCAAAAGGGCCGCTGGCCCACCTGTTCCATGACTATCTGACCGATGCCAGGGTGACGCTGAAAATGGGCGATGTCCATGACGCCATCGTCAAGGAAACGGTCGGATATGACGCGATCCTGCTGGACGTCGACAACGGGCCTGACGGGTTGATCCACCTGGCCAATGAGCGCCTCTATTGCAATTGGGGATTGCGCGCGGCCCATGCGGCCCTGCGGCCGCGAGGCGTACTCGCCATATGGTCGGCCTATCCCGACGATGATTTCGTCGATAGACTAGAGCGCGCCCGTTTCGATGTCGAAGAGGTTGACGTGGCGGTCGTGATCGACGGCGAAGCCGCCGCCCACACCATCTGGTTTGCGACCAGGCAGGACTGATACCGGCCGCCTAAGCCGGAGGCGCATCGAACATAACGCAGATCCGGGTGCCCGGCTCTGCGTTATGTTCGAGCGCCAGCAACTCCGTCATCTGGTGCGCTACGTCTGCGGTAAAGCGCCGTAAGCTCCCTTTCAGGCCAAGCGCGCGGCCGGCTCTGCTATTGCCCCACCACGTCATGGTGCATCGGCGCCAGTTTCGACAGGAAGCGGTTCTGCGCCTGGAAATCGATCTTTTCCTCGCGCATCGCCTGTTGCAGCAACTCGACCAGCCGGTTCATATCCTTGCGCTGCACGCCCAGATCCTTGTGCGAACTGGCCATGTCGCGGCCGCTATAAGAGCAGCCAGCGTTTAGGATGTAGCAAAATTGCTCGACCAGCGTCCGTTTCAACCGGATCTTGTCATGGCTGGTGAAAATCTCGCCAATGACCGGATCGGCATAGGCCCGCGTTACCATGCCATCGACCACGCGGCCGATACCCTCCTGACCATGAAAGGCTCTGGCCATCGCATCGCCGGTGAAGGGCGTCGCGCCGGCATTGGCGTTGCTGGCGACATAGGGATCGACGGTCGCCTCGCCGGGCATGGCATGGGGAGCCGCCTGAAGCAGAAGCAGGGAAAGGATCAGCGACATTGGAATAGTCCTTAAAAGGCGGCCTGGAGCGAGAGGAAGACGCCGCGCTGGCCCTTCACCGTCGCGATCGAGCCAAGATCGGCATAGGCGACCGTCGCGGTCAGGTGACGGCTGAGCGACAGGGCGGCGAAGGCGTCGAACCAGTCATCCTCCCGCGCGATGCCCAGATTGTTCGGCTTGCTGCGAAACTCGCCGCCAATGGCCAGCCTGCGCGATAATTGCCACGCGGCCGATCCTTCGAATTCCACGCCATAATCGCCATTCTTGTCGCCGCCAAAGCCCAGCAGGCCCATCTGGTTCGCCTTGGTCAGGCGCGCCGTGGCGGACAGAAGGATGGAACGGGACAGGAAAAGGCGGCTGACCGACGCATAATAATCCACGCCTTCATCATCGCGCGCGCCCAGCGCCCGCACGACGTCGCCCTGCCCGTTCTTCTTATATTGCACGCCCAGCGCGATCGCCGGCAATGCATCATAGACCAGGTCGCCCGCGACGCGCAGCTTGGCACCGACGATATCCTGCGAAAAGGCATAATCCTTGCCCAGGCCCAGCGCCGCGCCGATCTCGTTCGTGTTGAAATCCTGATGGGTGTAGCTCAGCTCCAGCCGGTCGCGGATGCCGATGGCGACGCCAGCGCTCTGATAGTCATAATCCTTGACCTCGACGATCGTGCCATGGGCGGACAGGCCAAAGCCCTCGTCTGTCTCATTGCCCGCGATCACCGCCCAGGGGGTCAGGCCGCCACCGGCTGCGCCCTCCAGCGAGCTGATGCCATTGGTCAGCAGCAATTTGCCGCCATTACGGAGCGGTTTGGCCATGGCTTGCCCGGCGGGCAGGGCAAGGGTCAGGGCGGCGAGCGCGAAGAAAGAAAATCGGGTCATGCCATGCTGATAGCCGCACGTGGTTAATATTCGATTTGCCGATCAAGGCGGCCATGCGCTGCAAAAACTCGCTCCAGTTCGCACTAAACATTTCTTCAATCTTAGCGATTAGGAGAGCGCTTCATGTATTACCTGCGTCTTGCCCCTCTCGCCCTGACCTGCCTGGCCGCGCCTGCGCTGGCGGGCGATCTCAACCTAAAGCTGGTGGATGCGGCGGGGCGCCCGGTCGCGGACGCCGTCGTTACGGTGCGCCCCGCCGGCGGCATTCCGCCCGGCCCCATCCGTTTTCCCTGGGCCACCACCATGGTCCAGCAGAATATCGCCTTTGCCCCCCATGTGCTGGTGGTGCCGGTCGGTACGACGGTGCGCTTCCCCAACAAGGACAAGGTGCGCCATCACGTCTATTCCTTCTCGAAACCGGCCAAGTTCGAGATCAAGCTGTTCGGCCAGGATGAAACGCGCAGCTACACCTTCACCTCGCCCGGTGCCGTAGCGCTGGGCTGCAACATCCACGACCAGATGAGCGGCTTCATCAAGGTCGTCGACACCCCCTTCGCGATCAAGAGCGATGCCGCCGGCTCAGCGCATCTCGCCGGCATGGCAACGGGCACGGCGCAGGTGACGATCTGGCATCCGCTGCTCAAGACGAAAGATAACGAAATGGTCGTCAACGTCCCCATTCCAGGCAGCGGCGCGGCCAGCAAGACCGTCCCGCTGACATTGCGCAGCGGCCGATGATCCGCATCGCTGCTCTAAAGCGGCTCTGGCGGCGCACCGTCTGGCGTTTCCAGTCGACGCTCACATTCCGCATGACGCTCTTCTACGGCGCGCTGTTCGCCGCAGTGTCGATGCTGTCGCTATATGGCACGCGCAAGGCGATCGAATCCTACGCCGAAAGCCAGATCCGCCGCGAAATGACGGTCGGGAGCGCCCTGTTCGACCGAATTGCCGCGATGCAGTTCCACCAGTTGACGCAGGCCGGCAATGTGCTGGCCAGCGACTTCGGCTTTCGCGAGGCGGTCGGCACCAATGACGCGGCGACGATCGCCTCGGCGCTCCAAAGCCTGCAAGGCCGATTCAAAATCGACCATGCCATGTTCGTAAGCATCGACGGCGTCGTCGCAGGCCGGGCCGACGGCTTGTCGGTGGACGACCAGACCCAGCTTTTCGATACGCTGGATGCCGGCCGCGAGCGCGGCATCGTGCGCTGGCGCGGGCAAAGCCATATGGTCGCCGCCGCGCCGGTGCGCGCGCCGATGCTGATGGGCTGGGTCGTGTTCGCGCGCAATATGGGGCCGACCGACTTGAGACAGCTGGCTAAGCTCTCGTCGATAGATCTCCATCCACAACTCGTGCCGCTTACCGGTGCCACGAGACGTAGTACCCAGGTGCAGGAAGTCGATCGCGACGGCGAACGCATCCTCAGTTGGGCGCGTCCGGTGCCTGCGCTGGTGGAGGCGGCACCGCAACGGCTGGTGCTGGAATATAGCCTCACCCGCGCGTTGCAAGGCTATGCGCCTATCCTGTGGGCCTTATTGGGTTTCGGCGCGCTCGGCCTGCTGCTGGCGATCGCCGGTGCCTTTGCCGCATCGCGTCGGCTGGCGCGGCCGATCATCGCGCTGGAAGCTGCCGCCCGCAAGGTCAGCGCCGGCGAACATGCGCAGGTGGAAGTGGAAACCCGCGACGAGATCGGCCGTCTCGCGCGCAGCTTCAACCGCATGGTCACCGCAGTCGAGGAGCGCGAGCGCCAGATCGCGCATATGGCCTTCCATGATTCGCTGACCGGCCTCGCCAATCGCACCCTGCTGCGCGAACAGATAGCGCTGGCGCTGCACCGCCACGGCGGCGTGGACTTTGCGCTCTTCTGTCTTGACCTAGACAATTTCAAGGCGGTCAACGACACGCTGGGTCATCCGACCGGCGACGCCCTTTTGTGCGAAGTCGCAACGCGGCTGGCCGAAACCTGCCCACAGGGTTTCGTCGCCCGGCTGGGTGGTGACGAATTCGCGGTCATCGTTCAGGACGGCAGCGGTGCCGCCGACCAGACCGGCCGCGCGATCGTCCAGGCGCTAACTCGCCCCTTCACCGTCAATGGCCATCGCATCGTCACCGGCGGCAGCGTCGGCATCGCGCTGGCACCCCAGGACGGGCAGGATGCGACCTCGCTGCTCAAAAATGCCGACCTCGCCCTCTACCGCGCGAAGCACGACGGCAAGGGCAGCCATCGCTTCTTCGAAAACGCCATGGACGCCGAAGCGCAGGCCCGCCGCGCGATGGAGGTCGATCTGCACGACGCGCTGCGCAATGGCGAATTGGAGCTGCATTTCCAGCCCCTCTTTGGCCTGTCGCAGAACCGCGTGACCGCGTTCGAGGCGCTGATGCGCTGGAACCATCCGGTGCGCGGCATGGTATCGCCGATCGACTTCATCCCGCTGGCGGAAGAAACCGGCCTGATCATCCCGATCGGCGAATGGGCGCTGCACGAAGCCTGCCGGATCGCCATGAGCTGGGGCGACGACATTCGCGTGGCGGTGAATGTGTCCCCGGTCCAGTTCCGCAGCTCGACGCTCAACAGCATCGTGCTCCAGGCGCTGGCGCGATCCGGCCTGGAGCCGCAGCGGCTGGAGTTGGAGATCACCGAAAGCCTGTTCATCGACAATGTAGAGGCGACCCTCGCCTCGCTCCACTCCCTCAAAGTCCTGGGCGTACGGGTTGCGCTCGATGATTTCGGCACCGGCTATTCCTCGCTCAGCTATTTGCGCAGCTTCCCCTTCGACAAGCTCAAGATCGATCGCAGCTTCATCGTCGACCTGCTCGCCAACAAGGGCGCCACCGCCATCATCCGCGCCATCACGACGCTGGCGGACGCGCTGGGGATCGAAACGACGGCCGAAGGCGTCGAAAGCAGCGAACAGCTCGACATATTGCGGTCCGAAGGCTGCAACCAGATCCAGGGCTATCTGTTCAGTCGGCCGATCCCGGCGGCCGACGTTCCCGCCCTGCTGGTGAAGCTGTCGGGCAGTCGCATGGCGGCCTGAGCCGCCTCAGCCTGCATCCAAGCCCCTGACCAGCCCGGACACCGGCTTCGCGTCCATGCAGGCGCGCGGTCGGCATCACCATGCGCGCGTCTCCCAATGTTGCAGGCCCGCCAAGACCGCAACAGCCGTCCCGCAGCGATTTTGAGGGTGCGCTGCGAATTTTACGCAACCGTTAGACCATGGTCGAACTCTGCGCCGCTACGGACCGCGCGGTAAGATTTCGTTAGCCGCAAATCCGTTCAAGGGAACCAGTGCTCCAACAAGGACTGGAACCATGGCCCGTATATTGATCACTCTCCTCGCCGCCGCGGCCGTCGTCACGCCGGCAGTCGCTTCCCAGGGACCGTTGCAGGTCGCCTCCAAGATCTTCGTCGAACAGCGCGCGCTGGACAAGGCAGGCGCCGTCAGCACCTCGCTCGCGCCTGCCACGCGCGCCGTGCCGGGCGACCATGTTGTCTTCGTGCTCGCCTATCGCAACACCGGCGCGCAATCGCTCTCCAACATCGTCCTCGACAACCCCGTGCCCGGCGCGATCACCTATCGCGCGCCCGGTGCCGGATCGGCCGCCCCGGAACTGTCGATCGACGGCAAGACCTATGGCGCTCTCGCCCAGTTGCGCGTGCCCACGGCCAGCGGCGGCAGCCGCGCGGCCACATCCAATGATGTCCGCCACATCCGCTGGCGCATCGCGACCGTGCCCGCAGGAGGACAAGGCCAGCTCGCCTTCAAGGCCGTCCTCAAATGATCCCCGCTGCTCTAACCACAGGAACCCACAATATGATCTCTCGCTCCCTGCGGCTGATGCTGCTGAGCGGCGCCGCCATCGCCGCCACCGGCACGGCCCACGCCCAGTCCGCCTCGACCGCGACCACCGCTGGCACGGAAGTCTCCAACACCGCGACCGTGACCTATACCGTTAACGGCGCGTCGCAGACGACCACGTCCAACACCGCCAAGTTCGTGGTCGATCGAAAGGTCGATTTCACCGTCATCACGGACCAGACCGGCGCAACCCAGGTCAATCTGAGCCAACAGGCCGCCGTCACCAAATTCAAGGTCACCAACCACACCAACGGCGTGCAGGATTTCTGGCTCGATCCCGACCAGACCACCTTGTCGGTCGGCATCCTGACCGGCACCGACGATTTCGACATTTCCACCATGAAAGTCTTCGTCGATAGCAACAATAATGGCGTCTATGATGTGGATGTCGATACCCAGACCTATATCGACGAACTGGCCCCCGAAGCGTCGGTCGCCGTCTTCATCATCGGCAACATCCCGGCGACCGTGGGCATCCACGAAGCGCAGGTTTCGCTGCATGTCATTGCCGCCGCCGGCGGCGCTTCGGGAACCAAGGGCGGTTTGCTCGTCGCGACCGACCTCAATCTTGGCAATGCCGACAATGTCGTAGACATCGTGTTCGCGGACGATGACAGCGACGCCGCGCTCAACCTGGGTGACATCGCCCGCAACGGGCAGGGCCGCGCCTATGCCGCCTATGTCATCGGCACGCAGAATGTCGCGCTGACCGTGACCAAGTCCGCGCTGATCTTGTCGGATGGCGTGAATACCCTCAATCCCAAGGCGCTGCCTGGCGCGACGGTGCAATATTGCCTGCTCGTCCACAATGGCACCGCGCTGACGGGGGCGAACGGGGTCGTACTGACCGACGTCGTGCCATCGACCACGACCTATGTGCCGGGGTCCATCAGCGTCGGCCTGCCAGGGGGCACCTGCGTCCTCGCCGGTACGGCCGAGGATGACGATAGCGACGATACAGCGGAAACCGACGGCTTCACCGCCAATTATAATAGCGGCACGCAAACCGTCACCGCCAATGTCGGCACCGTCGCAGGCCTGGGTTCGCTGGCCGTCGCCTTCAAGGTGACGATCAACTAAACCCCTGAAAGAACAAAGGATTACTTGGCGGCGCGCGCTGTACCCGCGCGCGCCGGCAGGACCCCTATGGCCAAAATCCGCGCCCTTACCAGCCTGATCGCCGCCCTGACCGGCGTGGCCGCCGCGACACCCGTCGCGACGCAGGGGCAGACGCGCGTCGTCAACACCGCGACATTGCACTGGCAGGCCCCCACCGGCCCGGTCAGCATCGATTCCAATACCGTGGCCTTTGACGTCGAAGCGCGCGGCAAACGCCCGACGCGGTTGAGCTTCCGCCTGCTCCCGATCGGTTACAGCCTGCAGGGCATGCAGTGCCAGACAGCGCCCTCGCTCCTCTTCACCCCCGCCCCCGTCGATGCCGCCGACCTTGCGCGCGCACCGGTGGCTGAATCGATCGACCCCCATGTCCCACTGATCCTGGTGCTGGACAATCCGGGCGGTAACCATGATGCGCTACTGCGCGAAACCGCCTGGATCAATGTTCACACCCAATATCGGACCAGCAGCATCGCCCTGATGGAAACCGGCCTCAACACCGGCGTCTTTGCCGGCGGCGTGCCTCAGGGCAATGACGGCACCGCCTCGCCGTGCGACCCTACGCTCGATCGTGGGGCGCACCTGACGCTCAGCTTCACCGAGGACGCCCATAGCTATGGCTCGACCAGTTCGATCCTGATCGACCCCACTGGCTATGTATTCGATTCCGAAACCGGCGCGCTGGTCGATGGCGCCACGGTGACGCTGCTGGGCGAAGACGGCCAGCCGGCCACCGTGTTCGGCGACGATGGCGTCAGCGCCTATCCGTCCACCGTCGTCAGCGGCGGCAGCACCACCGACGCCAGCGGCCGCCTCTATGATTTCCCGCAGGGCAATTATCGTTTCCCGCTCACCGCGCCGGGCCGTTACCATCTGCGGGTCACGCCGCCGGCCCATTATATCGCGCCCTCGACCCGCAGCCGCGCCGATCTGGAGGCCCTGCGCGGCCCGATGAACCGCGGCTTCATGCTGAACGAAGCCTCGTTCGGCGGCGTGTTCGCGCTGACCGATCCTGAACCGTTCATCGCCGATATCCCGCTCGACCGGGTCGGCGAAACCCACTTGCTGCTGACCAAGACCGCGTCGGTGCGCGAAGCCTCGCCCGGCGACTTCATCCAATATCTGGTTCGCGTCGATAACCGATCGGACGCCGACGCCAGCGGCATCCACCTGACCGACATCCTGCCGCCCGGCCTACGCTACGAACGCGGATCGGCCCGCGGCGCGGAAGAACCGGTGGTGGCGACCGACGGCCGCACGCTGGACTTCACCGTCCCGCCCCTGCCCGCCGGCAAGACGGTCGAAATACGCTACATCGTTTCCGTCGCCCCTGGCGCGCCGCGCGGCGAAGCGCTTAACCGCGTCCTTGCCTCCGGTTCCGCCGGCGCGACCAGCAACGAAGCCGCCGCCTCCGTCCGCATCGGCGCGTTGCTCTTCACCGACGGCTTCACCGTCGTCGGCCGCGTGACAGAAGGCGACTGCAACGCCCCGGCCAAGGGGCGCAAGGGCGTTGGGGGCATCCGCCTGCTGATGGAGGATGGCAGCTTCGTCGTCACCGACAAAGACGGCCTCTATCATTTCGAAGCCGTGCGTCCGGGCCGCCACGTCGTCCAGCTCGATAGCGCCAGCCTGCCCGCCAGCCACGCGCCGCTGCTGTGCGACGCCGACACGCGCAACGGCGGCAGCGCGACCTCTCGATTCGTAGAAAGCGCCGGCGGCCTGCTCCAGCGCGTCGATTTCCAGCTGCGCCTGACCGGCGTCGCCGCTGCCGCCGCCACCGACGCCCTGCCCACTGCCCCGGACGCCGCAAAGGCCGCAGGCGACCGGGACTGGTTCGACGGACAGGATGCCGGCATCGCCCTGCTCTTCCCGGCGCAGGGCTATAATCCTCGTTCGCCTTCCACCCGCGTCGTCATCAAACATCATGCCGGACAGAAGGTCGCGCTGCGCCTGAACGGCGGCCTGGTCGATGCGCTGTCCTATGACACGACGGATACCGACGGCGACATCGCGGTCGCCAAATGGTCCGGCATCGGCCTTAACCCCGGTGATAATGCGCTGGAAGCCACCGTAATGAACGCGGACGGCAGCATCGCCCAGACGCTGCACGGCACCGTCCATTATGCCGGCGCTGCCGCCAGCGCCATCGTCGCGCCGGACGCCAGCAAGCTCGCCGCCGACGGCCTGACCAACCCCGTCCTCGCCTTCCGCCTGACAGACCGCAGCGGCCGTCCGGTGCGCGACGGCACGACGGTCCCCGTCACGGTCGATCAACCCTACGCCATCGCGATCGACGCCACCGTCCCGGCCAGCCGTCGCGCCAGCGGCACCGCGCTGGTGATCGGGGACGACGGCATCGCCTATCTCGCGCTGCAACCCACCACCCAGGCCGGCGCCTTGCGGGCGACCGTGACCCTGACAGACGACAAGCAGCAGCGCGCCATCGAACTGCGCGCCCGCCTGACGGCGGTGGCGCGCGACTGGACCGTGGTCGGCTTCGGGTCTGGGACGATCGGTTTCGACACGCTGCGCAAGCGTTCGTCCGCTCTGCCCGCCTCCAGCCGCAACAGCCTGGTCACCGACGGGCAGTTGGCGCTCTATGCCAAGGGCCGGATCAAGGGTAGCTGGCTGATGACCATCGCCTATGACAGCGACCGTAAATATGACCGTTCGCGCGGCCTGCTGGGCCAGATCGACCCGGACCGCTACTACACCGTCTATGGCGACGCGACCCGCCAGGGCCATGACGCGGCGACCGCACGCAAACTCTATCTGCGGCTGGAGCGCAGGGATTTCAGCGCGCTGTTCGGCGACTTCGAAACCGGCATGACCCAGACCCAGCTGACCCGCTACAGCCGGACCCTCAACGGCATGAAGGCGGACTATGCCGACGATCGCCTCAGCTTCAGCGCCTTCGCCGCCAATAGCGACGATCTGCACGCCCGCGACGAAATCCAGGGCAATGGCCTGACCGGTCCTTATCGCCTGTCGGGCCACGACATCGTCCCCAACAGCGACAAGCTGAGCATCGAAGTGCGCGACCGCCTGCGCCCCGAGCGCATCCTGTCCTCGACCCCGCTCACCCGCCATATCGACTATGATATCGACGCGACCATCGGCACCATCCGTTTCCGCGAGCCGGTGCTGGGCCGCGACGCCGGCAATAATCCGGTCTTCATCGTCGTCGACTATGAAACCTACGGCAAGGGCAAGAAACTGACCGCCGGCGGCCGCGCCGCGATGAAGTTCGCCAAGGGCAAGGCCGAAGTGGGCGTGTCGGCGATCAAGGACAACAGCCATGGCAATGGCCTGCTGCTGGGCGCGGATGTCCGGGCGCAGATCAGCGACACGACCCAGCTGCGCGCCGAAATGGCGGCCGGCAGCCGCGACGGCCTGTCCGACGGCAGCGCCTGGCTCGCCGAAGTCGAACATCACAGCAAAAAGGCGGACGTCCTGGCCTATGCGCGGCAGCAGGACGACGCCTTCGGCCTTGGTCAGCAAAATCTGGTTGAAGCCGGCACCCGCCGCATCGGCTTCGACGGCCGGGTCCAGTTGGCCGACAAATGGGCCGTCACCGCATCCTCCTGGTATCAGGACCAGCTGGTCGGTGCCGGCAGCCGGTTTGCAGGCGAATCCCGCGTCGAATATCGCCGCGAACACGGCACGATCTTCGCCGGCGCGCAGTTCGCGCTTGACCGCGGCGTCGATGGCAAGGATCGCGACTCGCGCTTGCTGACCGTGGGCGGCACCCAGATATTGATGGGCGGCAAGCTGACCCTGACCGGTCAGACCCAGTTCGCGCCGGGCGGCGACCGCGACAGCGTCGATTTCCCCGCCCGTCATCAGCTGATCGCCGCCTGGCGGGTCAAGCCCGGCATCCGCCTGATCGGCGGCTATGAAGTCGCGCAGGGCCAGGATTTCACCACCCACACCGCGCAGATCGGCTTCGACGTCCAACCCTGGACCGGCGCGAAGGTAACCACCGCCATCAACAACCAGACGTCTGGCGAAAATGGCGGTCGCGTCTATGCCAATTACGGCTTGGTCCAGTCGCTGCCGATCAGCGATCGCTGGACGATCGACGCGACCTTCGACGCCAGCACCACCGTCCGCGGCAAGATCCCGGCCGGCGGCGTCGTCCAGCCGTTCCAGACCAGCGGGTCCGGCAGCGTCGGTGGCGGCGCGCTGGGCAGCCTCTATGGCAATGACGGCGATTATGCCGCGGTGACGCTGGGCGCCAATTACCGCGCCGACCTGTGGTCGTGGAACGGCCGGGCCGAATATCGCAAGTCCGATCAGAATAAGCGCTTCAATATCACCAGCAACGTCGTCCGTGCGCTGGGTGAGGGCAAGACGCTTGCCGGCACCATCCGCTACTCCACGCTGGGGCAGGTCAGCGGCGCGCAGGCGAAAAGCCTGGCGACATCGGTCGCGCTCGCCTGGCGGCCGCTCGACAGCCGCTGGTCGCTGCTGGAGCGCTTCGAACTGCGCAAGGAAAGCGCGGACGCGGGCGTGGGCGGCGGCAACGTGCTGGGCGTGCCCGCCGGCAGCGGCGTGGGCCAACGCACGTTGCGCCTCATTAACAACCTCGCCGTCAACTATCGCACTGGCGAGGAAGGCGGGCGCCACAATGTCGAGGCGACCGTCTATTATGGCGCCAAATGGGTCAATGGCAGCTACGGCGCGGATGATTATACCGGCTATATCGACGTCACCGGCGTCGATCTGCGGATGGACCTAGGCAAGCGTTTCGACATCGGCGTGCAGGCCTCCGTGCAGCATGCCTGGAGCCGCGGCGCGCTGGCGTTCAGCGGCGGGCCGTCGGCCGGCGTCTCTCCTGCGGCCAATGTCTGGATCAGCGCGGGCTATAATATCGCGGGCTATCGCGATCGCGATTTCGAGGATGACCGCTACACCCGTCGCGGCCCCTATGTGACGATGCGCATGAAGTTCGACCGCGGCGCCATCGCCGGCCTGCTCGGAAAGGGCCGCTGATGCGTCGGTTCGCCTTCCTGCTGCTCGCCGGCCTGTCCACGCCCGCTCTGGCCGATCCGATCTCGGCGACCAAGTCAGTGAGCATCGTGTCCGATCCCATGGGCAACCTCATCCCGCGCGCCATCCCCGGCGCGGTGGTCGATTATAGCGCGACCCTCGCCAATCCGCTCACCAACTTCGGCAAGACGGTGCGCGGCATCGCGTTCGAAGAGCCGCTACCCGCCAATGTCATCCTGCGCGTCAGCGACCTGGGGGCGAGCGGCAGTGGTCCGGTGCTATTCACCAACGGCGCGATCGTGCTGGGCGTGGGCGACAGTGGCCTGACCTATACGTTCAGCGGCCTGGGCAGCACGACCGACGGCATCGAATTCAGCAACGGGGCAAGCTGGGCCTACACCCCCGTCCCCGATGCCAACGGCTATGACGCCAATGTCCGCGCCATCCGCATCAAACCCGTCACCACATTCAAGACAGGCGGGTCGTTCACCGTCCGCTTCCGCGTCAAACTGCGTTAACCAGGGGTAATTCAGACATGCCACATCGAATGGAACAGGCGACAATGCCGCCGATCGCCGCCGCCCCGACCGCAGGACCGTCGACCGTCCCGGTGGAGCGGCGGCGCGATGCGCGCGCAGCGACGGTCTTCACGATCGGCAAGATATCCTTCGACGGCCGCAGCCTGCCCTGCATGGTGCGCGACCTGTCGGAAGGGGGGATGCGCATCCAGTTGCCCGCCCCGCCGCCGCCGGGTGCCCGCGTCCTGATCGAAATGCGCGGCCTCGACCCACGCCTCGCCCGCATCCGCTGGGCTGTGGGGCATGAAGCGGGCCTTAGTTTCGACCTGCGCTGCTGCCCCGCCGATATTTTCGCGGCGCGCGCCAGCCGGTCTGGCCGGATCGCCCGCCAGCCGCGCTTCCCGATGCGCCATGCCGTGCCGCTGCTGATCGACGACATGCCGATCCCGGCGACGATCGAGAATATTTCGGTCGGCGGGGCTCGTCTGACCCTGCCCGAACCGCTGGAAGACGGCCGGCAGGCCGTGCTCGGCCTGACGCTCGGCGACCGGCATGGCGTGGCCGGGACGATCTGTTGGTCGCGGGAAGGCAGTTGCGGCTTCCGCTTTGTTCAGCCGATCAGTAGCGTCGTCCTGGCCGTCATGCTGGACGCGGCGCGCCCAGCCTGATCGCCCGCCGTCACTCTGACGCCGCCAGCCAGCGGTCTATCACGACCAGGGCGGTTCGACTGTCGCGCCGCGCCGTCGCAGCGTCGCCGGTTTCCTGATCCACCGCCTGCCAACTGGCGCTCGCGGCGGCAAAGCCCAATGTCCCCGCCAACCCCGCCATCTTGTGGGCATCCACGCCGTCCGCGCCATCGACCGCCCGCTGCAATTCCGCACGCAGCCCCTGCACCACCGGCAACAATCCCTCGCGCCCCAACATGACCTCCATGCGCGCCAGACGTTCGCCATCGGGCGGCAGCCACCGGCTGAAAATCTCCGCGATCGGGCCTATGTCCTGGTCCGCATCAACTACCAGGTCGGTCGGGAAAGACGGAGCCGCCCCGCCCTCGACGATGGCTGCAACGATTCGGCTTCCTGGGAAAAGCGGCGGCTGACCCTGCCCGTCGACCACGATCATCATGGCGCTGGCCACGGCATCAACATCATCCTGATCGACCTCACGCACCGCCCAACCGGCCATACGCAGCGCCTGTCCAACATGTGAATAGGTTAATGCGACAGTCATAAAGATGACAGCGGAAGTGTTTTGCGATCGCTCCATAGATGCACTACACCCTTTAATGCGCCCGATCCATGACTAGCCCATTCCTACGCGGATGGATAACGACAAGGTAGGAGGATGGCAGAAACCGTGACCGGCGGCCGCGTATTGATTGCGGACGATCATCCTCTGATTCGTGAGGGGCTGGCCCTTGCCGCACGCGCAGTGATGCCCGGCGTGACGGTCGATACGGCGGGCACGATCGGCGAAGCCGTGGCGGCGCTGAAACGCCATGGCAAATATCGGTTGATCCTGCTCGACTTCGTGCTGCCCGATGCGCGCGGCTTTTCCGGCTTCCTCCAGTTGCAGCATGAAGCTGGCCGGATGCCGATCGCGATAATCTCCGCCCATGAAAATCCTGTGCTGGTCGAAAGCGCCCGCGCCTTGGGCGCGGCAGGCTTCCTGTACAAGACGCGGCCGTTCGACGATTTGGCGCGGGACATCAAGAAGCTGGCGGAAGGGCAGACAAGCTTCCCGGCGGCAGAGGCGGGAGCGAGCCCCGCAGCGCTGCGCGACCGGATCGCCAGCCTGTCCGGAGCGCAGTTGCGCGTCCTGATCGCCTTGTCAGACGGGCGCCTCAACAAACAGATCGCCGCCGACCTCGCCGTGTCGGAAGCCACCGTGAAGGCGCATCTGACCGCAATCTTCCGCAAGCTCGACGTCGGCAACCGCGCCCAGGCATTGCTGGCGGTGCAACCCCTGCTCGGCATCGTGACGGCGGATCGCCCTACATGAACGGTGTTGCCCCCGAGCCGCCCAGCGCATCGCCCTTCGTATTGGCGGCGCTGGTCGTTCCGATGGTGCTGGCGGCGCTGCTGTTCTGGCTGGGAGGCGAATATGGCCGCTGGAACGGCCTGCGCGAGGATGCCGACCAATCCTTCCAGCGGCGCGTCCTGCTGATCGACATATTGTCGCAAATGCGCGCTGCCGAATCCAGCCAGCGCGGCTATGTCATCACCAATGACCCGGAATTTCGTGTCCGCTACGGGGAATGGCATGGCAACATTCAGCGCGCCTTCGCCAGCGCCGACATGCTGTACCGCGATGCGCCCTCCCATCGCACCGGCTTCGACAGCCTGCGCCGCATCGCCCAGGCGAAGATCGCGGAGATGGACGAGGTATTGCGAATATATGCCAGCCGCGGCCCGGAAACGGCCCGGCAGCGTGTCGCCGATGGTGAGGGCAAACGGCTGATGAGCCGCCTGCAACAGCAACTGGATCGCGTCATCCGCGACGAACAACGCATTGGAGAGACCCGGGTCGTCGCCTATCGCAGCCGCACCGAAACCCTGCAGCGAGTGATGTGGATACTCGTCGCGCTCAGCAGCCTGTCGCTGGCGATCGCGCTGATTGGCTTGTGGCGTCAACGTGTGTCGCAATATCTGGTCGAGTTGCGCGGGTTCGAAGCGGCGCGGCGCAACGAAACCATCCTCGACAGCACGATCGATCCGATCATCATCGTCAATCCCAGCGGCAGCATAGAAACCATCAACCAGGCGGCGACCCGGATGCTGGGCTATGAAGCGACCAGCCTCGCCCGCCGCGATTTCGACCTGATTTCCGACATAGCGCCCGGTCTTGGCAGTTTCCTCGATCGTATAGGTTTGGTCGATGGCCAACTGCGCACCCCCTATTGGACGGACAGACAGGTCCGGCACCAAAGCGGCCGCCTGCTGCCCGTCGATATTGCGCTAGGCGTCATGCCCTTGCCCGACGGCGACCATATCGTCGTGTCGCTGCGCGACATCGTCGAACGCAAGCGGGTCGAGCGGCTGAAGGACGACCTGATCTCCACCGTCAGTCATGAACTGCGCACGCCGCTCACCTCGATCGTCGGCGCGCTCGGCCTGTTGCGGCTGGATGCCAGCAATCGGCTCGACCCTGAATCGGCTGGCCTCGTCACCATCGCGGAAAATAATGCGCAGCGCCTGATCCGGCTGATCAACGACATGCTCGACATCGACCGCATCGATTCAGGCAAGCTGCGCATGACGCTGGCGCCGATCGACCTGCACCATGTCGTGTTGCGCGCCTGCGACGACAATGGCGGCCTGGTCCGATCAGCCGGCGCCGTGCTGGGCCGCGCCGTTGCCGACGAAACGCTGATGGTCCAGGGCGACGAGGAACGGTTGTTGCAGGTCATCACCAACCTCTTGTCGAACGCCGTCAAGATATCCTCGCAAGGCAGCCATATCGCCGTCGGCCTGTTGCGCAGCGAGGATGGCCGTCGCGCGACAGTCTATGTCGATGATGAAGGGCCAGGCATCCCCGAGGAATTTCGCGGGCGCATTTTCGGCCGGTTCGAGCGCGCCGCCAGCGACGAAGCCGCGCCAGGCACGGGACTGGGGCTGGCCATCGCGCGCGAAATCGTCACCCAACATGGCGGCGAATTATGGTTTGAGGACCGGCCCGGCGGCGGCACCCGCTTCGCCTTCACGCTGCCGGTCATGCTGCCCGCAGCGCTGCCCCGCGCCAAGATGGGCGACCTGTCGAACGGGCCGCGCATCCTGATTTGCGAGGGCAATCCTGCGGTCGCCCGCCTGCTGCAATCGCAACTGACCGACGAAGGCTATGCCAGCCGCGTCGTGGTCAACGCCCGCGCCGCGCGCGAAGCGATCGCCACCCACGGCTATAATCTGCTGCTGCTCGACATGGCGCTGGACGATGCCGATGCGTTCAACTTCGCCCGCGAAGTCCGACGGCTCGAAAGCCCGGAAAAACTGTCGATCCTGATGGTTTCAGCGCATGGTGGGGATGCAAAAACGCCGCTGTCGCTGGACCTGGTGGACTGGATCGACAAGCCTATCGACCCCGGCCGGTTGAAGGCCGCAATCGCCACATCCTTCCGCCATTCAGGCATCGAACGGCCGACCGTGCTGCATCTCGACGACGATCAGGATACGCTTGAAATCACCGCCGCCGCGCTCAAGGGCATCGCCTATATTCTCAAAGCCACGACCCTGGCCGAAGCGCGCGCGCTGCTCCGGGTGGAAACGCCGCATCTGGCGATTCTGGACGTGCATCTGGAGGAAGGATTGGGTCTAGACCTGCTGCCCGACCTGGTGGATGATCAGGGCGTCGCCATCCCGACCATCATTTATTCCGCGCATGACATCGACATGGAGATTGCCGGCCAGATCGACGCCGTGCTGGTCAAATCCCGCACCTCGCTGCCCGATCTCAAGGCGACAGTGCGCCGGGTCGTCGCGACCCGCCATGTCAAAGGGGAGGGCGAATGAGCGAAGCCGATCGATTGCGCATCCTCTACGTCGATGACGACAAGGATATTCGCCATATCGTCAAATTGTCGCTGGCCCTCGACCCCGGCATCGAACTGCGGCTGTGCGCCGACGGCGCGGAAGCGCTGGAGGCCGCTGCGACCGATGCATGGCGACCCGACCTCGTCATGCTCGACGTCATGATGCCGCGCATGGACGGCCCCACGCTGATGATCGCGCTGCGCGGCATGCCGGGTTTTGCGGAAACCCCCTTCGTCTTCGTCACCGCGCGTGCGCGCGAAGCCGACGTGCAAAGCTATTATGCGGCGGGTGCCAGCGGGGTGATCCTGAAACCCTTCAACCCGCTGACCTTGGCGGGCAATGTCCGCACGCTGGTCGGCTGAACCGCCGCGGCATCAGGCATCGACCAGATGCCGGGCGCGCATCAGGGCGCTGGCGTCGGGCGTGCGGCCCAGAAACGCCCTGAACGAATCCATCGGATCGCGGCTGTCGCCGGCCGCCAATATCTCATCGCGGAAACGGGCGGCGAGTGCGGAATCGAAAATATCGCCCGCCGCCAAAAACGCCTCGAACGCATCGGCGTCCAGCGCCTCCGACCAGGCATAGCTATAATAGGCGCTGGCATAGCCACCGTCGAAAATGTGGGTGAAATAGGGGAAGCGATGCCGCAGCCCGATTTCCGTCGGCATCCCCAGCCGCTCCAGTTCCGCCGCGACGAAGCCGCGCGGATCGGCGGCGGCACCGTGCGACCTGTGCATGGCAAGGTCTACCAGCGCGCAGCTGATCAATTCTACCGTGGCGAAGCCCTGGCCATAGGATCCCGCGTTACGGATCGCATCGATCAGCGCATCGGGCACGCCGAAACTCGACAACACATCGCGGCTGACGATCCAATTTTCCATGAACTTGCTGGGAAATTCCACGAAATCCCGCGCGACCGCCGTGCCCGACTGGCTGGGATAGGTCACACGCGACAGCAGGCCATGCAGCGCATGGCCAAACTCGTGAAACAGCGTGCGCGCCTCATCGATCGACAGGCGCGTCGCTGCGGTGTCGGGCGGCGGCGCGGCGGCGAAATTGGCGACCAGATAGACGACTGGACGCACGTCGCCGTCCATCGCCTCCTGCACGCGCAGGCTGCCCATCCAGGCGCCACCATGTTTTTCGGGCCGCGCCAGATAGTCGGTGAAGAGCAGGCCGACCGGCGCACCCGTCGCATCGCCCACTTCCCAAGCCGATACGTCAGGATGATAGCCGGCAATGTCCGCCCGGCGGGTGAAGGTAAGGCCATAGAGGCGCGCGGCGCTGTCGAACGCCGCCTGCCGCACCGCGTCCAGCCGCAGATGTTCGGCCAACGCCCCGCCGTCCAATGCATAGCGGTCGCGGCGCACCTGCTCGGCATAGAAGCGCCAGTCCCAGGGCGCGAGCGCGAAACTATCGCCGCCCGTATCGATCAACGCCTGCAATTCGGCCGCTTCCTCGGCGGCGCGACGCTTACCCGGTTCCCATAGCTGGGCGAGCAGGTCGGCAGCGGCAGCGGGATCATGCGCCATGCTGTCTTCCAGCGCATAATGGGCATGGTCGGCATAGCCCAGCAGCGCGGCCCGCTCCTGCCGCAGCGCCAGCGTCTCCGCGATCACTGGCCAATTGTCGTGCGCCCCACCGTCGCACCGATCGGTAAAGGCGCGCCACAACGCCTCGCGCAAGTCGCGCCGCGCGGAAAAGGTCAGGAAACTCTCATAATCGGTGCGATCGAGCGTGACATGATAGCGTCCCGCCCGCCCCTTGGCCGCCGCGCGCCCGGCGGCGGCATCGCGCAAGCCGGCGGGCAGTCCGGCCAGGTCGTCGGGACCAAGGTCCAGCACCCAGTCGGCGGTCGCGGCCAGCACATTATGGCCGAACTGCACCGCCAGCGCCGACAGCCGTGCGTCGATCGCCGCGAACCGCGCCTTCTGCGCCGGTGCCAGCTCAGCGCCGCCACTCCGGAATCCGGCATGGCTGCTTTCCACCAACCGTATCTGTTCCGCCGTCAGTCCCGTGTCGTGGCGTGCATCATGGACCGCCGCTACCCGCGCCGCGAGCGCGGCGTCGTGGCTGATCGCGGTCCCATGGGCGCTCAGCATCGCCGACACCTGGCCCTCGATCGCGCGGATGCCGGGCGTCCCCTGCGCGGAGGACAGCGTCCAGAACAGCCGGCGCACCCGCGCCAGCGGCGCGCCCGACCGCTCCAGCGCGGCGATCACGATGTCGAATGTCGCTGGTCCACCCTCTCCAGCGATCGCCGCGATCTCGTCCCGGTGCCAAGCCATAGCCGTCTCAAACGCAGGCAGGAAATCTTCGTCCCGCACCTTGTCGAAGGGCGGCGCGCCCAGCGCGCCGCCCCAAGGTTGCAGCAAGGCATTGGCATGGGGGTCAGTCAATGGATTGGACCTCGTCGGTGTGCACTTCGAACCGCACCAGGTTCGCCGGACCAAAGGCGGTGGTCAAGGCGACATCGGTGGCATCGCGTCCGCGCGCCATCAGGATGCGGCCGATCCGCGGTGTGTTGTGGCGGGCGTCATGGGTGTACCATTCGCCGTCGATATAGACGTCGAACCAGGCGCTGAAATCCATGGGCGCGTCCACCGGCGGGATGCCGATATCGCCCAGATAGCCGGTGCAGTAGCGCGCGGGGATGTTCATGCAACGGCATAGCGTGACGGCGAGATGGGCAAAGTCGCGGCACACGCCCTGCCGCTCTTGATAGGCATTCCACGCGGTCTTGTCCGGGCGCGCATGATGATAGCCGAATTGGATATGATTGTGGACAAAGCTGACGATCGCATCGACCCGCGCCCGCGCCGTTCCATAATGCGCGAAATTGGCCCAGGCGACCGCCATCAACCGGTCCGTCTCGCAATAGCGGCTGCCCAGCAGGAAGGGCATGACCGCATCGGGCAGATCCTCGACCGCGATCTGCGGGCCGTCGGGTGCCGGCGTGTCGGGCAGTCCGCTATCCTCGATCACGAAGTCGCAGGACAGTGTGACCCCGCCCGCCGGGATAGTCAGCCGGGTCGCGACATTCCCGAACCCGTCCTCGAAATGATAAAGCGGAATATCAGGGTCCGCCATCAACCGCTGGGGCGTGCGCAAGTCCTGGTGGCGGGAGGGATGCAGACTCAGCATCGCCATCATCGCGGTCCTGGTGTCGGTTTCGAATCTTATGTCATATCCGCAGCGGATCAGCATCGAAGGTCACTTTCCTGAAGCGCCGATGGCTCGGCTGTTGATGGCCCCATGGTCTGACACGGGGAATTTCCGGGGATCGGCGCGCCGCACGTCTACGGTCACGTCCATCCCCAGGAAGCTGGCGGGCAGGCCGAACCAGGTGCCCGACAAAGGCAGCGCCTGATAGGGATCGCGCGCGATGGCGACGCGGATCAGCCCGCGATTGCCGATAATGCCGTTGGTCGGGTCGAACTCGACCCAGCCCGATCCGGGCAGGAAAATGCGCACCCAGGCATGGGTGTTTCCGCCGCCCACCACATCTTCGGACCGCGAAGGATTATAGACATAGCCTGAGACGAAGCGCGCGGCAAAACCCAGCGCCCGCACCGCCTCTATCATCAGCACGGCGAAATCGCGGCAGGTGCCCTGGCGCTTGCGCAATGTCTCGATCGGCGACTGGGTGCCCTTTTCCTGGCGCGGGACATAGGTGAAGTCGCGCTGGATGCCGGTCGCCATCCGCGTCAGCAGGTCGACCGTGCCGGTATCGCCATGATTACTGACGAAGGCGCGCGCCCAATTGTCCACGATCCGTTCGGGATCATGATATTGCCGCTCGATCGACCTTAGCAGGTCAGGCATGTCCTCTGACGCATAGGTGAACGGGAACAGCCGGGCATAGGGCTCCACATCGACCTGCCGTTCCGCCAGCGGCGCATGTTCCAAAGTCGTTTCGCTCGTCACGACCAGATGCGACGCCCGCCGTTTGAACGAAGCGATCGCCACCGAATTGCCGAACACATCATGCAGCCAGCGCAATTCGCTGGGTTCCGGGTCGATATCGAGCCGGGCGGACAGCAGTCGCTGGTCAAACGCCTCGCGCGGGCGCATCATGATGCGATGTTCACCCAGCGACACCGGCTGCTGATAGCGATAGCTGGTCACATGATGGATCGTCAGCAATGGCATGAGGGGCAATCCTGATGGCCGGGCGCACGGCAGTTGGGCTGTTGGGTGCGGACGATCCGGCGCCGGTCGGACTGTTCAACGCGGCAGGGGCCTCGCCGTTCCTGCTGATCGGCGACCATGCCGGGTGGGCGGTGCCGGCCGCGCTCGGCGACCTTGGCCTCGCCGCCCCGGATCGTGGCCGCCACATCGCCATCGACATCGGCGTCCACGGCCTTGGCCATGCTCTCGCCACGCTTATCGACGCACCGTTCCTGCATCAATATTATTCGCGCCTCGTCATCGACTGCAACCGCGACCCGGAACAAGCGGAGGCGATTCCGCCTTTGTCTGACGGCAGCCGGATCAGCGGCAATGAAGGGCTGGACGCCACCGCCCGCGCCGCGCGCGTCGCGGCGATCCACGCCCCCTATCACGCCGCGATCGCCGCCACGATCGCCGCGCGTCGGGCGGCCGGGCGCGCCACCATCCTGCTGTCGCTGCACAGCTTCACCCCGATCATGGACGGCATCGCCCGCCCCTGGGACGTCGGCGTGCTGCATTGGCTGGGTCGCACCGATTTCGCACAGGCGATGCTGGATGCGCTGCGCGCCGACACCGCGCTGACCGTCGGCGACAACCAACCCTACCAAATGGACGCCACTGACCATACCGTCCCGCGTCACGCCTTCCCGCATCAGCTTCCCTATGCCGAAATGGAGGTGCGCCAGGATCTGATCGGGGACGCGGCCGGTCAGAATATCTGGGCGCAACGGCTGGCGCACGCCGCGCAAAGCGCCGCCGATCGCATAGGCTATGGATCAAATGTCGGTCACGAGGGATTATAGCAACGCACGGACCGGCACAGCCGACGGCGCCATCCACCATGACAATAGCAGCAAGAGGGAGCAAACATAGCGATGCCCAACCCCAGGTCATGGCAACGGCCCGTCGACCGGCATGGCCCGGCGGCAGCGCGCGCATGAAAAATCCTTTCTCGACCGTACTCAAGGCTACGCGGATGGCGGGCAAGGGGCGTCCGCTGTCCGCCGCCCTGCTGTGGCAGCGCGCGTTGATGCCCACCATCCCCAAGCCGCCCCGCGCGCCCAAACGAAAAAGTCCCGCCAAAAAAGCCGGTCGCGTCGAACGGCCCGCCCCCGGCAGCTTCATCGAAGACGACTTTAGCTGCGCGCAGGGATCGCTGCGCTATCGGCTCTACACGCCGGTCGGCTCAACGCGCCGCCGCCTGCCGCTGATCGTCATGCTGCACGGCTGCACCCAGTCGGCGGCCGATTTCGCGACCGGCACGGCGATGAACCGACTGGCTGACGAACTGGGCTTCCTCGTCCTTTATCCCGAACAATCGCCGCGCGCCAATGCCAACCGCTGCTGGAACTGGCACAACCCCTCGCATCAAAAGCGCGGCAGCGGCGAAGCCGCCGTCATCGCCGGCATGACCCGCCATATGCTCGACCGGTGCAAGGGTCATGACGGCCGCGTCTATATTGCGGGCATATCGGCCGGCGGAGCGGCGGCCGCGATCATCGCCGCCGCCTACCCGCAGCTTTACGTCGCGGTCGGCGTTCATTCGGGCGTGCCGATGGGCACGATCGGCTCGGTCGGCGAAGCGCTCGCGGCGATGCGCGGACAGGCGACCCCGACCATCGGCAAGACCACACCGCCATTACCCATGATCCTGTTCCATGGCGACAGCGACCGGGTGGTCCACCCGTCCAACGCCGGCGGCTTTGTCAGCCAGTTGCAGCGGTCAAGCACGCGCGCGCTCAGCGTCCAGTCGGAAGAGGGCGTCGCACCCGGCGGTCGGGCGTTCACGCGCAGCTTCTATCGCTATGGTCGCGAGCCGGTGATGCTGGAGGAATGGACCGTACATGGCAGCGGCCATGCCTGGTCGGGCGGCCAACCCGGCGGCAGCCACACCGATCCCAAAGGCCCCGATGCTTCGCGCGCGATGGCGACCTTCTTCCTCGCCCGCCGCCGTGCCGGATAAACGTCGGGTGCCGCTGCCCTCATCGCGCTCATCCTCCGCTGGCTTGAGCGGTGCCGGCACCCACAGGCTCGCCGCCGTCGCCGTGCCCCGCACGCTGTTCTTCTGCTGCAGGATCGCGCCGCCGCCCAGGCAGGGCTAGGCCATAGGCGATAGTCAGCGCCAGCAAATGGGGCACGAGTGCGAAACTGTCTGCCATGCCGGCACAACACACGGCGATCCATTCGGATGCGCAACGGTCGCACGACCGGGCCTAGCCGATCGCCTGCGCCCAGGCGTCCAGCATCGCGTCCAGCCGATAGGCGTCGATCCGATCGCCCGGCCGGATGGCGCGCATCATATCGATCTGCTGCGCCATCGCCTGCGCCATGGCGGCCGGGTCCGATGGATCGACCAGCAACCCATGACGCCCCTGTTCCAAGAGCGAGGCCGCATTGCCCGCGCTGCGCGAGGCGACGACCGGCACGTCCAGCGCCATCGCCTCCAGCAGCACATTGGCCGACCCCTCCCACCAGGACGGCAGGACGAACGCGCCGGCGCGCGCGAGCCAGGGGAAGACATTGTCGACCGTGCCGGGCAGCAGCAGGTCCGCGCCTATGCCGAGCGCATCGGCCTGATCGCGCAGCGCCTGTTGCGCGCCGTCGCGGCTTTCGCCCAAGATGACGAGCCGGGCGGCTATGCCGTCGCTGCGCAGCAGTGCAAAGGCCGCCAGCAGGATTCCGAAATTCTTCTGCGGCGCCAGCCGGCCGATCGCGAGGATCACCGGCACGCCATCGTCATAGCAGCCATGGGGCGACGGCCCGGCTGCGCGGGCGCGCGCGACAGCGGGATCGATCGCATTTTCGATGACGTGCGCCCGGCCTTTGGCGAGCGCGCGGGCGAAGGTGCCGACCACCAGCGTCGGCGATACCAGCACCAGCCGGTCGGCATCCGCCGCAAGCAGGCGCATGGCCAGCGACCGGACCAGTGAACCCGCCAGGCTCCCCCGCGTGCCCGGCGCGGCGCGGCGCAGGTCGTTGCTGATCCGATAGATGCGGCGAAGGCCCGCTATCCCGCGACTGCCCAGCATCGCGGTCAGATGGCCGTGATTGCCGGCCGACAACATTATATCGGGTCGCGCGCCGCACAGATAGGCGTGGAGCCAGGGAATCGCTCGCCATTTCTGCAACGTCCGCGATCCCCCCGCCCGCGCCAACAGCGCATGATGCTGCACCCCCGCCACCCTTTCTCCGCCGGGCAGCGCCGTCACCAGCGTCACATCATGACCGCGCGCGTGGAAGTCACCGGCGAGCAGGCGCACGTTGCGGACGACGCCGGTCGCCGCGAGCGCGTGGACATAGAGGGCGATCTTCACCGCCGGTCCCGCTGCACCGCCTGCGCTGCGCGCCAGTCCGCGTCGGTCAATCGATCGAGCGCGTGACGATAGAGCGCACCCAGCCGACTGTCCGCCACGCCCCGGCCATTCACCAGTTGCAGGATGTCGGTGCCGGGGTTCCAATTGCCCTCGATCAGCACCGGCCCCTGCGTCGTCAAGCCGATGTCCCAGCCGATCAGGGTGAAGCCCTGCCTGAACCGCTCATGCGCCTGGAGCGCCAGCGCGCACGCTGCCTCATGGTCGGGGATCATCGCGCCTTCGATTGCCATGCCGGTTACGGGATGGCGGCTGTGGCGGGATGGCGCGCGCTTGCCGCCGCTGCGCCAGGCCGCGCCGCAACGTCCCTCTCCATCGACCGCGAGCGCCAGATTGCCTGCGTTGAAATTATCGACCGGCCGGGGTCCGCCAGCCGACAGGCGCAGCGCCGTATCGCAGATTTCCGGCGCGCCGGCCTCGTTCAGGCAGGTGACGATGCGCAATGTCGGCAGCGCGCCGGGCGAAAGGTCGACCAGCGCCTTATGGGTCGGCAGGCGTTGCTGGATGACGCCGCCCTTGCGCCAGAGCGCGCGCAAAGAGACAGCGAGTTGGACAGTATTACGGGAAAAATCGCCGTTGCGCCAATGGTCGCCTTGGCGGACGAACCGCGCCACCCCCTGCCCCTTGGAACGATAGCTGGGCTTGGCGATAATGTCGTCCTGCCCGGCCAGCCAGGCGTCCAGGTCCATAGTATCGGGATCGCAGGCGTCGGGGAGCGGCAGGCCAGTCGCGGTTTTCGCAAATAACTGCTTATTTTTCAATGTGTTATCCGATAACGGAAAGGCGCCGGGGTTGAGCAGGCGATGCAGGCCCTTGCGATCCTTCATGCTGAGGCCCTGCGCGCGCACGGCTTCGTCCAGATAAAGCCGCTCGGCGGCCGACCAGCCGCCGAAGCCGATCACCGACAGGCCATGCCCCGTCAGCCGTCGCGCGGGCGACCAATGGCGCGCCAGCCCGTCATGATAGGCGGCGATCAGGCTGTTGCCGCCGTCCCGCCGGACCGGCAGCGCGCGCAGCGTGAACAAGCGTTATTCCGCCGCCACGGCCAGCGTGCTGCGCCCGGCCAGCATCTCTTCCGCCACACCGTGCGAGCGGGCATTGTCCACGTCGACCGCCACCGCGCCGTCGGTGAGGATCACGGGGCTGATGGTCAGGCGGAAACGGCGCGAAAAGCGGGCGAAGGCCTGATCCAGCGTGCCGATGCCGAAACGGAAGCGCAGCAGGTTGAGCAGGCCGAAAGCGCCGATGATGCGTCCGGGATGCTTGACGAACTGGCCGCCCGACCGGAACGTCTCGGCGACTTTCAGCGCCGCCCGATCGCGCAGCCAATAGGTGTTGCAGTTGGAATAGCTATCGTCGGCGAAATTGTAGAATTTACGCTGTCCTGCCGGATGCGCGGCCAGCACCGACACGCGGCGGGTGAAGGCGACGGCGGCGTCCGCCCCCTGCGCCATGCATCCGTCCAGCATCTCGTCCACCGCTTGCGGAGTCAGCATCACATTGTCCGCGGTGGTGACGAGCAGCGGGAAAGCCGCGCCATCCGCGCCCGCCAGCACGCTGTCCACCAGATTGGGCTGCGCCCCTACACCGATCACCCGGCCGCTATGAAGCAACCCGCGCAGCGGCGGCAGGCCGGCCAGCAGCGCCGGGTCTTCGATCACGACGCGCACGTGCCCGATCCGGCGATTGGCGACCAGAGCCTCGATCACATGCAGCAGCATCGGCTGGCCCGCGACCGGGACCAGGCATTTATGCGTGACGCCGGCGGCCTGCGCCAGCGGATCGGTCGCGCCGTCGCGCCGGCCGGCGAGCAGGATCGCGGTGGTGCCGCCGGTCCTCATGCCGCCACCCGCACGATCGCGTCGCTCAGCAACCCCTGCCGCGCCAGGCTATGGCCGACGATCGTTTCGACCAGCGCCGCATGATCGAGGCCGATCGAGGCGGCGGAGCGGGCGATCGTCTTCTTCGACCACAGGTTGCAGGACAGGTTCACTTCCATGAACAGCAGCTGCCCGCTGGCGGGATCATAGCGAAATTCGAAGCGGCCATAATCGAACGGCCAGAGTTCGGGCAACAGCGCGGCGGTCATCGCCTCCAGTCGGGCGCGCAGATCGGCATCCTCGACCAGGATCAGCGGGTCGTCGCCGGCGCCGATCAGGCCGCGCTTCTCCTCATAGCTGCGTTCGCGATGCGGATCGGCGGGGACATACATCATGGGCGGCAAGATCCAGGGTTGGCCCCCACCGCCGCCGATCACCGGCACCGCGACGTCCAGCAGCGGTGCCCATTCTTCGACCAGCACGTCATGGCCGAGCGCGAACAGGCTGTCCGCATGGGCATGGGCATCCGCCCAGCTATCGACCATCTTGACGCCCCAGGAGGCGGACGAGGCATTGGGCTTCACCACCAGCCGGTCGGCGTGGAAGGCGGGGGCATCGAACAGGCCGCCACGGCGGAACAGTTGCGCCCGCATCGTCGGCACGCCGCGCGTCCGCGCGATCAGTTTGCTGAGATATTTGTCGTCGGACAGGCCGCGCACGATCGGGCTGGCGCCCAGATAGGGGACGGCGCGGCGGCTGAGCAGCAGCGGGGCCAGCATTTCGCTATTCTGAAAACCGCCGCGGTTGAGCAGGGTGACGACGAAATCGGCGTCGGGCCGATCGAACAGCGCGTCATAGCCGTCGGCGACATCGATATGCAGGCCGATCGCCTCCAGCGTCGTGCGCATTTCATGATGATAGACGGCATGATTGCCATCCTGCGCATCAGGCCGGCCGCCGGCGCGGGCGTGCTTGGCGAGGAAGAGGATATGCAACCGCGCCTTGTCGGCAGCCGGGATGCGGATCTGGCGGGGATGTGTCGCTGTCATGGTGCCAGATTACAGCGGGCAAGTGACGCGCCGCTTACGGCGCGGTTGCAACGGCATGAAGGCCATCGGTCAGTCCGGTGACGTTTTGTGCGCAGATTTGTTACCGCAGGTCGATCGGCAGCGCTTGCCCGTCGGGCAGCGTCCCGCCCATGATCGTCGCCAGCGTCGGCGCGATGGCGCGCATGTCGATCCGGCCCAGGTCCTTGCCCGCGGCGATCCCCTTGCCCATCACCATGAAAGTCGCATCCAGATGGGCGGGACCGGGCAGATAGCCGTGCATCCCCTTGACCGGCGTGCGCGCGATCAGGGGCGCGCTCGCGCCGCGGAAGATGTCGGTGACGAAGCCGGGCTTCAGATTGACATAATAAGACGCCTGCGGATTGCCGCCGGTTTTGGCGATCGCCGCCTTGTCCAGCACCGACGCAATGCCGTTGGCCGGATTGGCGGCGAGTCGGTCGAGCAGCGTCTTCGTCCGATCGGCGATGGCGGCGTCATCCGGGCGCGCCAGCATGATCGCGGCCGACCCGCCCGCTATCCAGGGCATCGCCTGCCAGGACGCGACCTTGCCGTCCTTGTCCAGCGTGATGAGCCCTTCGTCGATGAAGGCGCGGAAGAGGTTGAGGCCGGTCTGGGTCGCTTCGAACCCATGATCGCTGACCAGCGCGATCGCCGCGTCGGGATGCGCCTTGCGCTCGGCAGCGACCAGATCGCCGACGATGGCGTCGATCCTTTCCAGCACGGCCCTGGCCTGCGGCGTGTCCGGTCCCATCGCATGTTGTTCATGGTCCAGCGCGGTCAGATAGACGGTCAGGAATTGCGGCTGATGCGCGGCGATCAGCGCGGTAGCGAACCGACCGCGCGACTGGTCGCCGGGCAGGCTCTCGTCGATCCCCATCGCATAGGGCTGGCCGACTTTCGCTTCCAGTTCGGCCTTCAGCCCCACCGTGGCCAGCGCATCCAGCAGCTTTGCATCATCGGCATGGCCGGTGCGCCAGATTTGCGGCAGGTTCCAGGTCACGCCCTTGGCCGCGACGCTGACGGGCCAATGGACATTGCCCGTCGAAAGCCCCGCCTTCGTGGCCGCCTCCCACAAAGTCGGCACCTTGATATCCTGGGCATACCAATACCAGCCGCCCTGGTTGATGCCGGTCGGATCGAAACTGTTATTGGCGACGATGCCATGTGTCGCGGGCGACACCCCGGTCATCAGGGTCGTGTGGCTGGGATAGGTCAATGTCGGCGCGACGCCGGTGACGCCCGACGCATGGGCGCCCTGCGTCAGGAAGCGGCGCAGATTGGGCAGTGAAAGGCCGCGCTTGTCCGCCTCCAACACGTCGCCGGGCCGCAGCCCGTCGATCGAGATGAGGAGCAGCGGCTCCGCCAGCGCTGCCGTCGGAACGAAAGCGGCGAGGAGGAGCGGGAAAAGCGCGGCCTTCTTCATGATGTTAGAACCCGGCCTTGGCAGTGATGAAGAATTGCTGCGGCGCGCCGACCAGCAATGTCTGTGCGTCGCCGCTGTTCACAAAGCCGCCCGACCCGATCGTGCCGACATATTTCTTGTCGAACAGGTTGGTCGCATTGAGCTGCAACTCGATCTTGTCGGTGAAGCGATAGCCGAGCGAGGCGTCCACGATGACGCGGCTGGGGACCGAGGCGTCGTTGGTGTAGCTGTAATAGCGGCGCGACATATAGTTGACGCCGATCCGGCCGAAGACCGGACCCTGATCGTAATTAACCTCCCCGCGCAGCATATGTTTGGGGCTGTCGACCACGGTCTTGCCCTTGATCGGGGCGACCAGCGGGAATGTGCCATCCGCGTTTGCGACACTACTGAACACATTGTCGCGATAGGTCGCGTCGGTGTAGCTGTAACTGGCATAGACGCCAAAGCCATGGCCAAGGCGCAGGTCGCCCGCCGCCTCGACCCCGACCGCGCGCACGCCGCCGACATTCTGGAGCGCAGAAGCCAGACCCTCGATCGGGCTGCCCACCTGCACCGCAAGCAGGCGGTTCTTGAAGTTGACCAGATAGGCGCCCAGCGTGCCGTTGAAGACTGGCGTGTTGTAGCGCAGGCCCAGTTCGAACGTGTCGGACGTTTCGGGCTTCAGATCATCCTTGATCGCATTGAAACCGACTTGGTTGGTCGAGAAGGGCCCGGTGGTGGTGGCCGACGCGAAGGCGCGGGTGACCTGCGTGAAGCCGCCGAAGATTTCCGCTTCCGGGCTGAGTTCCACCGCGAACCCGGCATGAGGCTGGAACCAGTCCTCCGCCTTGATCTTTCCTTCGGGGAAGGTTGATGCGACGATCGCTTCGGCCTTGTTCGTGACCTTGAAGCCCTTCCACCCCAGGTTGATCGTCACCATGCCGAGGTCAATCTTGTCCTGGACATGATATTGGAAGGTGTCGGTGGTGAAATCGAATTCCCACTGGGTGAAGAAGGGGTTTTTGGGATAGTCGCGGAACGACAGGCCCGGCGCGGTCCGGCTGCCGAAGGCATAGAAGCGGCGGGCCTGATGGAACTGGTTATTCTCATACCAAGCGCCGACGCTGAGGTTCTGGATGCCAAGCGTATAGTCGACGCTGCCGAACACGCCGATCCGGTCCATGTCATATTCGGTGGTGCGCACCGACATCGGCACGCCGTTGGGGCTGCGAGTATAGGGGGTGGCCCACAGGCCCATGCCGCTGTTATTGTGGTAATAGCCCTTAATTTTGAAGGTCGCGCTGTCGCCCAGCGGCGTGGTCAGGCCGACCGCGCCCAGCCAGTCCTTGCGCAGGCCAGCCGCGTCATAATAGGCGTCGTCGGCGCTGGTGACATTCCCCGGATAGGTCTGGCCGGTAGCGACGGTCGCGCCGCTATAGTCGTAAAGGCCATCAGGGAAGGGCGACCCGCCGCTGTTGCTGACCAGATCAACATCGTTCAGGCGGTCGGCATAATCGATCGCGCGGGCATAGTCGGGGTAGGTGTTGTCCCAGTCCCAGCCCAGGCGACGGATCATGCCCATCGACATATCCTGATAATCCTGCTCGCGGCGGTCGGAATAGCTGAGCCAGCCGTCGATCTTGGCGTCGCCGACCGGGATCACGACCTTGGCGTTGCCCATATGCTGGTCCTGAACGCCCTCGCCCTTATATTTGTCGGTAGAGCCATAGCCGTAGGACACATAGCCGCGGATGCCGTCTGCGCTGCCCAGGTTGACGCGGCCGAAGGCGCGCCAGGTGTCGTCGCTGCCATAGGTCAAATTGCCCTGCGCGCCGAATTCACCGGTCGGGTCCATCGAGAAGGTTTCGACCGTGCCGCCCAGATTGCCGGTCGCCTGGGTGCCGAGCGAACCGGCACCCTGGCTGACGCGCACGCTGCCGATATTCTCGCTGCTGATCGCGCGGGTGACATGCAGGCCATTATGATTGCCATAGTTCATGTCGCCCAGCGGGATGCCGTCGAGCGTGAAGCCGAGCCGGGTCTGATCGAAGCTGCGGATTGAGAGGCGCTGCGACCATTCATAATTGCCAAACGGGTCGGCGGACTGGAAATTAACGCTGGGCAGCTTTTCGATGGCTTTGAGTGGATTGGTGCCCGGCGTCAGCACGACGATGTCGCGCGCCTTGATTTCCTGCACCTGGCGGGTTTCGCCGCGGCCAAACACGATGATGTCAGCGCCATCGACGGCGGCGGCATCGGCGGCGGGCGCAACATCCTGGGCATAGGCGGATTGGGCGATGATGGCGGTCGACGCCATCAGCAGAGCGGTGGTGATACGCATGGTCGGATAATCCCCCTTTGGACCTTAATTCGGGGGCGGCCTATCCGCGTCATGTTGCACCGCAATGTGGATTGCGCGACGGTGCCATGTCATATCCATGACACGCACCGTCACATTGTTGTTCAATCGTTCAAGAAGGTCAGCGTCGCCATGTGGTAGAGGGTCGCAACCTTCTGCCCGGCAAGGCTAAGATCGCCCTTTTCCTCCTGCGTCGCGCTCAGGATATAGCGGCCTTTGTCCTTGATCGGCAGCGTGACGCGGCCCTGCGCATCGGTCGTGAACGCCTTGGTCCATTTGTCGGGCGAAATGACGGTCAGCTTGGTGGCGGGCACCGGCTTGCCGTCGCGAACCAGCGTGAAGCTATCGGCGTTGGCGGCGGTGGGCACGATCTCCAGCGGCAGCCCCGCCTTGACTTCCGCGCGGCCGGCGCGGGCATAATAGATCACGCCCTCCTTCTTGCCCTCTTCGCCCCAGGGCGCGAAAACGCTGTCGTCGATGACGCGCACGTCTCCGGCGGGCGCGGCGACCTCGATATAGCCGGTCTTGCGGACCTGCGCGGCGCTCGATCCCGGCACCAGCTTGGGGCTTTTAAGCTTCTCGAACTCAGGGTCGCCACCCTCCGGCATCGCATCGCCCGGTTCGCCCAGATAGATGCGCGCCGGCCCGGTGCCGTCACGCTCCACCCACACCTCATGCGCCTGCGCCGTGGACGACAGGGCCACCAGCGCCAACAGGGCCATGGATACTCTCTTCATGCTCGCTCTCCTCTTATGATCGTCAGAACCGGAAACCGACCGTACCCATCACGTTGCGCGGCGCGCCGACGAAACAGTCGCCCCGCGCCAGGCAGGACGCATAATATTCGTTGTTGAGCAGGTTGGTCGCGTTCAGCGCAAAGCGCCAGCTATTCCAGTTGATCTCCGCCAGCGCATCGACCGTGGTGCGGGCCGGGGTGACGATAGACCAGATGGCGCTGGTCGACACGCTCTTGCCGCTGTAGACGACGCCGCCGCCCAGGCGCAGCTGGGCCTCGTCCACCAGACCGAAGGTCTTTGTGGTCCAGAAGGACGCCGTATGGCGCGGCATATAGTCTAGGCTGGTGTTCACTTCCGACTTGAGCTTGGCATAGCCATAATTGGCCAGTAGCTCGAAATTGCCCGGCAGGGTGCGGCTGGCCTCGATCTCGAACCCCTTGGTGTCCAACACGCCCGACTGGGTCGTGGAATTGTTGGCGCCGTAGAGGACGCGGTTGCGTTCCTTGATCTTGAACACCGTGGCCGTGATCAGGGTGTTGACGTCCGGCTGCCACTTCACGCCCGCCTCATATTGCGTGCCGGTCTGCGGGCGATAGGGAGCGCCGGGAATACCGCCGGGCAGCTGGAGGTTACCCGCGACCGGCAGGAAGCTTTCGGTATAGCTGAAGAAGGGCGAGATGCCTGCGCCGATCTCGCCGATGATGCCGGCGCGGAAGGTGGTGGCATTGTCCTTCTGGCCCGAAGAGCCGGTCACGCGGTCGCGGCGTGCGCCCAGCACGACCGAGACGCGGTCGTACAGGCGGATCTGGTCCTGGACGTACACGCCAAGTTGCTTCTGCGATTCATAGATATAGGGGCCGACAGGATCATAGGTGGGTAGCGCGTCGGTATCGATATCGTAAAGGTCGATGATATCGTAACCGCTGGCAGTGCGCTTGCCGACTTTGTTCCAGCTATAGTCGATGCCGACCAACAGCTTATGCTCGATATTAGAGCCGGTATTGAACGTGAACTGAAGATTATTGTCGGTCGAGAAGACGTTCATCTTCGCATCGCTGGCGTCGGCATAAAGGCCGATGGTGCGTCCGTCCGCTTCGAACGGATTTTGGGGATTGGCGTAGCTGTTGGCATAATGGGTTTTATATTCAAGGTCGCTGTCGATGTAGCGCGCCTTCAGATTGATCTTGATAGCGTCGGAGAAGGCGTGGGTGATGGAGCCGCCGCCTTGCAGCGAGCGACCATTATAGCGGTCCCAGCCAGGCTTGCCGACGAACGCATATTGATCCAGCTTGCCCTGCGGATAGGCGGTATTGGGGCGGAAAGTACCAATGATCGGCAGGAATTGAGATGTCGATCCCGTATCATCCTCCTGATAGAGGCCGGTCAGCACGATGTCGGTATCGGGCGTGGGTTGCCAGCGGATCGACGGCGCGAACATCACGCGATCATCGGGCACATGATCGACATAGGTGTCCGCGTCGCGAGCACGGCCCACGAAACGCACCGCCATATTATCGGCCAGCGCGACATTGACGTCGCCCATGACCTCCTTGCGGTCATAGCTGCCGTAAACGAGGTTCACCTCGCCGCCGGTGCGGAATTCGGGCGTCTTGGACACGAGGTTGACCAGGCCGCCGATCGACCCCTGGCCGAACAGCACGGAAGCCGGACCGCGCAGGATTTCCACGCGCGAGAAATTATAGGGGTCCGACGTGATGCTGGCATAATAGCTGAAGATGTCGCGCATACCGTCGCGGAACTGCAATGCGTCCAGACCGCGCACGTTGAAACCATCGACGCGGGTGTCGCGGCCATAGGGGTTGGCCAGCACGCCGGCGGCATATTTGACCGTGTCGGAAATGCTGATCGCGCCCTGCGACAGATATTGTTCCGAGGTAATGACCTTGATCGGCTGGGGCAGTTCGACCAGCGCCGTATCGGTCTTTGATCCGGTGGTGGCGGCTGTGACGATGATGCTGTCCTGCGCCTGTTCCGCATCCGCCGCCACGGCGTCTTCTGCCGCGTGAACGGCCGGATGACATAGCGCCATTGCCGCAGCGCCGCCAAGCGCGATCCATTTTACTTTCATTCTTCAACCCCTTTTCGATTCATCGAAGGGGCCAATAACGATAATGCGACATATTCGCAATTGCTTGGGATGATATTGCGACGAAATCGCATTTTATGTGGCCGTTTTACCGCATATGCGCGGCCAACGGTTTTGCGATAAGCTGCAATGAACTCAAAGGCTTGAAGCGCGTTTATAGAAGAGTGACGGCGGGGATGGAGGCATGTGATGGCGATTTCTGTGCGATTCCCCGATGGCAGCTGGCGTGAAGTGCCCAGCGAATTACGCCCCATCGATCCCGTAACGACCGGCGTGCAGAGCCGCTTTCGCAACATCCCCATCAACTGCGATCCGCAATGGCGCTACCTGCGCATCGCATCCACCTGGCATGCGCGGCCCCGCCATGGCAGTCTGGCGATCCTTAGTCCTGGCGTCGACGACTGGTGGCAGGATATCGCCGTGATGGTGGACATGCCCATCCTTTCGGACCATCAATCCCATTCACCCCGCGCCGCCTGATGGGCGCTTTCCGTCAGGGGCAGGGATCGGGTATGGCGCGATGCACCGCCTCTATCGCCGCCAGCTGTTCTGCGGACAAAGTGATGTCCACGCTCGCTATGTCCGCCTTTAGCTGATCCAGGCTGGTTGCGCCGATGATCGTCGCGGTCACGAAAGGCTGAGCATTGACGAACGCCAAGGCCAGCTGCGCCGGGTCCAGTCCAAAGGCATGAGCGATCGCTACATAGCGCGCGCTGGCGAGCGGCTGGTTGGGCAGGTCGTAGCGCACGAACTGGCGCGACACGTCGCGGCGTGAACCCGGCGGAATGACACCGCCCAGATATTTGCCGGTCAGGTTGCCGCCCGCCAGCGGCGAATAGGCGAGCAGCCCCACATCCTCACGCAGCGCATATTCCGCCAAGCCGATCTCGAAGATGCGATTGAGCAAGCTGTAGGCGTTCTGGATGGAAGCCACCCGCGGCAACCCCCGATCGCGCGCCAGCCGCAGATATTCGCCCAGCCCCCAGGGCGTTTCGTTCGATACACCGACATGACGGATCTTGCCGGCCTGGACCAGTTCGGCCAGCGCCTCCAGCGTCTCCTCGATCGACACCGTGTCGGGACCGTCGGCCAGCGAGGTGAGGCCGCGCGAGCCAAAGGACGGCACCGGCCGGTCGGGCCAATGCACCTGATAGAGATCGATATAGTCGGTCCGCAACCGCCTCAAACTGTCATCGACCGCCTGATGGATGTTCCGGCGATCCAGCCGGTTGTCGCCGCCGCGAAATGTGCGGATCGGGTCGCGCGACGGCCCCGCCACCTTGGTCGCCAGGATGATGTCATTGCGCCTGCCGCGCCCGGCGATCCAGTTGCCGATATAGGTTTCGGTCAGAAATTGCGTGTCGGCGCTGACCGGCGTCACCGGATAGGCTTCAGCCGTATCGATGAAATTCACGCCCTGCCCGATCGCATAATCCAGCTGGGCATGCGCCTCCGCTTCGCTATTTTGCGACCCCCAGGTCATGGTGCCCAGGCAGATCAGGCTGACCTTCAGGTCCGTGCGGCCAAGCGTGCGATACTCCATGCGATCCTCTCGAAACTGAACGGTGGCGTCTTACCCGGCGGAAGGCGGAAGGAAAGGGGACAGCGCGCGCTTCATCAAAACTCATCGACCTATGAGGCGAGCAAGGTCAGCCCTGTTCGGTCAATTCCATGAAGGTGCGCGCCGCATCCCGGTCCGCCGCATCCTTGAACGCCACGTCCAGGTCGGGGGCATCGCCGAGCAGGAACAGCAGCGACCACAGCGCGAACCGCCGACCGCGATCCTGTTCCAGCCCCAGATCGACGCGCATCCGCTCGATCCCCGCCTCCACCGCAGATGGGGGCAGGCTGTCGATCTCGGTCGTCCCGAAATAGCGCTGGAGCTGATCGTCGAAATGCATCGCGGCCTGCCTACAGCAGCCGATGCCCTATGGGCAAGCCGCGTCGCCGCCATCCAGCATCGCGCGTAACGCCGTATCGGGCAGCAGCATGTCGAACCGCACGCCAAAACGCTTGGCCCGCACCCACACGACATGCGCCGCGACTTCCAGACCCGGAAAGGCGAGAATGACGCCCGCGCCGATCCGCGGCGGCCGTTCGGCATGCAGCAATGCGCCCGACACCGACAGGTCGAGCATATGGGCGCGGACCGACTGCCCCGCCTGACACAGGTCGAACGGCTCGAACAGCTTGTGCCGCGCCGCCCCGCGCTGTCGCATCTCCTGTGCCGTGAAAGACCCCCGTTCGGTCATGCCGCAGCCTCCCTGCATGACCCCTACGCCATCGAGACATGCCGGCTTATCAACAAGCAATATTAGGCAGACATTAACCCTGGCTGCCCACGCCCGAGATCAATCCTGAAAGGCGCATGGGACGATGCTGGCGGGATCGGGCCGCGCGGCAATACGCCGGAACCGCGCCAGATAGCCGCCTGCCGTCGGTTTGGGCACCACCTGTTCCAGGCGAAATCCCATGGCCGCCAGCTCGCAGGCCAACAGGCGCGGCGGGGTGCCATGCTGGTCGGTCGGCCGGTCGGCATCGACCACGATCAGTTCGCCATCCTTCTTGAGCGCGGGGCTCAGATGCCAGAGAAAGGCATAAGGCTCGGCGATCTCATGATACATATGGACCATCATGATCCGGTCGAAGCTGTTTTCGGGTAGCCTGGGGTCTTCCGGCGCGCCCAGCTTCAGGCTGACATTATCCCATTTTTCGCGCGTGATGCGGCGCGATAGCGCTTCGATCACCTCGGGCATGATATCCTCGGCAAGGACGCGGCCCTTGGCCCCGACCCGCTTGGCAAGGCGCACGGTATAATAGCCCTCGCCTGCGCCGATATCCGCGACGGTCATGCCGGGGCGGATGCCCGCCCGGTCCATGATGTCCTCCGCTTCATTGACCCGGTCGCGCGCTTCCTCGCTCGACCAGCGGGTGGAGACGATCGGTGCGACCGGCCGGTCGGCCTGCGGAAACGCCTCGGCGGCGGCAGCGCGATGCGTCTCCTTGCCCCCGCCCATCTGGTCGCAGGCGGCCAGCAGGACAAATACGCCCGCCAGAACCGCCCGGATCATCAGTCCACATCCTCCACATCGACCTTCTCGCCCGTCACCTTCTGTGACAGAGCGGCGGCCATGAACGGGTCGAGCGCGCCGTCCAGCACATCGTCGGGCGCGGTGGAGGTGACGCCGGTGCGCAGATCCTTCACCAGCTGATAGGGTTGCAGCACATAGGAACGGATCTGGTGGCCCCAGCCGATCTCGGTCTTGGCCTGATAATCGCTGTTTGCCACTTCCTCGCGCTTGCGTAGTTCCGCCTCGTACAGGCGCGCTTTGAGCATATTCATCGCAGTCGCGCGGTTCTTGTGCTGCGACCGATCATTTTGCGACGCCACGATGATGCCGGACGGGACGTGGGTGATGCGGACCGCGGAGTCGGTGGTGTTGACGTGCTGCCCGCCCGCGCCCGATGCGCGATAGGTGTCGATCTTGAGGTCGGATTCCTTGACCTCGATATCGATATTGTCGTCGATCACCGGATAGACCCACACCGACGAGAAGCTGGTGTGGCGCCGCGCCGCGCTGTCATAGGGGCTGATGCGGACCAGGCGGTGAACGCCGCTCTCGGTCTTGGCATAGCCATAGGCGTTCTCGCCCTTGATCAGGAAGGTCGCGGACTTGATGCCCGCGGTTTCCCCTGCCTGATAATCGACCAGGTCCACCTTGTAGCCGCGCCGTTCGGCCCAGCGGCGATACATGCGCGAGAGGATTTCGGCCCAGTCCTGGCTTTCGGTGCCACCCGCCCCGGCATGGATTTCCAGATAGGTGTCGCTGGCATCGGCCTCGCCCGCCAGCAGCGCCTTGATCTTGTCCTCGTCCGCCTGGTCGGCCAGCGCCTTCAACGACGCGATGGCCTCGGCCACCATCTCCTCGTCGCCCTCGGCCTCGGCCATTTCGATCAGTTCGGCATTGTCGGTCTTGCCGCCCTCGATCGCGCGGGTCGCGCCGATCGCGCTTTCCAGCCGGGTGCGCTCACGCATCACCTCCTGCGCCAGCTTGGCATTGTCCCACAGGGTCGGGTCTTCGACGCGCGCATTCAACTCGTCCAGCCGACGCAGCGCGCGGTCCCAGTCGAGGAAGCGGCGCAGCAATTCCAGCGCGGCGTCGATACGGTCGATATATTGCTGCGCTTCGGCGCGCATGGGGAGTCTCCGGATATTTGGCTGGCGCGTTAACGCATCAAGCGACTGCCCCTATCCGAGGGCGGCAGATTTGGGAAGAGCATAGGCCCGGTAGCGCCTCAGTAGATCCCGCCCTGCCCTTCGAGGAAGTCGGCGTCGCTGCGCTGGCGGGTGCGGCTCGTCACCGCTCTGGCGGCGGCGACCTTGGCCTGGGCTTCGGCTTCTTCCTTGCGGATGGTGCGGCGCGGTTCGGATTCGGGTTTGAACGCTTCCCAGATGATCGCGGGCTTGGCGTCGGTGCCGGGCCAGGCACCATAGACGCGCTTGCCCGAACGACGGTCGATCGCGACCATGCGAATGCCGGCCGGCGCGACGAAGGGGGTTTTGGGCATGGTTTCAAGGATCGGCGCCATCGCCGCTTTCCAGATCGGCGCGGCGATGCGGCCACCCTGCGCCCAACCGCCCAGGCTGCGCGGCTGGTCGTAGCCGATATAGACGCCCGCGACGATGTCGGGCGATCCGCCCACGAACCAGACGTTGGTCGGGCCGTTAGTGGTGCCGGTCTTGCCGAACAGCGGCCGCTGCAAATCGGCCAGCACGGTGGCGGTGCCGCGCTGGACCACGCCTTCGGTGATGTGGACGACCTGATAAGCGGTCATCGGGTTCATGACCTGCTTGCCCTCCATGCCGAAGCGGGGCATCGGCTTGCCGTCCCAGTTCGCCATGTTGCAGCCGTCGCAGGGGCGCCAGCGCTCTGGCCAGATCACCTTGCCGCGCCGGTCCTGCACATAATCCATCACCTTGGACGGGAATTGCCGCCCCTGGTTGGCGAGCGTGGCATAGGCGTTGACCATCTTTTCCACCGTCGTCTCGCCCGCGCCCAGCGCGAAGGAGAGATAGGGCTGATAATCGCCGATCCCCAGATTCTTGATGGTGCGCACGACGCGGTCCATGCCGGTCTGGCTGGCGGCGCGTACGGTCATCAGGTTGCGCGACTGCTCCACGCCCCAGCGCATCGTCTGCGGCCCGGCGGACCCGCCGGAGAAGTTGCGGAAGCATTTCTGGCCGAGGCCCGCGCCCTGATAGACACACAACGGCCCATCGACGATGATCGACGCCGGGGTCATGCCATTGTCGAGCGCGGCCGCATAGACGAACGGCTTAATAGTGGAGCCGGGCTGACGCATCGCCTGCGTCGCGCGGTTGTAGGAGGAAAGCCGCGAATCGAAGCCGCCCTGCATCGCGCGGATGCGGCCCGAATGCACTTCCTCCGCCACCATGCCGCCCGACACTTCGGGAATGGAGCGCAGCGCCCAGCTTGCCCCGTTGCGCGCGACGACGATCAGGTCGCCGGGCTTCATTGCGGAAAAGGCAGGCCCGCCGACCTTGCGATACGGCATCTGCGCCGATCCGGCGGGCAGCGTGCCGGTGCCGCCGTCGGCAAAGCCGAGCTGCGCGTCGGACGCGGTCCGGCTGATGATGACGGCGACGCGCCATTCGGCATAATCGACGGAGATATAGCTGGCCGCCAGTTCGCGCTCCCAGCCATTTTCGATATTGATGTGGCCGACCGGACCGGACCAGCCGCGCCCGGCATCGAAGCGCAGCAGGCCGTTGCGCAGCGCGGTGGCGACGCTGTCCTGCACCACCGGATCATAGGGGCTGCGCACCCACAGGCCACCGGCATAGACGCTGTTGGGGCCATCATCGGCCTTTTCGCCGAACAGCCCGATCAGGCGGCGGCGCACTTCCTCCATATAATAGCCGCCTGCGCGCGCATCGAAGCTGGAGCCATGGGCGGCGACGGTGCCCAGCGGCATGGCCACAGCCGCCGCGCGCTGCGCCGGGGTAATCCAGCCGTTCTTCTCCATCTCGCCCAGGGACCAGTTGCGCCGGTCGATCGCGCGGGCGTGGCCGGTTTCGCTTTCGGGACGGTAATTGGCCGGCCCCTTGGGCAGGATCGACAGATAGGCCATTTCGTGCAGCTGGAGGTCGGCGACATCCTTGTCGAAATAGGCGCGCGCGGCGGCCTGCACGCCATAGGCATTCCGGCCCAGGAAAATCTGGTTGAGATAGAGTTCGAGTATCTGCTGCTTGCTCAGCACATTTTCCATGCGGTAGGCGAGGATCATCTCCTTCACCTTGCGCGTGGGCGAATATTCGTCGCCGATCAGCAGGTTCTTGGCCACCTGCTGGGTGATGGTGGAGCCGCCGCGCGCGCGCTGGCCCGACCCCAGCTTGCTGGCATAATCGACTACCGCGCCGGCGAAGCCCGGAATATCGACGCCATGATGTTCGAAGAAGGTCTTGTCCTCCGCCGCCAGATAGGCGCGGATCAACAGCGGGGGATAATCGCTATATTGCAGCTGGACGCGGCGTTCGCGAGCATAGCTGTGGACGGGCTGGCCATTGATGTCGCGCACGATGGTCGGCAGCGGCGGCTCATATTCCAGCAGCGTCGCAGCGTCAGGCAGGCCGCGCGCGAAGATCAGCCAGAACAAGGCGCAGAACAGGGCGAAGCCGCCCAGCAGGATCGACATCCATCGCACCCAGCGACGCTGCCACAAGGGACGCAGACGGCCGAAAAAGCCCCCCGCGTCGCGGCGCAGGCGATAGGCGAAGGACGACGGGGCGGGTTCGGAACGGGCCTCTTCCATAGGCAAGAGGCTCTAGGGTCAAATTATCGCCAAGACCAGTGGGCATGACGCGATCCGCCGCATCTGTATCGCCCGCGCGCGGCGACCATCCCCTTAGCTTCGCACATTTCCCGCCGATTCCGACATTTTGTTGCGCCGCCCTGATCCTATCCGAAAGGCTGAGCCATAATAGCAAAGTCGCCACCAATAGGACAGCCTATCCCCCCGCGGCCCCGTCCCGCATCGCCAGCTTGCGGGCGAAATGCACCTCGATCGCGCGGGCGACGCCGCGGGCGATCTTGCCCTGCCCCTCGCGCGAGGAGAGGAAGGCCGCATCGTCGGCATTGCTGATATAACCGGTTTCGAACAGGACCGACGGCGTATCCGGGGCCTTGAGCACCATCAGCGACGCAAAGCGGTGATAGGCGCTGCGGAATGGCACATAGGGCGCCGCCTCCCGTTGCAGCAGCCGCGCGAAATTGGCCGAGATGTTCATCGATTCGCGTTGGGTCAGGTCGATCAGGATCGACGATACGTCGCCCGACTGGCCGCCAAGGTTTACGCCGTTGATGATGTCGGCCTTATTCTCTCGCGCTGCGAGGCGCGCGGCTTCCCGGTCTGACGCGGTTTCGGACAGGGTATAGACGGTCGCGCCGTGCGCCTGCGTATTTTCCGCCGCGTCAGCATGGACGGAAATGAACAGGTCCGCCCCCAGTTTGCGGGCGATGCCATAGCGTTCCTGCAACACCAGATATTTATCGTCGTCGCGGGTCAGCGCCACGCGCACCCGGCCGGATTTAACCAGCTGATCGCGAATCGCCTGGGCGATCGCCAGCGTGACGTCCTTCTCGCGCTTGCCATTCTCCTTGTTGATCGCGCCGGGATCATGGCCGCCATGGCCCGCATCGATCACCACCAGCGGCCGGGCGCCGTTATTCGTGCCCTCCACCTGCGGCAGCGACACGCCGCGCGACGCAGCGGGGATCGGCACGGTGATCGAATGGATGCGCTTTTGCGGATAGGCCGCCATGTCGGCGGGCGCATCGAAGCGGGTGCGCCCCTTCCCCACTTCGGCGCGGAACCGGCTGTCGCTTACGCCCTGAAGCGAGAAGCTGAGCGACTTGCCGTCCTGCGCCAGCCGCGCATTGCCCAGCGTCGCTGGACCCGACAGGTCGAGCACCACGCGGGCGGTGTCGCCGTTGAGCTGTCCCTGGCGCACCGCGGCGATGGCACCGTTGCCCGGCGTGAACCGCCCCCGGCCCATGTGCGCGCCGTCGATGTCGAGCGCAATACGGCGCGGCGCGTCCAGCAGAAAGGCGGAAGCGCCGTTTACACGGTCGTCGAAGCGCACGACGACCCTGTCGTCCCGCACGTCCACGCCGGATATGCCACCGGCGCTGCCGGGGACCGCCATCAATATCGTGCCTGCCAGGGCAATGCTTTGGAGCATGCGCCGCTTGTGCGACGCGCTGCCGTCGGCCGTCCAGCCAAATTTCATTTGGGCTAATCCGTTCAGCGTCCCCACGCTAAATTCTGGATTAAGCATTGCTCCTTGTGGCCCGGTAAAATGAGAGGGTTAACCCGTCCTTCACGATGAATAGGGCATCGATAGCCACACCGGCGGACATGGCATTATATTTAAGGCGGCCGTTGCCCCGTCGGTATTTGACTGCTACCCATTCATATTCCCGAAAGACTTGCCGATATCAGGGCAGCCTTGCGGGGCAATGAGATAGGCACCGGCGGAGGCAGCATTTGCCCCCCGCAGTGTCGCAAACAGGTTGACGCTGCATGAGGCATGATTTCCATTCCACGCTTGCCCCGGTCACGGGCGATGCGGCGTGGATGGTCCGGCCCGGCGATTTGTCCGGCCCTGCCGACGCAGCAGACGCACATAATTTCCTTCAAACCTGGACGATGCCGACATCCGCGCCCTTAACGGAGCGCGCCCGGCCGTCCCTTCACTATCGCGTGGCGGCGCGGCCCTGTGCCGCAGCCCGTCCACGCCGGAGACATGTAAATGACAATGCGTATGCTGATCGACGCGCGCCACCGGGAAGAGACCCGGGTCGCGGTCGTCAAGGGTAACCGGATCGAGGAATTCGACTTCGAGTCCGCTGAGCACAAGCAGCTCAAGGGCAATATCTATCTGGCCAAGGTCACCCGCGTAGAGCCTTCGCTCCAGGCGGCTTTTGTCGATTATGGCGGCAACCGCCACGGCTTCCTCGCTTTCAGCGAAATCCACCCCGATTATTACCAGATCCCGCGTGAAGACCGCGAGGCGTTGCTGCGCGAAGAACGCGCCCATGCCGAGGAAGAGGCCGCGCTGCGCGCCGATTTCGACGATGACGACCATGATCTGGACCACGACCCCATCGCGCCCGAAGGCGGCGTCGAATATGTCGAGGCGAGCCATCATCATGACGATGAAGAGTCGGGCGAAGACGCCGAACAGGCCGAAGGCGAAGGCGGCAACGACGGCGCCAGTGGCGAGCGTGGTGGCCGTTCGGGCGGGCGCGGTCGTGGCCGCGGCGGCGATGAGGCCGCCGACGAACTGCGCCGCAAGCGCATGGCGCTGCGCCGCCGGTACAAGATTCAGGACGTCATCAAGCGCCGCCAGGTGCTGCTGGTCCAGGTCGTCAAGGAAGAACGCGGCAACAAGGGTGCCGCGCTGACCACCTATTTGTCGCTGGCTGGCCGCTATTGCGTGCTGATGCCCAACACCAGCCATGGTGGTGGCATTTCGCGCAAGATCAGCAATGCGGCCGACCGCAAGCGGTTGAAGACGATCATCGCCGAAATGGCGCTGCCCTCGTCCATGGGCTGCATCGTGCGCACTGCGGGCCTCCAGCGCACCAAGCCGGAAATCAAGCGCGACTTCGACTATCTTGCCCGCCTGTGGGACGAGATTCGCGAAAAGACGCTGAGCGCCGCTGCGCCTGCGCTGATCCATAATGACAGCGACCTCATCAAGCGGGCGATCCGCGATATCTACAACAAGGATATCGAAGAGGTCATCGTCGAGGGCGAGCATGGCTATCGCGCCGCCAAGGACTTCATGCGTCTGCTGATGCCCAGCCATGTGCGCCGCGTGAAGCAATATGCCGACCCGGTGTCGCTGTTCCAGCGCGCCAGCGTCGAGGAACAGCTGGCGGCGATGTACAATCCGGTCGTCCAGCTCAAGTCCGGTGGCTATCTGGTCATCAACCCGACCGAGGCTCTGGTGTCGATCGACATCAACTCCGGCCGGTCGACCCGCGAACATGGCATCGAACAGACGGCCGTGGCGACCAACCTGGAAGCCGCCCGCGAAATCGCGCGCCAGCTTCGCCTGCGCGACATGGCGGGCCTGGTCGTCATCGACTTTATCGACATGGAGGTGAACTCCAACATCCGTAAGGTCGAGAAGGCGATGAAGGAAGCGCTGCGCGACGATCGCGCCCGCATTCAGGTCGGTCGTATCTCCGGCTTCGGCCTGATGGAAATGAGCCGCCAGCGCCTGCGCACCGGCGTTCTGGAAGCCTCCACCCGCCAGTGCCCGCATTGCGAAGGCACCGGCCTCGTTCGCACCGCATCGTCGGCGGGCCTGGGCGCGCTGCGCATGCTGGAAGAGGAAGCGGCGCGCGGTCGCGGCAACCTCATCACCCTGCGCGCCAGCCAGGAAGCGGCCTTCTACGTCCTCAACAACAAGCGCCGCGAACTGGACGAAATCGAGCAGCGCTATGGCGTGACGATCGAAGTCCTGCCCGATGGCGAAGTTGAAGGCGCGCGCATGTCGGTCGAGGCCAGCGGCCCGCGGCCTGAGCGTGTCGTAAGCTACGCGCCGCTGCCGGAAGAGGATGACGATCTGGACGTCATCGACGAGGAGGAAGAGGAAGAGGTCGAGGAGGCCGAAGCCGAACCCGAAACCGAGCGTGAAGAACGCGGCAACCGCGGCGAACGTGGCGACCGCGAGGACGAAGATCGTGACGGCGGCCGCCGTCGCCGTCGTCGCCGTCGCCGTCGTGGCGGCGCGCGCGATGACAATCGCACCGGTGAAGGCACCGAGGAAGACGCCGGCGACAATGCCGATGCGGAATCCGAAGATGAAGACGAGGGCGAGGCCGTCGTCACCGCCGACGACGCAACCGACGCACCGGCGCAAGCGGCTGCTGCCGGTGATGACGAAGACGGTGGTGCACGTCGCCGCGGTCGTCGCGGTCGCCGGGGTGGCCGTCGCCGCCGCGAAGGTGGCGAAGACGCTGCGACGCTTGAAGCCGAAACCAGCGAATCGGACGAGCCCGTCGCCGAAGTCGCCGAGCCGGTGGCAGAAGCCCCAGCTACCGAACCAGTCGTCGAGGACGCGCCAGCCGAGGACGCGCCCAAAACCCGTCGTCGTCCCCGTGCCCGTAAGCCCAAGGCGGATGCCGCGCCGGTAGCCGAAGCCGTGGCCGAGCCTGTGGCGGAAGCTGCCGCCGAAACCGCGCCGGCCGAAGCCGTTGCAGAAGAGGCCCCGGCCAAACCCAAGCGCACCCGTCGCAAGAAGCCCGTCGCCGACGCCGCGGAAGCGGATGACGCCGCCGAGGAAACCGCACCGGTCGTCGAGGCACCCGTTGCAGAGGAAGCACCGGCCAAGCCCAAGCGTCCCCGCCGCAAGAAGGCCGTCGTCGCCGATGCAGAGGCCGAAGCCGCTGCCCCCGCGGTCGAAACCCCTGCCGAAGCCGCCGCGCCGCAAGCGCCAGTCGCCGAAACCGCTGACGCCGCCAATGGCGACGATGGCGTGGGCGAAGATGGCGAACCGCGCCGTGGCTGGTGGCAGCGTACCTTCGGCCAATAAGGCCGGACGTCAGGCTGTTATGAACAAGCGCCGCTGCCCATCCGGTTCCGACCGGTGCGCAGCGGCGCTTTTCGTTGCGCCTTACCGCTTCACGGCAGGTTCAGCCCGGCCTTGGCACGACGCCGCCGTGACGGTCTGCCTCTCCCTGCCTAAGACGTACCCCTGATGCGGCCGCGGCTCAAAATCTGCGCGCTGGCGATCGCCGCGCTCGCCTGCATGGCACGCCCGGCGCTCGCGCAGCAGATATTGCGCGATGCCGAAACCGAAGCCTTCATGGCCGACATGTCGGGCCAGTTGGTCAAGGCGGCCGGCATGGAGCCGAAAAACGTCCAGGTCATGGTCATCAACGACCCGGAGATCAACGCCTTCGTCGCCGGCGGCCAATATGTCTGGGTGCATAGCGGCCTGATCGCGCAGGCCGACAATGTGAACCAGTTGCAGGGCGTGGTGGCGCACGAACTGGGCCATATCGAGGGCGGCCATGTCATCCGCTCGGGCGAGGGGATCAAGGACGCCACCAGCGTCACCCTGCTCAGCCTGGTGCTGGGCGCGGCGGCGATCGCGGCGGGCGGCGCGGAAGCGGGCATGGGGATCATGGGCTTGGGCCAGCAGGCGGCGATGACCAAATTCCTGGCTTTTTCGCGCGGGCAGGAAAGCTCGGCCGATCTCGCCGGCGCGCGCTATCTGTCGAAGGCGGGCCTGAGCGGCAAGGGCAGCCTGGAATTTTTCAAGAAGCTGCAAAATCAGGAATATCGCCTCGCCATCCCGCAGGACAATAGTTACGGGCGCACCCATCCCCTGTCGGGCGAGCGCATCAACGTGTTGCGCGAAGTCTATACGGTCGATCCGGCCTGGGAGCGCCCGGTCGATCCGGCGCTGGAGGCGCGGTTCGAGCGGATCAAGGCCAAGCTGATCGGCTTTGTGTCCGAACCCACCCAGACCTTGCAAAAATATCCCGAAACCGACCAGTCGATGCCGGCCCATTATGCCCGCGCCTATGCCTGGCATAAAAGCGCCTATCCGCAAAAAGCGCTGGAGGAAGCCGACGCCCTGCTCGCGGCTGCGCCGGACGACCCCTATTTTCTTGAGTTGAAGGGCCAGATCCTGCTGGAAAGCGGCCGCCCCAAGGACGCTGTCGCGCCCTTGCGCGAAGCCGTGAAGATCACCAACCAGCCGCTGATCGCCGTCCTGCTCTCCCACGCGCTGATCGCGACCGAGGATGAGGCCAATTTTGCCGAGGCCGAGCAGGTGCTGCGCCTGGCCGTGCAACGCGACCGGGAAAATCCCTTCGCCTGGTATCAACTGGGCGTCGTCTACGAACGGCGCGGCGACACGCCCCGCGCCGCGCTGGCGACGGCGGAACGCTACGCCATGATGGGCGAGCATCCCATGGCGCTGCGCAGCGCCGACGGCGCGATGCAGGGGTTGAAGCCCGGCACGGTTGACTATCTGCGGGCGCAGGATATCGCGATGACATCCCGCGCCGCGATCGAGCAGCAGCGGAAGAAAAGATAAAGATGACAGACCAGACCCGGCCGAGCTTTCGCGCGGCCCTTTCCAACAGGACGATCCAGATGACCCTTGGCGCTTTCGCCCTCATCGCGGCTGCCGCCGGCACCGCGCTCGCCGTGCAGGCACCCGCCAGCGTCAATGCTACCGATAAGGCGGCGATCGAAAAGATCGTTCACGACTATATTCTGGAGCATCCCGAAATCATCCCGCAGGCCGTCGAAAAATTACAGGCGCAGCGCATGTCGGGCACCATCGACGCCAGCCGGAGCGCGCTAGAAACGCCCTATGCCGGGGCATGGGAAGGCGCGGCCAATGCCGATGTCACCGTGGTCGAATTTTTCGACTATGCCTGCGGCTATTGCCGCGCTTCGCTGCCCGACCTCGCCAAGCTGGTCGCGGGTGACGCGAAGGTGAAGGTCGTCTATCGCGAACTGCCCATCCTGTCGGACGAAAGCAGCGCCGCAGCCAAGGTATCACTGCTGGCGGCCGAGCGCGGCCAATATATGGCCTACCACAAGGCGCTTTATGGCGCGGGCAAGGTCACGCGCGACACGATCGTCGCGGCAGCGGCCAAGGCGGGCATTACCAAATCCGAAGCCGATTCGGCGATCGCATCGACCAAATATGATGCCGAGATCCAGTCCAACATCGCTCTTGCCCAGAAATTGCAGGCCAGCGGCACCCCGACCTTCGTCATCGGCGGTCAGGTGCTGGGCGGCGCGGTCGGCTATGACGCGCTCAAGGCGGCCGTGGCGACCACGCGGGGGAAGTAAGGCAATATAAGCGACATCCGTTCGTTTCCAGCGAAGTCGAGAAACATCAGCATGGCGCTTGCCGCTTCTCGACTTCGCTCGAAGCGAACGGGCCTATAGATTGCGGCCACCCGCCATTGACTTCCCCCGCCCTTTTGCCTATCGGACGCCCCCTGACTGGTGGCCGCTGTTTTGGCGGCCCTTTTTTGTCACGCCCGATTCTCTAGTTGTTTTTTGAGGAATGAACGATGAAGCGCACTTTTCAGCCGAGCAATCTGGTTCGGAAGCGCCGTCACGGTTTCCGCGCCCGCATGGCGACCCCAGGCGGCCGCAATGTGATTCGCGCACGCCGTTCGCGTGGCCGCAAGAGCCTGAGCGCCTGATCGACGCGCCGCCGTCCGCTGCGCCTGCCATTATGCGCAGGCGTGCGGATTTTCTGGCGGCGAATCGGGGACGCCGCGCGCCCATGCCGGGATTCGTCCTGCTGGTACGCGAACGCGGCGACGGCGATCCGGCGATGCGTATCGGCATCACGGTCACGAAGAAGATTGGCGGCGCCGTCATCCGTAACCGGATGAAGCGCCGCTTTCGCGTTCTAGCGCGCGCATTGCTGCCAGCCCATGGCATTGCCGGCGCGGATCATGTGCTGATTGGCCGCGAAGGCGGGATCGAACGCGATTTTGTGCTGTTGCACGCCGAACTGGGCAAGGCGCTGGGCAAGATCATGACGCGCCCGATCGATCCGCCGCGCGGCCCGCCCCGCCCTCGCAAGGGCAAGCCCGCCCAAAAGAGCGACCCGCAAGCGGCGCGCACCGGCGAAAAGCCATGATCGCCCGCCTGCTCATCCTGCTCGCGCGCTTCTGGCAACTTGGCCCTTCGCGCATCCTGCCCCCCACCTGCCGCTACGCCCCGTCCTGCTCCGAATATACGATTCAGGCGATCGGCAAATATGGCGCGATCAAGGGTAGCTGGTTGGGGTTCAAGCGGCTAATGCGATGCCACCCATGGGGCGGGTCGGGCTACGACCCGGTCCCCTGACACAGACATAAGACGGCGGAGCCGAACAACGTGGACGACAAGAAGAATATCATTCTGGCGGTGCTGCTGACCGCAGCGATCCTGTTCGGCTGGCCCTATGTCTCGCATTATTTTTTCCCGGCGGCCAATCCGCCCGCGACCAGAATCGAAGGCGGCAAGACCACGCCGGTCGCCGCCCCAGGCACCGATACGGCGGACGGCCCCGTCACGATTCGCGACCGCGCCATCGTATTGAAGGAAAGCCCGCGCGTGCCGATCCGCACGCCCAAGCTGACCGGATCGATCAATCTGCGCGGCGCGCGCATCGACGATATCGTGCTGCCGACCTATCGCGAGACGATCGCCAAGGATTCGCCCGCCGTCCGCCTGTATAGTCCCAGCGGCACGCAGGACGCCTATTTCGCTGGCTTCGGCTGGCAGGGCGAAGGGTTGAAGACGCCCAACAAGGACACGGTCTGGACCGCGCAGGGCAGCGCGCTGACCCCGACCAGCCCGGTGACGCTGACCTGGAACAATGGCGCTGGCCAGACCTTCGAAATCCGCCTGAGCGTCGATCAAAATTATATGATCTCCGCCGCGCAGAAAGTGTCGAACAGCGGCGCGGGCGCCGTCGGCGTCAAGCCCTACAGCTATATCAGCCGCACCGGCATCCCCAAGGACCCCGACACCTGGACTATCCATGTCGGCCCGATGGGCGTGTTCAACGGCGCGGCCAATTATGACGTGAACTACAAGGATCTGGACAAGGGTCCATCGACCCAGAGCTTCCAGTCCAAGGGCGGCTGGATCGGCTTCACCGACAAATATTGGCTCTCCGCCCTCGTCCCCGGCGCGGACGCCGATTTCGCGGGCCAGTTCCGTAAAGGCACCGGTGCGCAATATCAGGCAGACGCCGCGCTGGGGTCAACCATGCTGGCACCCGGCAAGGCCGCGACGCAGACCATTCGCCTCTATGTGGGTGCCAAGGAAGTCAAGACGCTCCAGGCCTATGAGCGCGACGGCGTGAAGCTGTTCGACCGGGCGATTGACTGGGGCTGGTTCTACTGGTTCGAACAGCCGATCTTCGCGCTGCTCCACTGGCTGTTCGAAACACTTGGCAATTTCGGCTTCGCCATCATCTGCCTGACCTTCGTGGTGCGCGGCCTGATGTTCCCGGTCGCCCAGCGCCAGTTCGCCAGCATGGCGGCGATGCGCGCCGTGCAGCCCAAGATGAAGGCGCTGCAGGAGAAATATAAGGACGACAAGCCCCGTCTCCAGCAGGAGATGATGGCGCTTTACAAGACGGAAAAGGTCAACCCGCTGGCGGGCTGCCTACCCATCTTCATCCAGATTCCGATCTTCTTCGCGCTCTACAAGGTACTGATGCTGACGATCGAAATGCGCCATCAGCCGTTCGTGCTGTGGATCAAGGATCTGTCCGCGCCCGATCCGCTGCATATCTTCAACCTGTTCGGCCTGCTGCCCTTCACCCCGCCGTCCTTCCTGGCGATCGGCGTGCTGGCGCTGCTGCTGGGCATCAGCATGTATTTCCAGTTCAAGCTGAACCCCGCCCAGATGGACCCGATGCAGCAGCAGATCTTCTCGATCATGCCGTGGATGATGATGTTCATCATGGCGCCCTTCGCGGCGGGCCTGCTGGTCTACTGGATCACCAACAACTGCCTGTCGATGGCGCAACAATGGTGGCTGTATCGCCGCCATCCGGTGCTAAGCACGGCGACGGCGACGAAGTAAATAACCCTACCAAGTCCCCGTTCGTGCTGAGTTGGGACTGAGCGAAGTCGAAGGCCCGTATCGAAGCATCGCGCGCCTTCGGCCCTTCGATACACCGCTTCGACAAGCTCAGCGGTTACTCAGGGCGAACGGAGAAGAACGTGACAGAAGAAAATACTGACCTGATCGAGGAAGCGCGCAAGCTCTTCAGCGGGCCGATCGCCTTCCTCAAATCCGCGCCCACGCTGGACTTCCTGCCCGACATGGATGTCAACGAAGTGGCGTTTGCGGGCCGCTCCAATGTCGGCAAATCCTCGCTGCTTAATGCGCTGACCAACCGCAATGGCCTGGCCCGCACGTCCAACACACCGGGGCGGACGCAGGAACTCAATTTCTTCGACGTGGGCGTGCCGCTTCAGTTCCGGCTGGTCGATATGCCGGGCTATGGCTATGCCAAGGCACCCAAGGATGTCGTGCGCAAATGGAAGTTCCTGGTGAACGACTATCTGCGCGGGCGCGCCTCGCTGAAACGGGCGCTGGTCCTGATCGACAGCCGCCACGGCGTCAAGGATGTGGATAATGACATGCTCGACATGCTGGACGGGGCGGCGGTCAGCTATCGCATTGTCCTGACCAAGGCGGACAAGATCAAGGCGAGCGACCTGGCCGCCGTGACCCAGGCCACCGCCGACGCGATCCGCAAACGCCCCGCCGCCCATCCCGACATCATCGTCACGTCGAGCGAAAAGGGCATGGGCATCCCCGAATTGCGTGCCGCCGTGCTGCAAAGCGTAACCCAGGGATAGATGACCATGGCCGACGACGATTATGTCTATGACGAAGCCAGCGGCGAATGGATCAGCGCGGCGGACGCCCCTGTGGCAAGCGACGCTACTGACGCCGTCGAGGTCCGCGATTCGGTGGGCAACCTGTTGGCCGATGGCGACCAGGTGACGCTGATCAAGGATCTGACCGTCAAGGGCGCGGGCCAGACGCTCAAACGCGGCACGCTCATCAAGTCGATCCGCCTGACCGGCGACGCCCAGGAAATCGACTGCCGCTATGACGGGATCAAGGGCCTGGTGCTGCGCGCGGAGTTCGTGCGCAAGCGTTAGCGGATGGACCGGGATCGACCATTACAGACATCCAACATCCGTTCGGGCTGAGCCTGTCGAAGCCCTGTTTTTTCTTTAAATCCCTCGAATTTTAAAAGAAGTGAAGTCCTTCGACAGGCTCAGGGCGAACGGATGTTTGGATTTTGGGAATGGCAGGAAACTACCCATTCCCGGCGCATCAAAACAGCCGATATTGCGCTTCGCCCTTGAGCGGCCAACTTCCCATAATCTCATGCCGGGTGCGGCCGACATGGCTGCACACCAACACCACCTCGTCCACATGCCAGCCAAACCCTTCGATGCGCTGCTGGCTGGGCCGCGCGTCGCTGTAGAACAATGTCTGGTGCGGACTGAAGCGTCAGCCCGGACGCGGCGTCGCCCCGGCCCGCGCCATCGCAGCGGCGACCTGCTGCTGCACTGTCTTCAACCCGGCAATGCTGCGCGACGGCCGCAAGGCGGCCGACTGGCCGCCAACATGCACGCCGTCCAACATCAGGTCGAACGGCTCCGCCGTGATCCCCGCTGCCGCCCGGCGTAGCGCCTTGATCAGTTCATAGGGATAGTCCGGCCAGTCGGTCGTGATGCCGAGCGTGACATGCTGATGTTCGGGCAGGATACGGTCCGCGCCCGGCGCCAGGGTCGCGGCGAAATGATCGATCTGCCGCGCGACGACCGGCGGCGGCTTCAGCGCGAAAAAAGGGCGGTAAAGCGGCGAGGTGCGGCTTTCCATGACGATGACTCCCGAATCATGTCGATAATGTTCATGATATGTTCTTATCGATCGAGAGTCGAATCCGATCGATGGAACCCGACTCGGCCTGTCCTGCGTTAACAGCGGATCGAGTAGAGGAGAGTCCCATGGTGCAGCACACGATCGCCAGCCTGGCCGAAAAGATGCAGCATATCGATTTCGCCATGCTGTCCACCCATACGGAGGATGGCCATATCGGCGCTCGTCCGATGAGCAACAACCAGGATGTAGCCCATGGCGGCGACAGCTATTATTTCACCACCGAAGATACGCTGATGGTGCGCGATATCGAGCGCGACCCACGGGTCAGCCTGTCCTTCCATGGCAAGAGCGGCCTGTTCGGCCAGCGCCCGCTTTTCATTGCGCTGGAGGGCCGCGCCGACCTGATCCGCGACCGTGCGCAATTCGAGGAACATTGGAACCCCGATCTGGAAGTCTGGTTCGAGGATGGTGCCGATACGCCGGGGCTGGTGATGATAAAGGTCCATGCCGAGCGCGCCCATTATTGGGACGGGCAGGATGAAGGCGAGCTTGAAATCGACGTGACGCATTGACCGCGACGCGCGGCCGGACGGTCGCGAGGCTGGTCCTGGCCGCCGTCTACGCCTTTGCCGGCGTCGCCCATCTGTCGCGGCCGGGTGGCTTTCTGGCGATCACGCCACATTGGGTGCCCATGCCCGAACTGGTGGTGGCGATGACCGGCGTGGCCGAACTGGCTGGCGCGATCGGGCTGATGATCCCGCGCCTGCGCCCCGCGGCGGGCATCGGCCTCGCACTTTACGCTCTGTGCGTCTGGCCGGCCAATATCAACCACGCGCTCAACGACATTCCGCTGGGAGGCGCGCATCTGAGTTGGTGGTATCATGGCCCGCGGCTGGCGCTACAGCCGGTCATCATCTGGTGGGCGCTCTGGGCCAGCGGCGTGACCGACTGGCCGTTCCGCCGCCGCTAGACCGCAATCTGCGCATAAGGCCGTTCCGCACCACCACCATTCCCCGTTCCGCCGAAGCGCCCTCCGTCTAAGGTAGGCGGTTGTCTTTCAAGCATAGCGGCTTAGGGTAGCGTGGAAATCAGGCCTGCCACCTGCTCCGCCATGCTCCTGCACCCGCAGGACGGCGGGGATTTCGGGCCAGGCTACCCATCGACGCGAGGCGGCATGACCCGGCACATTCCCTGGATTTTGATCGCCATCATCGGCGCGGTTGCCCTTACCATCGTCGCGGTGTCGCGCGGTGAAGCGGTCAACGCGCTGTGGATCGTGGTCGCCGCCGTCAGCTGCTTCCTGGTCGCCTATCGTTATTACGCCCTTTTCATCGCCCGCCATGTCATGCGGCTGGACCCAGCGCGGCCCACCCCGGCCATCCGCCGCGCCGATGGCCTGGACTATGTCGCGACCGACAAGTCCGTCCTGTTCGGCCATCATTTCGCAGCGATCGCGGGTGCGGGGCCGCTCGTCGGGCCGGTGCTGGCGGCGCAGATGGGCTATCTCCCCGGCACGCTCTGGATCATCGTCGGCGTCATGCTGGCGGGTGCGGTGCAGGATTTCATGATCCTGTTCATCTCCATGCGCCGCGACGGCAAGTCGCTGGGCGAACTGATCCGCATGGAAATGGGGCAGGTCGCGGGCACCATCGCACTGTTCGGCGCCTTCATGATCATGGTCATCATCCTGGCCGTGCTGGCGCTGATCGTGGTGAAGGCGCTGGCAGAAAGCCCCTGGGGCATGTTCACCGTCGCCGCCACTGTGCCGCTGGCCATGGCGATGGGCGCCTATACCCGCTGGATCAGGCCGGGCCGCATCGGTGAAGTGTCGCTGCTGGGCCTCCTCGGCCTGCTGGCGGCGATCGTCTGTGGCCAGGCGGTATCGCTTTCGCCGGTCTGGGGGCCGATCTTCACCTTCACCCCGGTCCAGCTATGCTGGATATTGATTGGCTATGGCGCGATCGCCTCCGTCCTGCCGGTCTGGCTGTTGCTCGCGCCGCGCGATTACCTGTCCACCTTCCTCAAGATCGGCGCGATCGCGGCGCTGGCGATCGGCATCGTCATCATGGCCCCGCCCTTGAAGATGCCCGCGCTGACGCAATTCGTCGGTGGCAACGGTCCGGTCTGGTCGGGCGGCCTTTTCCCCTTCCTGTTCATCACCATCGCTTGCGGCGCCGTGTCGGGCTTCCACGCGCTGATCGCCAGCGGCACCACGCCCAAGCTGATCGCCAGCGAAGCCCATGCGCCGATGATCGGCTATGGCGCGATGCTGATGGAGGCGTTCGTGGCGATCATGGCGCTGGTCGGCGCATCGATCCTGGACCCCGGCATCTATTTCACGATGAACAGCCCCGCGGCGTTGATCGGGACGGACGCCGCCAGCGCGTCAGCCGCCGTCACCGCCATGGGCTTCCCGATCTCGCCTGACCTCATCACCCAGACCGCGAAGGATGTGGGCGAACATAGCATCATCAGTCGCGCGGGTGGCGCGCCGACGCTGGCGGTGGCGATGGCGGAAATCTTCAGCCATGTCGTCGGCGGCCCGGCGATGAAGGCCTTCTGGTATCATTTCGCGATCCTGTTCGAGGCGCTCTTCATACTGACCGCGGTGGACGCAGGCACGCGCGCCGGGCGCTTCATGTTGCAGGATCTGATCGCGCTCGCCGTGCCCAGCTTCAAGGATACAAAGAGCCACATTCCCGGCATCGTCGCCACGGCGCTGACCGTCGCGGCCTGGGGCTTCTTCCTCTATCAGGGCGTCACCGATCCGCTGGGCGGGGTGAACACGCTCTGGCCGGTGTTCGGTATCTCCAATCAGATGCTAGCCGCCATCGCCCTGATGCTCGCTACCGCCGTCTTGTTCCGCATGAAGCGCGACCGCTATGCCTGGGTGACGGTGCTGCCCACCGTCTGGCTGTTGATCTGCACATTGTCGGCCGGTTGGCTCAAGCTCTTCTCGGCCGATGCCAAGGTCGGCTTCCTCGCTCATGCAGCCAAGTTCAGTGCAGCAGCGGATGCCGGCACGGTGCTGGCCCCCGCTAAGTCGATGGCGGAAATGCAGCGCATCATCTTCAATGACCGGATCGACGCCGCGCTCGTGGCGCTGTTCCTGGCGGTGGTGCTGGCGCTGCTCTTCTTCACCATTCGCACCTGTGTCTCCGCCCGGCGGACTGCCGCACCCACGGCGCGCGAAATCCCCTCTCAACTGGTGCCGGCCGAATGATCGGGCTGTTCGTCACGCTGCGCCAGACCGCGCGACTCATGGTCGGCCTGCCCGACTATGACGCCTATCTGCGCCACATGGCCGCGCATCATCCCGACCGGCCGGCCATGGACCGCACGCAATTTTTTCGCGACCGGCAGGAGGCACGCTACGGCGGCAAGAATGGCGGTCGCTGCTGCTAAAAAATATCCTGCCGAAACAAAGTGGATAACGGCTCTCGCGCGCGTCGCTGCCTGCCAAACATTACAGTGTCTGTAATATTACGATTATATAACAGTGCTTGGCGACAAGAAATTTCACGAATACGTCGTTCGGGGTATTGATCCATCCCGTCGCTTTGCTAGGGCGCGCCATCCTTTGTGCCCGACAGCGTGAGGGATGTGTCCCCTGCCCATCCCTTGCGGCAGGGGGCACGCATTAGCGTCAACGTCGCGCGTTGAACCCCGCGACCATCCCGGCCGTGATCGACAGCGCGATTTCCGCCGCACCGATCGCGCCGATATCCAGCCCCGCCGGCCCGTCGATGCGGGCCAGGTCGTCGGCCCCGAAGCCCATCGCCCCCAGTCGCTCCCGCCGCGCCGCATGGCTCTTGCGCGATCCCAGCGCCGCGACATAGCCGGTGGGCGCGCGCAATGCCGCCACCAGCGCGGGGTCGTCGATCTTGATGTCATGGCTCAATGTCACGACCGCAGTCGATTCGCCTGGGAAGCGCGCCGCAATCGCCTCGTCGGGCCAGCGGTCGTCCAATTCCACGCCGGGGAAGCGCTCGATCGTCAGGAAACGCCCGCGCGGATCGATCACCACCGGCGTCACCCCGATCGCCTGCGCCAACGGCACAAGGCTCTGGGCGATCTGCACCGCGCCGACGATCAGCAGGCGGCGCGGTGGATCGTAGCGATTGAGGAAATCGCCCGCCCCGGCCGACTCGCGCGTCACCCCGCTCTCCAAATCGGTTGCCAGCGTCAGCGCCCGGCCCCTCGTGCTTTCCGCGGCGATCCGGTCGAACAATCCGGGCGCGAAGCCCGCCTCGCTCACCGGCTGGACCAGCACCGCGATTTCGCCGCCGCACGGCAACCCGACTTCCCAGGCGTCGCCATCGGCCACGCCATAGCGTTCGACATGGGCGGCGCGCCCACCGATCACCTCCGCCGCGCGTTGCAACACGTCGCTTTCCACGCAACCGCCCGAAATACTGCCTTCGAACCGGCCATCGGCATGGACGATCATATGGCTGCCGCGCGGCCGCGGGGCCGACCCCCAGGTCGACACCACCGTCGCCAGTGCCATCGGCGCACCGCGCCATTCCTGTCCCTTGCGGATTACTGCGCCATTATCGTTCAATCGACACTCCTCTGGCGCAGCCACGCCGTCGCCTCTTGCGCAGCGATAACGCCATGCCCGTCCCGTCTATCCCGACACAGTCGGAAAACATCCACTTCACGGATTGGGAGGCGGACGCCGCTAATGCAAGCGCCTGCCGCTCCAGACGACCCGGCCGACAATATCCACCAGCGCCGGGTCGATGTCCGCCCAGTCGGGATAATGGGGATTGTCGCTCACTACGCTGAACCAGCCGCGCCGCGGCCCCATGGCGACGCGCTTGACCATCAGCACGCCGTCCAGCCGCAGCACATAGACGCCGTCGCGCAGGCGGCCCGCATCATCGTCATGATCGACCATGATGTCGTCGCCGTCGTTCAGGGTCGGCGCCATCGATTCGCCATCGACCCGGATGATCGACACACGCTGCGGCCGCACGCCCAGATGGCGCAGCCAGCGCGCGTCGAACGCCATCACGCCGGCCGCCTGCTCATCCTCGTCCAGCGACCCAAGGCCCGCCGACGCGCCCAGCGCCAGCCGCGGCACCGCGACCACCGCGGGCATCCCGCGCATCCGGGCGGGGGCCGCGACCGGCGCCGTCGCGCCGCCCAGCATCTGTTCGGGCACGCCGAAATAGCGCGCCAGCACGCGCCGATCCTCCTCGTCCAGCTTGCGCGGCGTGCCACGCTTGATGAACTGCTGAATATAGGCGGGATTGCGACCGATCAGCCGGGACAGATCGGCATAATTCTCCCCTCGGTCGGCAATCAGCCGATCGAGCGCAATCCGGGCATGTTCCGATTCATCCATATCCAATCCATAATGATAGGAATTTTCCTAGACAAGTAGGAAATTGCGTTAGAGATAGGAATAAACCTATCGACTTGCAGCGGGCGAGTCGCGCTGACTGGGGAGAAGAAGACCTATGTTGCTGCGTGTGATCGAGCAATTTCTTCGCGAATTTAAGATGCGGCCAACCACCTTCGGACGCCGCTGCGCGCGTGATCCGCGCCTGGTTTTCGATCTGCGCCTGGGTCGGCAACCCGGCGATCGCATAAGGAGGAGAGTAGAACATTTCATGAACACTTATCGCAGGAGCATCAGCCAATGACAAGTCTGGATCATGGGTTCGGCCCGGCCAACCTCATCCGAAATAAAGGAATAGGAAGAAAAAGGGCCAGCCCGCTGCCACCTTTGCTCGCGCAGCTGTTGGCACGCGCGGGCCAGCCCGCCATTGTCGAACGGGCGGTCAGCCGCCCCTGGGCCAGCGCCCTGTTCCAAGGGCAGCGTCATATGGTGCGGCTGCGCCTGAGCGGGGATGACTTCCCCGAACGCGGCAGCGCCTTCATGGCTGGCCTGGCCGATGCCGAATGGATGCTGCCGGACCATTTCGTCGCCGACATCAGCGTCGATGATGGCGATGCGGACATGGAAAGCGTCTGGCTGGAACTGTCGGCCCTGACGATCGAAGACTGGTAAGACCTGTGCCGGGCGGCGGCTTACCGTCGCCCGGTCATGGAACGCAGCGCACCAAGCGCCGCGCGCAGCGCTTCGTCGGCATCCTGTTCCACCGCCGCGCGCACCGGCACGGCCGATGCGACCGGCATGTCGGCGATCACGCCGTCACCGGCCCCGGCCGAGGACATTTTCCGCGACCGGTGCGTCAACCCGCGTTCCAGCCGCTCGGTCAGTTCGCTGATCGACAGGCCATGGGTGGAGGGCATCGGCAAAGGCGCAGGGCGGATCGCGTCGGCAGGCTGGGCGACGAAGGCAGGCGTCGCAGGAGCGGCCCATTCAGCCGCGACCGGCAATGGTTCGAACGCGACATAGTCTTCGTCCGCGCCATCATCCTCGCTATCGTCTTCGACCAGGGTCGGCGCGGCAAAGGGACCGGCCGGGCGCAGAAAGGCCGGTTGCGGCAGTTCCGCCTCCGCCAGCGGCATGGGCGCGCTGGGCATGGCCAGCTTGCCGAGCGGCACGACCGCCTCGCGCTCCGGATCGCGATGCGCCACCAGCGAACGACGCCCCGATTCGGCGCGCGGGAAGATATCGATCCCGTCGAAATCCCGGCTGGCGAAGATCGGCGGGCGGGACGGCGCGTCAGGATGGGCGTCGGCGCGCCGCAGGATCGGCGCGTCCGGTTCGATACCCGGTGCAGCACGGCCCCGCGCCAGCGCGGTCAGCTTGGAGAATGCGAAACCCATTTTATGTGCTCCCTGGACGCGATGGGCGCGTCCTTTCCCATTATCTTGTTCCGGCCTATCTTGTTCCGGCGCATCCGCATCGCGGCGGGCCAGGCCGACTAGGCCAATCGCCATGACGCCCGCAAAACCCGCCATCATCAGCCGCGCCTTCAATCCCAGCGGCGGCGCCGCGGCCGGCAGCGCTTCACTGAGGCCACTGGACGCCACGATCATCTCGACCAGGCCGACCGGCATCCACAACACCAGCAGCGCAGCCGCCAGACCGGCCAGTGCGGCGATCGCCATGCCCCGCCTGCTGATGACTCCCGCCGCCACCTTATGTTCAACCTTTGCTCATGCGGCCGCGCGCGTCCGTGCGGGACGCGCCAGCAGCCGCTGGTAAACGGGTTCATAACGCACAATGTTTGACGACCAGTTACGCTCACGCTCCACAAAAGCGAGGGCGACGGCGCGGCGTTCATCCCAATCGCCGCGATTCGCGAACATCTCCGCCAGCGCCGCGGCGATCGCGGCTGGATCGTCGGGCGCGAACAATGTGCCAGTAACGCCATCCTCGATCAGTTCGCGATGCCCGCCGACACTGGACGCCGCCACCAAGCGCCCCTGCGCCATCGCCTCCAAAGGCTTCAGGGGCGTCACCAGATCGGTCAGGCGCATCGCCTTGCGCGGGTAAGCCAATATATCGACCTGCGCATAATAATGTTCGACCTGGTCATGCGGCACCCGCCCGACAAAGACGATATGGTCGGCAAAGGGCGACGCCAGCGCCTGGTCCCGCAACGCCTGCTCGCGCGGGCCGCCACCGACCAGCAGCAGCTTGGCCCTGGGCCGGGCGCGCACGAGTCGTGGCATCGCGGCGATCAGGTCGTCCAGCCCCTCATAATCGTAGAAGCTGCCGATGAAGCCGACCACGTCGGCCCCTTCGAGGCCCAGTTTTGCGGTCAGCGCCGGGTCGCGATCGACCGGCGTGCCGAACTGGTCCATATCGACGCCATTGGGCGACACTACGATCTTGTCCGCATCCACGCCGCGCGCGATCAGGTCGCTGCGCAGCCCTTCGCAGATCACCGCCACGGCATCCGCCGCGCGCACCGCATGGGTTTCTAGCTGGCGCGTCAGCCAATAGCGCGGATTGCCCTCGGCTCCAGTGCCGTTGCCGACCGCCGCATCCTCCCAAAAGGCACGGATTTCGTAGATCATCGGTAGGCCATGGCGCTTGGCCACGCGCTGCGCCGCGATGGCGTTCAATACCGGCGAATGGGCGTGGATGACGTCCGGCCGCCATGCCCGCACCAGCGCGTCGATCGCATCGGCGTGGGCCGAAATGTCACGCCATTCGCGAATCAGCGGATTGCCGCTGGCCGGTTCGCCCGGCGTGCGGTGGAATGTCAGGCCGTCGACCACTTCCTCCTGCGCGCCCTGCGCCGCGTGGCGGTGGCCAGTGATGCCGCGCACCTCCCACCCCCTGGCCATCTGCGCACGCAGGATCGCACGGGTGCGAAAGGTGTAGCCGCTGTGCAGCGGCAGACTGTGGTCCAGAACATGGAGAATGCGAGTCATAGCCCGATCTGTTTGCCGAAAAAGGTTTAACGGCCCGTCAACTCTGTCTCGCTATGGGGGAATCGTGCCGAACGGAATCACTCCCCCCTCTATGATCGACGCGCGATGATCGACGCCCTCTCCCTGCTGATCAGCCATGGCGTGATCCTGCTCGCCGCATGGCGGCTGTTGCCGCGCGCTGACCTGGATCGCGACCCGCCGCCTTCGCTTCCTTCGGCGTCGGAGCCGCACGCCGATGCGTGACCTGTTCTTCATCGCCTTCTTGGGAATCTTCGGCCTGATGGGCCTGAAACGGCCGTTCCTGCTGGTCGCGGTCTATGCCTATATCGACATCGTCTCGCCCCAGCGCCTGTCCTATTTCTTGCTCAACACCATCCCCATTTCCGCCATGGCGTTCGCCGCGATGGTCGGCGCCTGGCTGGTGATGGACGACAAGAAGGATTGCCGATTCTCGGTGCGACAGGGGCTGATGCTCATACTGGTCGCCTATTGCGGCTATACCACCCTGACCGCCGATTTCCCGGCCGAAGCGCTCACCAAATGGAATTGGGTGTGGAAGGCGATCATCGCCGGCATCTTCCTGCCGCTGGCGCTGCGCACGCGGTTGCGGATCGAGGCGCTGACCGTGTTCATGATTCTCTGCGCCAGCACCATCATCATCAATGGCGGCATGAAGACCGCGCTGTCGGGCGGCGGCTATGGCGTCCTGAACCTGATGGTCGAAAATAATAGCGGCCTGTATGAAGGCTCCATCATCAGCTGCGTCGCCATCTCGCTGATGCCGCTGATCCTCTGGCTCTCGCAGCATGGCACCATCTTCCCGCCGGACTGGAAGGTGAAGAGCTTCTGCTACGCCCTGTGCCTGGCCTGCATGCTGATGCCGATCGGCACGGAAGCGCGCACCGGCCTCGTCTGCATCGTCATTTTGGCCGGCATGATGCTGGTGCGGTCGAAGCGCAAATTCGTCTATGGCCCGCTGCTGGCCGTGGCGGCGCTGGCCTCCATTCCCTTCCTTCCCGCCAGCTTCACCCAGCGGATGGAGACGATCGAGAATCACCAGGGCGACGAGAGCGCCGCCACCCGCGTCGCGGTGTGGATGTGGACGCTTGATTATGTGAAGCAGCATCCGGGCGGCGGCGGCTTCGACAATTATCTCCAGAACAGCTTCACCTATTTCGCCCAGAGCACCGTGGTCGACAGCGGCGGCGCGCGAATCGAACGGCGCATCGTCACCGACAAGGGCCGCGCCTATCACAGCGCCTATTTCGAGATGCTGGGCGAACAGGGCTATTTCGGTTTCTTCATCTGGGCACTGATCCATGGCATCTGCTTCATCCGCACCGAAATGATCCGCCGCACCTATCGCAAAAGAGACGGCCCGGACGAAGCTTGGATCTCGCCCTTCGCATCGGCCCTGCAACAGGGCCATGTCATCTATATGATCGGATCGCTGTTTGTGGGCATCGCCTATCAACCCTTCATCTTCATGATGCTCGCGCTTCAGATCGGTCTGGACACCTATGTCACCCGCCTGCGCAAGGACGCGGCGAAGCGCGATCTGGCCGCCACGCTCGCCGCGCGGCACGGCCTTCCGGCATGAGAGGGGATTTGCGCCTGTTGGGGCTCGCCCACGGCCTGCTGCTTGGCCTGTTGCTCGCCTGTTCATGGCAGGCGCCGGGCCTGCTGCCCTGGGGCATCGACGCCTTGCTGCTGGTCGGCGGTTTCCAGTTGCGACTTGCCGATCGCCGTTTCACTCCGCGGCCTGGCGCGCGGGAGTGGGTCAGCCATATCCTGATGGCACCCACCCGCCTCATCCGCTGGGGCGCGGCCGCGGTGGTCGCCCTGATCGCCGGTCATGCCGACCTGGCTATCGCTATCCTGCTGACCGCGCTGGCCTGTGAACTGCTCGCCTATCCGCTGACCACCCGGCTGCTCGGCCGGGTTCCGCTGGCATCAGCGGCGGCGATCCTCACGCTGCTGATCGCCGCGCTCGGCCTGCCGGGTCCGGCCACGCTGCACCTGATACTCAGCTTCCTAACCGGCGTGACTGCCGCGATGGTCTGGCTGCGCGGCCCCGATGGGGAGCCGCGCGCCCTGGCGGTCGTGCTGGGCGGCAGCATCGCCGCTGCCGCCGCCGCCGTCTTCGTTCCCGGCACCGTGGCTTTTGCTGCGCCGACGCTTACCGTCTGCGCGGCATGGACGCTGGCTTATCTCTCGCTGCTCCGCCGCACGGTCACGCCCTGGCGTCTGGGTATCCCGCCGCTCAGGCTGCGACCGTCTGCGATTCGCTCACCGCTGCCTTGAACGCATCGACAAAGGCGGGAATGTCGTCGGGATTGCGGCTGGTGATGATGTTGCCGTCGATCGCCACCGGCTGGTCGACTACCTGACCACCGGCATTGGCGAGGTCGGTGCGCACCGACGGCCAGCTGGTGACCGTCTTCCCGCGCACCACGTCCGCCTCCACAAGCAGCCAAGGCGCATGGCAGATGGCCGCCACGGGCTTGCCTGATTCGACGAAGGCGCGGATGAGCGCCACCGCCTTCTCGTTCATCCGCAGCGTATCGGGATTGGCCACCCCGCCCGGCAGGATCAGGCCATCATATTCCGCGATCTTCACCGCCTCCAGCGTGATTTCGGGCGTGATCGTATCACCCTTCTCGTCATGCTTCATGCCTTGAATGGGCTTCGTATCGGGCGAAGCGAGTACGACCTCCGCCCCCGCGTCGATCAGGGCCTGGCGCGGATCGAACAGTTCGGACTGTTCGAACCCGTCGGTCGCGATGATCAGGATGCGGCTTTCTGCGATGGCGGGCATGGAATTTTCCTTCTTGGGGGCTGGCTTGTCCTAACGGGCAGCGGCGGGAGAAGTTGCGGAACGAAAGCGACGAACAGCGGGTTTTCGGGCTTCATCAACAATAAGATAACGAGCAGGATAGATGGCCCAACCCCCGATCACCGCCACCGATGACGCCACGCCTGGCATCACCCGGCGCAGGCTCAAACGCGGCTGGGCCTATTATGACGTCGATGGTAACCGCATCACCGACCGGGACGAAATCGACCGGCTGAACGCGATCGCCCTGCCGCCCGCTTATGTCGATTGCTGGTATTGCCCGTCGGGCCTGGGCCATATCCAGGCGACCGGCTATGACGATCGCGGCCGGAAACAATATCGCTATCATCCTGATTTCCGAGCCGCACGGGACGCGGAGAAATATGCCGGTTGCCCGGATTTCGGCCGCGCCCTGCCCAAACTGCGCGCGCGGCTGGAGGCCGATCTGTCGCGCCGCGGCCTGCGCAAGGACCGCACGATCGCCGCCGTCGTCCGCCTGCTCGACCTGGGCAAGTTGCGCGTGGGCAACGAACATTATGCGACGACCAACAAAAGTTTCGGCGCGACCACGCTGCGCCGCCGCCATGTCGACCTGTCCGGCAAGTCGCTGACGCTGCGTTACCGCGCCAAATCGGGCAAGGAGCAGCAACTCACCATCACCGACACCCGCCTCCTCCGCTTCGTGCGACAGGTGCAGGATTTGCCCGGCCAGCATCTGTTCCAATATCTGGACGAGGATGGCGACGCCCGGCCGATCACGTCGAGCGACGTCAACGCCTATATCGCCGACGCCATGGGCGGCCCCTTCACCGCCAAGCATTTCCGCACCTGGGGCGCGTCCACCATCGCCTTCGAAACGCTGGCGGCGGGGCATGTCTCCTTGAAGCAATTGCTCGAACCGGTGGCGCAGGCGCTGGGCAACACGCCGGCGATCAGCCGTAAAAGTTATGTCCATCCCGCTTTGCTGGCGCTGTGCAAGGACGGGCAGGATGCCTGGCGGGAAGGGCTTCGCCTGCCGCGTCAGACGCGCTATCTATCGCGCGGAGAGCGCGGCCTGATTGCATTTCTCGACGGGATCGCGGATTGCACGCCGTTAGCAGTGGCGGCTTGATCCGCTAAACTATTAAAACGGAATAGCATGGCCGATACAAAAGACCCCGCCCCCGCCATTACGGTGCAGGCACCCAATCTGCGTGCAATGTGGGACTCCACAATCGCCTGGTTCCAGGTCCATTATGTCCAGATCCTGATCGCGATCGGCGCGGCCGTCCTCATCTATCTGGCGCTGACCGCGCTGCGCGAACTGGGCAAGAGGCACAAGGGCCATCGCGGCGATCCGCTGGGCTATACCAATGTTCTGGGCCGCGCGGCGGCGCGCACCACCCATTATTTCATGGTGCTGGTCGCCGCCCGGCTGGTCGTGGGCTATGCCGACGCGCCGCCCGCGCTGGCCAAGACCATCGGCTTCCTCTTCACCATCGCCACCGTGCTGCAGGCCGCACTGTGGGCGCGGGAAATCATCCTGGGCCTCATCGAGCGCAAGACGCTGGCGGAGGATGGCGGAGGCGAGACGCTGGCCAACGCCATGGGCCTCATCCGCGTGCTGGTCAGCTTCGCCCTGTTCGCGATCGCGACGATCGTGGTGCTCGACAATCTGGGCGTCAACGTCACTGGCCTGGTCGCGGGTCTGGGCATTGGCGGCATCGCCATCGGCCTCGCCGCACAAGGCATCTTCTCCGACCTGTTCGCCGCGCTCTCGATCATCTTCGACAAGCCGTTCCGCCGCGGCGAGATCATCCAGTTCGATCAGACGACCGCGCGGGTCGAGCGGATCGGCCTCAAAAGCACCCGCCTGCGCGCCATGTCCGGCGAGCGCAAGGTCGTGTCCAACGCCAATCTGCTGCAAAAGGAAATCACCAGCCTGCAAACGCTGACCCAGCGCCGCGTCACCTACGCCATCGGCATCATCTACCAGACCGACGAGGCGAAGGCGGAAGCGATCCCGGCCATCCTTGAAGAGATTGTAGAAGCCGAAGGACTGATCTTCGTCAATGCCGGAATCATCGCCTTTGGTGCCAGCAGCCTGGACTATCAGCTCAATTTCGACGTGCCCGATCCCGACCATCACGACTATTTCGAAATGCGGCACCGCATCGGCCTCGCCATCTGGAAACGCTTCAACGCCGAAGGGATCGAGTTCGCCTATCCGACGCAGACCAGCATCACCGCGGGGCCGGACGGGAAGGCAATCATGCCTTATGCGGAAGTGCAGCCGGTGCGGTCGGTCGGGGAGCAAGGCTGAGGGTGGACCGGATAGGCGGTATTGGGTGGAGCGAGTCGAGTTACCGCAAGCGGCCAGAAATTGCCGTTCGGTCGTGATCATAAGCATCCCCAGACTGGCCGCTCATTCTCATGGTAGGTCGAAGACTGAATGACAAAATCCGTTGGTTAGCTGCCGTTGGCCATGTAAGGTTCGTGCGTCTGAAGGGGGCGTTATTTTGCTGATCTACGGTATCGTTATGACGCTAAGCTGCCTCTCGCTGGCCCTGTGGCCACACAAGCGAGCGCAGACCGTTGAAACCCGGATTGCTAAGGGTGACGACGAGTTCTTTGAGGAACAGCGCAGCTACCAAGCCTACCCTTGGTTGCGTGATCCGAAGCGCCTTCGCATCGCCGGAGTTGTCGGAACAGTTTGCGGGCTAATCTTTTGCACGCTTGAACTCTACCGTCCTAGCTAGGTCTGCAATTGGGCGATTATGCCGAATGATTTTTTACCGCGTAAGGTCAGCTATCGCCGGTCATCTCCCCAAAAACTGACTGTCCGCTTTCCACCCTTCCGCGCCATCCGCAGGCCAGTCTGCCGCTCGGTTATCGACCACCGCCCCACAACGAACCCGGCTGCAACAGCCCATCCCGCAGCGCCAACCCGCCCTGCCGGTCCTCCGCCAGCAGCAGCGCGCCGTCCAGGTCGATCCAGTCCGCCCCCTGCGCCACCAGAGCGGCGGGCGCGATGCCCAGCGACGTGCCGAGCATACAGCCGACCATGATGCGAAAACCGCGCGCCCGCGCGTCCTGCGCCAGCGCCAGCGCCTCGGTCAGCCCGCCTGCCTTGTCCAGCTTGATATTGACCGCGTCGAAATCGCCCAGCCGGTCGAGATCGGCGCGCGTATGGCAACTTTCGTCGGCGCAGAGCGGCAATGGCGCGCGTACCCTCGCCAACCGCGCTTCCTGCCCATGGATCACCGGCTGTTCGACCATCTCGACGCCCAGCGCCGCCAGCGCCGCCGCTTCCGCCGCAATGTCCATGTCGTGCCAGCTTTCATTGGCGTCGACGATCAGCCGGGCGTCCGGCGCGCCCGCCCGCACCGCCGCGATGCGCGCCCGGTCGCCCTCGCCGGTCAGCTTGCATTTCAGCAGGGCAAAGCCGCGCGCCGCTGCGGCCCTGGCATCCGCCTCCATCTTCGCCGCCTCGCCCAGGCTGATGGTGAAGGCGCTTGGCAAGGGCGCGGGCGCATCCAGGCCGGCCAGTTGCCACACCGGCGCGCCGGCCTGCTTGGCCTCCAGATCCCACAACGCGCAGTCCAGCGCGTTGCGCGCCGCGCCGCGCGGCATATGGGTCAACAAAGCCGCCCGCTCCAGCGGCCCGGCATAGGCATGGAGCGCCGCGACGCAGCCGTCCGCGCTTTCGCCCTCATAATAGATGGCCGTCCCCTCGCCGCGCCCTTCGTGCATACCGTCGCTCACGGTGCAGACGATGACATCGACATGGGTCTTGGCCCCGCGGCTGATGACGAAGGCGCCCGCCACCGGCCACCGTTCGACTGTCGCGGAAATTATACGGGTCATCGGCCTTCCCTGCGTCATCCATTGACGATCTGTGACGCTGTCATATGCGCGAAACAGGATGAGCGGCATAGTCCGGCGATCCCATAAGGAGCATGTTTTTACAGTGACATCCCGTGACCTCACCGGCCTTCTCCCCCTGACCGAAGCGGGCCATGGAGACAGCGACATGGCCCGCCGCCTGTCGGACATGGTGTGGCGCATCGGTTTCGGTGCGATCGGCTGGCCCTGGCTGCTCGCCAGCCTGTCGGGCGGTCGCCCGGCAGACAAGCGGGCGCTGCTGGACGAATTGGGATTGCCGCATGACGCGCTGCCGCATCTGGGCAGTTGGAAGGCCGATGTCGGCTTCCTGCGCCATATCGTGCGCGAAATCGCCCGGCTGCGCCCTGTGCATGTGGTGGAACTGGGGGCGGGCGCCTCCTCCCTCATCTCCGCCCGCGCGCTGCAATTACATGGCGGCGGGCGGCTGCACAGTTTCGACCAGCATGGCGGCTTTGTCGATGCGACCCGCCAATGGCTCGCCGACCACGCGCTCGATGTGGATATCCGCCACGCGCCCTTGACCCATGAGAGCGCCGACTGGCCGGGCCGCTGGTACGCGATCGACACGCTGCCCGATCAAATCGACCTCATCATCATAGACGGTCCGCCCTGGAGCGTTCACCCGCTGGTGCGCGGCGCGGCCGACAGCCTGTTCGCGCGCCTGTCGCCCGACGGCGTGGTCCTGCTGGACGATGCCGCCCGCCCCGGCGAACGGCTGGTGGCGCGGCGCTGGCGGCAACGCTGGCCGCATATCGATTTCCGCCTGGTCAAGGACGGGGCCAAGGGGACGCTGGTCGGCCGCCGCCGCGACACCCGCCTGCCGGTCGCCAATGACCATGACGCCAGCCGTAGCTGGCGTCATGTCGGGCGCGCGGCCGTCATCGCCGCGCTGCTCGCCACTGGCTGGATCGCCCGCGGGGCACTGGGCGAGTTCCCCCAGACCGCCCAGGCCAGCACTTTCCTTGACGAAGCCGCCGCCTCCCGCCGCACTGGCCTGCTGCGCCAGACCATGGCCTCCCAGGTAGAGAGCGCGACGTTTGACGCGCGGGAGATCGAACGCTCCACCGGCATCATCCTGCCCGCTTTGCCTACAGGCTGGCGCGTGACCGATGTCCAGCTCTTCCCGACCACCGACAGCCCGGCCATCGCCATGTCGCTGCTGACGCCGCAGGGCGAGGCGCTCTCCCTCTTTGCTGATCGCGCGGAAACCCCGGCGGAGGGCACGCCGCTGATCGCCCGACAGCAGGGCGAGGTCGTCGCTTACTGGGAAGCCGGCGCGATGGCCTATGCCCTGACCGGCAAGGCCGACACCCGTCGCGTGATGCAATGGGCGGGGGCGATTGCGGGCGATAGCTGAAGCGCGTGCCAGGCGACGCATGGTAGCGTCTTCAGCCGCGCAATTTTCTCGGCGTAAAGCGATTTCAGGGCGGTCGGATATTTCCTATCCCGTGAAATCGCTCTAAGCGCCGCATCTATGGAGGATGCCCCGCAACCCACCGCCCGCGCCGACGCGCGCCCCGCCCTTGGCAGCCTGGCGATGCTGTGGGGTTTCGCCCGTCGCTATCCGGGCCGCATCGCCGGCGCGCTCGCGGCGCTGATCGTTTCGTCAGCGGCGACGCTGGGCATCCCCAGCGGCTTCCGGCTGGTCATCGACAAGGGGTTCATGGGCGGCGGCGACATCAGCCGTTGGTTCGAATATCTCCTGCTGATCGTCATCATTCTGGCGATCGCCAGCGCGCTGCGCTTCTATTTCGTGTCCTGGCTGGGCGAGCGTGTCGTTGCCGATATCCGCAGCGCCACCCAGGCCAATTTGCTGCGCCAGGCCCCTCGCTTCTTCGAGGAAAACCGGCCGTCCGAAATCGCGTCCCGCATGACCGCCGACACTGCGATCGTCGAACAGGTGGTCGGATCGACCGTGTCGGTCGCGCTACGCAACCTCGTCACCGGCATTGGCGGGCTGATCTACCTTTTCGCGCTCGCGCCCAAGCTTGCGGCGATGCTGTTGCTCGGCATTCCGGTCATCCTGCTGGTACTGATCGGCCTTGGCCGCCGGGTCCGCGGCCTGTCGCGCGCCAGCCAGGACCGGCTGGCTGATATTGGCAGCGTCACCAGCGAAGTGCTGGGCGCAATGAAGATCGTCCAGGCCTTCGGGCAGGAAGGGCGAGAGGCCGCTCGTTTTGACGCGACCGTTGAAAGCGGCTTCGCCACCGCGCGGCGACGAATCGGCCTGCGCGCGATCATGACCGCGGTGGTGATCGGGCTGGTCTTCGGATCGATCACCGCCGTCATGTGGCAGGGCGCGCTCGACGTCGCCGCCGGCCGCCTGTCGGGCGGCAGCATCGCCGCCTTCGTCCTGACCGGCGGGCTGGTCGCCGGGGCGTTCGGATCGCTGTCCGAAAGCTGGGGCGACCTGCTCCGTGGGGCGGGCGCGGCCAGCCGCCTGCATGAACTGATGATCGCCAAACCTGACATCCTGCCCCCGGCGCATCCGACCCTGCTGCCCAGCGGCGATCAGGGCGCGCATCTGCTTTTCGAGGATGTGCATTTCCATTATCCGACCCGCCCCGATCAGGCGGCGCTGCGTGGTGTCTCCTTCGCTGTCGCGCCGGGCGAGACGGTCGCCGTCGTCGGTCCATCCGGCGCGGGCAAATCGACTCTCATCCAGCTCGCGCTGCGCTTCTACGATCCGGCTTCGGGCACCATTCGCCTCAACGGCGTCGCCTTGCCCGACGCCGATCCCGCCGCGCTGCGCGCCATGATGGCGATCGTGCCGCAGGACAGCGTGATCTTTGCCGCATCGGCGCGTGACAATCTGCGCTACGGCCGCTGGGACGCCACCGACGAACAGATCTGGGAAGCCGCCCGCGCCGCCAATGCCGAAGCGTTTTTGCGCGCGCTGCCACAGGGGCTGGACAGCCAGATGGGCGAAGGCGGGGCGCGCCTGTCCGGCGGCCAGCGCCAGCGCCTGTCGATCGCCCGCGCCCTGCTGCGCGACGCGCCGATCCTGCTGCTGGATGAGGCCACCTCTGCGCTCGACGCCGAATCCGAACGGTTGGTGCAGGATGCGCTCGGTCGGCTGATGCAGGGGCGCACGACCATCGTCATTGCCCATCGGCTGGCGACGGTGCGCGCCGCGGATCGCATCCTCGTGATGGATGAGGGGCATATTGTCGAGCAGGGCAATCATGCCGCGCTGGTTGCCCAGAACGGCCTTTACGCGAGACTGGCCAGTCTGCAGTTCCAAGATGGTCCTGTAGCCTGAGTGCGGCGACGAAAGCCGGGCGGTTAGTTCAGGCGGACGATATGGTCGAGGATCGCAGGGTGAAGCGGCCGTTCGAAGGCGCAGCCTGATTCCGGACCTCGAGTCCACAGCACGCGGGCGCGCCGTCCTTCGAATCCCGGCAGCATCACCCAAAGGTCGCTGCCAACGGTCAGCTTCATGAAGCTTTGCAGGCGAAATCCGGTGATCGATACGTCAGTGATCCGGCTGGTGAACCAGGTTTCCCCCGGCCGCCGGACCTTGACCCCGATCTGCACATGGCGCCGTTCGGCCGCCCGCGCCTTTCGGTCATACTCTGTTTTACGTTCCGCGCCCATGATCGATACCGGATTACCTCTGACGCACCATCGGCGATCGGGGTAAGCAAAGGGTTAAGCCGCCCCTTCCTGGCTGCCGTAAAAGTCGCCGGATCGATTTTATTTCGACCAGACCGCCATCTGCTACCCTCGACGGATCGCTTTGGCTGTCCCGTGTCGGAGCATGGCGCGAAGCTGCCCGCCGCTCTTCCTCGCGCCCACCCGACCGGCCGCCGCCTTGCGTCGGCAACAGGCAAAAAAAGGGCCGCCCGAAGGCGACCCTTGAATAGCTGCAATCATCTGATGCCTGGTCCAGCATGGCCAATCCGCGAAACCGGGAAGTCTTGCGCGGATGGACGCTGAGGGATGTCAGCGGTCAGAAATTGCCATATTGCTCGTTGCCGACGAAGCCAAGCTTGGTCACGCCGGCACGCTTGATCTCCGCCAGCACTTCATCAACGGTCACATAGCGGGTCTGCGCATTCGGCTGGAACTGCAGTTCCGGCTCCACAGGCAGACGCAGCGACTGCTGCAAATACTGACGCAGGGTCAGCAGATCGATCGCCGAACCATTCCAGGTGATGATCCCGGCAGGGTCGATGGCGACCTTGTTCTTGATCGGGTCAATCACGCTGTCAGTCGGCGGCGCGTTCTGCGGCAGGTCGATCTTGACCGCGTGGGTCTGGATCGGAATGGTGATGATGAACATGATGAGGAGAACGAGCATGACGTCGATCAACGGCGTCGTGTTCATTTCCATCATCGGTTCGCCATCATCGGAACCCATGCTCATGGACATAGCGAAATCTCCTTAATCAGCCGGTCAGAGGCGGGTCGTCGTCGAGCCGGGTTCCGGCTCGGAGATGAAGCCCACCTTGGGGAAACCAGCGCGCTGCATCGTGTAGATGGTGCCACCGATGCAGCGATAGGGGGTATTGATGTCGCCGCGGATATGCACTTCGGGCATATCCTCGGGCGTCATATTCTCAACGCCGCCTAATTTCTTGATGTCCGCTTCCAGCTTAGCGACCGCGCGATCCAGCAACTCGCTGGAGTTGACCGGCGCCATGCCCCAGAAAACGGCACAACTGCCATCGGAGGCTTGCGTAACGGAAAGCAACACATTTTCCGGCTTCGTCGTGGTCGGCTCGAAAGCCACCTTGGGAAGCTGAAGATCGACCGACTGGACGACGACCGGAACCGCGATGAGAAAGATGATGAGCAACACCAGCATGACGTCGACGAGCGGCGTCGTGTTGATGTCGGACAAGGGCTTGTCGTCACCGCCGCCGGGGCCAACACTCATTGCCATTGATACAATCCTAACCTTGATGTCGATGGCGCCCCGTTAAGCGAGGCCCACGTCCGGCGGGGAAACCGGGCGGTCGCAGCCGCCACCCGGTCCCCGAACCGGAATATTAAGGCAATCAGGCCTTGGTCGGCGCGACAGCAGGCTTGGCAACCGGAGCTGCCGGTGCCGGACCAACGGAAGGCTTCACCGCGCCGTCGGAAACCAGATAGGCCAGCAGATCGACGGTGAAACCGTTAAGCTGTTCGGCGATGTTCTTGTTACGACGCTGCAGGAAGTTGTAAGCGAGCACCGCAGGAACGGCGACGGCCAGACCCAGCGCGGTCATGATCAGGGCTTCACCGACCGGGCCGGCAACGGCGTCGATCGAAGCCTGACCGGCAGCGCCGATCTTGATGAGCGCGCGGTAGATGCCGATAACCGTACCGAACAGACCGATGAACGGCGAAGTCGAACCGACGGTCGCGAGGAAGGCGAGGCCGCCACCGAGCGACGAGTTGATGCCGGCTTCCGAACGGGCAAGCGAGCCGTGCAGCCAGTCATGCGCTTCGACCGGATCCTTCAGCTTGCCATGCTCTTCCTGAGCCTTGATGCCGTCATCGACGATCTGCTTATAGGCCGAGTTCTTTTCCAGCTTGGCCGACGCTTCCTTCAGCGAACCGGCGCGCCAGAAGGTCGCACGGACCTTCTTGCCCTGGTTGATCACCTTCTGCTGTTCGATCAGCTTGGTGAACAGAATGTAGAAAGTGCCGACCGACATGCCGCACAAGATGATGAAAACAGTCCAGGCAATGACACCGCCCTGTTCCAGGGCTTCCACAAGACCGTAGGGGTTTTCCGGCTTTGGAGCCGCAGCTGCGAGATACATCAACATGTTCAAGACTTCCCTCTCAATGAGATCAAGCTAGGGACAGGCGGCGCCGGGCGCACGCCTTCCCGATCAGGATTATTCCGGCAGACGCCAGGTGATACGCCCATTGTACGTGTCGGGCATTTCCGCACCATCAGACCCCTTGGCCGGCTTGAAGCGCGCACGCTTCGGCAGCAGGCGGCAGGTCGCCTCGTCGAGGTCGGCATGGCCGGTCGAAGAGGTGATGGTGCAGTTGGTCACACGACCATCCGCGCCGATTTCCAACCGGAAGCCAGCCGTACCCGAACGCTCTTCACGCTGCGCGCGGCTCGGATAGTCCGCATCGCTTAGCCATGAACCAGGCTGACTACGCGGCGAAGCGCGGGTCGCAGCCTGAGGCGGGGGCGGCGGTGCAGCCGGAGGCGGCGGCGGTGCGGCGACCGGAACCGGATTGAACACCGGCGGGGGTGTCCGAACGACGGTCATGGTCGGCGCTGGCGCCGGGGTCTGCACGATCGGCGGGGGCGCGACAACCGGCGGCGGCTCGATCGGCTGATCTGGCGGCGGCGGTGGCGGCTCCTCGTCCGGTGGTGGCGGTTCCTCCTTCACGTCGATCACGTTCAGCTGTTCTGCCGCCTTTTTGACATATTTCATGCCAAGACCGGTGACGAAGGCATAGCCAAGAACAGCGTGAATCAGGGCGACGATGACGATCGAGACAGTCCGACTCGATCCTTGCGAGTGGTCAGCATAGGCCATTCGGCAACGACACTCCTTAACTCATCTTACCAGTGGTTTATACAAAATCAGCCAAAAACGACCCCAGCCGATCGGGCTGCCCCGGTCGCCTTTGGCCCCTGTCCGTTCATTTGCTACCGCGCAAACTCCTATCGCGACGCATCGTGGCACGCAAACGCTTTATCGATATGTTCATTTGCGGTTACCATTTCATATCGGAATGACTTGCCTGTGACATCCTTGCCACTGGCCAAAAACATAGGACGAAGCTGACGATGAAATCCGCCACCCGCCTGATCCGCCTGGGATTGTCCTGCCTCATTTTCGCCGCACCTCCCGCGGTTTTCCCCGCCTTTGCCCAGAATGGAAAGCTGGTAACGCAACCATCATCCGCCCCCCCTGGCTTGTCCTATGCTGACATTGTGGACCTGGCGGACAAAGCGCCGCTAGTGGCCAATGTGCGTATTCGCAACATCATCGCTTTGAAGGCGGAGCAGGCCGGTTCGGTCCCCGCAGGCCATAAAAGGCTGTATGTCGAGGCCGATGTGACGGGGCTGATTCGCGGCGAAGCGGGAATCGCCCCCCTTGTAACTTATCTCTACGACGCCCCCCTCGACGCGCGGGGCAAGATGCCCAAGCTCAAAAAGGCGCAACTGATCCTCTTCGCGCGTCCGGGCGGGCGGCCCGGCGAAATCCAGCTGATCGCGCCCGACGCGCAAATTCCCGCCACCCCGGCTGAAATTGACCGGGTCAAGGCGGTGCTGTCCGCACTGGTCGCGCCCAACACGCCGCCGCGGATTCTGGGCCTGGGCGACGCATTCCATGTCGCCGGCACGGTTGCGGGCGAAGGCGAAACGCAGATTTTTCTGCGCACGGAAAAGGGCGATCCGGTATCCCTGTCGATCCTCCGCCGTCCGGGCCAGGCGCCCCATTGGGCGGTCGCGCTGGGCGAGATCATGGACGAAGCGGCCCGCGCGCCGGAGCCGGGCACCCTGCTCTGGTATCGGCTGGCCTGCACATTGCCCGCCACCCTGCCCGCCCGCGCCGTGCGCACCCTGTCGGTTCAGGATGCAGAGGCCGCGCGCGCTGACTATGCCGTGGTCATCGCCGCGCTCGGCCCGTGCGGACGGACACGAGCCGTGCCCTGATTCGGGGGAGGCGCGCGCGACGCCGCGCTTTTCCTTGGACAGTTCCGCGCGGGCGGCTATCAGCGCCGCGTTCATCAGCCGCACAAGGAAGATACGCCGCCATGACCAATCTGCACCGCCATGCCCCGCTGCGCGTTGCGCTTGTCGGCCTCGGCACGGTGGGCGGCGGGGTGATTCGGCTGCTCAACACCAATGGCGATCTGATTGCGCGCCGCGCCGGATGCCCGATCCAGATCGTCGCCATCTCCGCACGCGATCGGAACAAGGATCGTGGCGTCGATCTGTCGCCCTATGAATGGGTGGACGACATGACGACGCTCGCCACGCGCGACGATGTCGATGTCGTGGTCGAACTGATCGGCGGCGCGGATGGCCCCGCGCTTACCCTGGCGCGCCAGTGCCTGACCTTGGGCAAGCCTTTCGTCACCGCCAACAAGGCGATGCTGGCCCATCATGGCCTGGACCTCGCCCGGCTTGCGGAAACCGGCGGCACGGCGCTGAAATATGAAGCCGCGGTCGCAGGCGGCATCCCGGTCATCAAGGGGATGCGCGAAGGCGCCGCCGCCAACGAGATTGCCCGCGTCTACGGCATCCTCAACGGCACCTGCAATTACATCCTGACCACGATGGAGAAGGAAGGCCGGGGCTTCGACGAGGTGCTGAAGGAAGCCCAGGATCTGGGCTATGCGGAGGCTGATCCCAGCTTCGACATCGACGGCATCGACGCCGCGCACAAGCTGACCATCCTCGCCAGTCTCGCCTTCGGCACCGAACTGGATTTCGATGCTGTCGCCACCACCGGCATCCGTCACGTCATCGCCGCCGACATCGCCGAAGCGGCGGCGCTAGGCTTCCGCATCCGGCTGGTCGGCATGGCCCAGAACGGCGCAGATGGCCTGTTCCAGCGCGTCCACCCGATGCTGGTGCCGCTCGATCATCCGCTCGCCCATGTCGATGGATCGCTGAATGCTGTGGTGGCGGAGGGCAATTTCGTCGGCCGCCTCTTCTTCCAGGGCCGGGGCGCGGGCGACGGCCCGACCGCTTCTGCCGTCGTGGCCGACCTGATCGACGTTGCCCGCGACGAATATGGCGACGCCTTCGCCATGCCGGTCGCCGCCCTCACGCCGCAGAACACAGCGGACGCCGGCGCACGCATCGGCCGCAGCTATCTGCGTTTCAAGGTGCAGGATCGCCCCGGCGTGCTGGCCGAAATCGCCGCCGCCACCCGCGACGCGGGCGTATCGATCGAAAGCATGATCCAGCGCGGTGCCAACCAGGCCGACGGCGTGCTGGTCGCCATCGTCACCCATGCCGGCGAAGAGCGCTGCGTGCGGGAGACGCTGGAGCGACTGGCGGGGTCCGACAGCCTGCTCGACACGCCGATCGTCATGCATATTCTCGACTGATCGCCTAATGCTGCCCGGCGCCCTGGATGCGTTCGGGCGGCGGTGGCGACAGGTCGGCATCGGGATCGACGATCGCCCGCACGCCCTTCGCCAGCACCCCAATCGCCTGGAATAGCGGCAAGCCCCCGGTGCAGCCGGTGCCCTGTCCCCCGACCACGCCGCAACTGCCCTGCCGTACGGCGACGGCGGAGGCGCGCGGCACTTCTCCCCGCAACGGGGCGGCCGCTTCATCGCTGGCGCGGGGCAGGGGCAGCCGCTCACGCGCGTTACGCTCTGCCTGCGTGCCACACACCACGATCGCATCGCCACTGCGGTCGCACGAACGAACGACCTGCGTCTTGGCCCGGTAAGCGGCCATCAACGCATCGTCGTCCGCCCTCTGCGCGTGGGCTGACGATGCCATCGCCAGCGGGGCGAGAAGAAAGTACCGCGTCATGATGCCAGAAAAGCAGCCAATCATGGCCGCATCATGTCGCGGCTGATCGTTGCGAAATGGCCCATGCTGCCAGCCGTCCTGCCTCGACAAGAACGGGCCAGACGCCTATCGGATCGATCCATAAGAAGAGGCAGGGGAAGATGATGGTGCAGGCAAGCTCGACTCTGGATCGCGTCCTGGTGCTCGAAATGGTCCGCGTCACCGAAGCGGCGGCGATTGCCGCATCGAAGCTGATCGGCCGTGGCGACGAGAAAGCGGCCGACGCCGCCGCCGTGGAGGCGATGCGCCTTGCCTTCAACGATCTCTACATGGACGGCACCGTCGTCATCGGCGAAGGCGAGCGAGACGAAGCGCCGATGCTGTATATCGGGGAAAAGGTGGGCAATGCGATCGGCACCGGGCCGCGGATCGACATCGCGCTCGATCCGCTGGAAGGCACCACCATCACCGCCAAGGCTGGCCCCAACGCGCTGGCCGTGCTGGCCATTTCGGAAGAAGGCGGCCTGCTGAACGCGCCTGACGTCTATATGGAAAAGCTGGCGATCGGCCCCGGCTATCCCGACGGCACGATCGACCTAAAGCGTTCCGCACGGGAGAATGTCGAATCGGTCGCCCGCGCCAAGGGCGTCGATCCGCATGAGATCATCGTCTGTGTGCTCGACCGCCCCCGCCACGAAAAACTGATCGGCGAGTTGCGCGCGATCGGTTGCGGCATCATGCTGATCCCCGACGGCGACGTGGCAGGCGTGATCGCGACCACCGATCCTGAAACCACGATCGATATCTATATGGGGTCGGGCGGCGCACCCGAAGGCGTGCTGGCCTGCGCCGCGCTGCGCTGCGTCGGCGGCCAGTTCAAGGGCAAGCTGCTGTTCCGCAACGAGGATGAGAAGGGGCGCGCGCGCAAATGGGGCATCACCGATCTCGACAAAATCTATGACCTTAATGAACTGGCGAAGGGCGACTGCATTTTTGCTGCAACCGGCGTGACCGACGGATCGCTGCTCGACGGGGTCAAGCGCCTGCCCGGCGGCAAGCTGACCACCCAGAGCGTGGTGATGCGCGCCAGCACCGGCACGGTGCGCTGGGTGAAGGGCGAACATCGGATCGACAACAAAAGCCGCTAAACGGAAAAGGGAGCCACTCGGCTCTCTAACGTCGTAAGTTGGGGCCGATTCTAGCGGCCGGCGCGATGGTTGAGGTCGTGGCCCAGCGCCAGTATGCCAACGCCGATCAACGTATAGACGCCTTCCTGCAGGCCGTGGTCCATGGTGAGCGCACCGGCCATCACCCCCAGCCCCAGCGATCCGATCGCCGCGGGCATCATATAGCCATGGACCAACGCGCCATGGCCCAGCGCCACAGCGCCCAGCAGGATCGCCAGCACCAGCCCGGCTTCATGGAATATGGGGCTGTCGAACATGCCCCCCGCCGATGCCAGCAGGCCCAATATCACCGCCGTCGCAAAGCAATGGGCGACGCACAGCCCCGACAGCGCGATCGCGATACGATCGATCCGGCCGCTAAGCAGGGCATGGCGCAAGGTCAACTTCATGGTCGCGATTACATAGGCCAAGCGACCGTAAGTTACAACATAACATCGCGATTTTTCCGCAGCGTCCCGCCGCGGTTCAGGCCGCCAGGCGCAGGCAGTTGCGGCCACTATGCTTGGCGCGATAGAGCGCCTTGTCCGCCGCCTCCAGCAGCGTCGAGCGGTCGGACGCGCCATCGATCGCGACCAGCCCGGCGCTGAATGTCACGCTGATCGCCAACGATGCGCCAACCGCTATCGGCTCGTCCAATATGGCGCGCAGCCGCTCACACATCATGCTGGAGCGGTCGATGTCGCTGTCGAGCAGCAGGATCGCGAATTCCTCGCCGCCCAGCCGACCGATGCTGTCGCCCGCGCGCAGACCAGGGCGCAACCGTTCGACAAAGGCGCTCAGCACCCTGTCGCCCGCGCCATGGCCATAGCGGTCGTTGACCGATTTGAAATGGTCGATGTCGATCAGCAACAGCGACGATCGGGCGCCGATGGCCGCGCGCTCAATCTCGCGATCCAGCTTGTCCAGAAACGCCCGGCGGCTATCGGCCCCGGTCAGCGAATCGCGCGCTGCCACCTGTTGCAGCGCGCGTTGGCGCGCCTTGTGCCGCGACATGTCGCGGATCATACTGACGACCCCGCTTGGCAGTCCGCGCTCGTCGATCATGGCGCGGCTTACCATTTCGCACCATTCCAGCCCGTCGGTCGTCACCAGTGGCCGGAATTCGACCTTATGCGCCGTGCCTGGCTGCTCCAGCGCGCGCCGATGGGTCGCGATCACCACGGCCCGATCCTGCGGATCGACCAGATTGGCGGCGGCCTGCCCCAACAGCAATTCGGGCGCGCAGCCGATCTGTTCGGCGGCGGAGAGGGAAGCATATTGGATGACGCCATCGATGCTGATGTTGAGCACCACGTCGCCGCTATATTCGGCCATGGCGCGATAGCGCGCCTCGCTCTGCTGCAACATCTGGAACAGCCGCTTGCGCGCCGCCAGCTCCACCGCGACGGGCATGCACAGCAGAAAGCTGAGCGCGAGATAGAATTGGAAGAACTGGATGCGGTCGCCCGTCGAACCCTCAACCCAGGTCAGCGGACCGATACCCGCCATGGTGGCGGTGCCGCCGATCGCCGCCAGCAGGATGACCGCCGCCGCCGATCCCATATGGCCGACGCGAAAAGCGATCAGCACCAGCGGCAGGAGCGGCGCGAACAGCAAAGGATAGCGCGCCCAGAAGAACACATGGACAGTCGTCAGCGCGAACAGGCCGAGCAGCAGCACCGCTTCCAGCTTGGCGCGGGTCGATGCCTCATCCATCCACCGCCGGAATTCGCCCTGAAACGCCATGATCAGGATCGGCGCGCAGGTCAGCCCACCCAGAACATGACCGGTATACCATTGCACGAAGGAGGGCCAGAAGGACACCGACGTCAGGGTAGAGGCGACCAGCGCCGCGGACAGACCGGTGACGATATTGGCCACGCCGCACAAGGCGACGACAAAGACGATCAGCGGCCGGATGGCGCCGATCACCAGCCGGTCGATGACGAACCAGCGACACATGACCGCCACGATCAGCGATTCGGCGATATTGATCGCCGCCATGGGCAAGGCGGCCGCGGGCCCCATGCCTACCGAGGCGGTCGCAGCCGCGCTGGCGACGCCGCAGGCGATGATCGCGCGGGGCCAATGGGCGGTGGGCGACGTCAGCAGCTGCGCCATCAGAAACGCATTGGCGCACCAGATGAACGCCAATCCCCCTTCGAATCGCGACAGCATCAGGGCCAGCGACGCCACCGCGAAATAGACGCAGCCGGTCGCGACCGGTGCGGTCCATAAGGAAGGTTGGCGAAGGGCGGTATGCGGCATGTCGCGGGCGATGCTAGGCGTTCATCGTTAATATTTGCTCACTATCGCTATGCCGCCATGGAGGAAAATAGCCACTAATCCGTAGCGGTCCCCTACGGCGCCTACGCCGCCTACGCCGCCTGCGCCAGCAACGCCCGCCACCCCGCCAGCCTTTGCGCCCGCACCGGCGGGGCAAGATCGGGCGCGAATCGCACCCGTGTCGCCGCCATCCCGATCGCCGCCGCCAGCGAGGGGAACAGGCCGACGCCAACGCCCGCCAGCATGGCTGCGCCGCGCGCCGTTGTCTCCACATCGCCCGGCCGTTCGACAGTCAGGTCCAGCATGTCGGCCATGTCCTGCGCGATCCAGTCATTGGCGCTCATCCCGCCATCGATCCGCAGCGACTGCCAGGGCGCGCCATCGGCGGCGAAGGCGGCGGCGAGGTCATGTACCTGGTGCGCCATCGATTCGAGCGCAGCCCGGACGATATGCGCCCGGCCGGTGCCATGGGTCAGCCCGACGATCATGCCGGTCGCCTCCGGCCGCCAGTGCGGCGCGCCCAGGCCGGACAGGGCGGGCAGCAGGAAGACGCCGCCATTGTCGGACACGGAACGGGCGATCGCATCGGTATCGGCGGCCGCTGCGATCAGGCCGATCCGGTCGCGCAGCCACTGGATCAGGCTGCCCGCGACGAAGATCGATCCCTCCAGCGCATAATGGCGCCGCCCGTCCATCTGATACAATATCGTGCCGAGCAGCCGATGGGCGGACGCCGGCACCGCTTCCCCCACCGGGGCCAGTACGAAGGCACCGGTGCCCAGGGTCGCCTTGACCGCGCCCGGCGTCAGGCACCCTTGCCCGATGGTCGCCGCCTGCTGATCGCCCGCCAGCCCGCAGACCCGGATCGGCGCGCCCAGCCAATCGGGCAATGTCGCGCCGAAATGGCCTGCATTGTCGACGATCTCCGGCAAGGCCGCCTGCGGGACGCCGAACAGGGTGCACAACTCCACGTCCCATCCCGCCCCGTCCAGCGCCATCAACTGCGTCCGGCTGGCATTGCTGGCGTCGCTGATGTGCAGCCCACCGGTCAGCTTCCACACCAGCCAGCTTTCCACCGTACCGAAAGCCAAGGCATCCCCGGCCGCCGCCACATCGGGGCGATTGTCGATCATCCAACGCATCTTGGTCGCGGAGAAATAGGGGTCGAGGACGAGGCCGGTGCGCTGCTGGACCAGCGGCTCATGACCGGCATCCCGCAACGCCGCGCAATGGTCCGCGGTACGCCGGTCCTGCCACACGATCGCCCGGCCGATCGGATCGCCCGTCCGCCGGTTCCAGGCGACTACCGTCTCGCGCTGGTTGGCGATGCCGATCGCGGCGACCCGGTCGGCTCCCCCGGCCCGGTCCACCATCTGCCGCGCGCATTGCAGCGTGCGAGTCCAGATTTCCGCTGCGTCATGTTCGACCCAGCCGGGCTGCGGATAATATTGGGTCAGGTCCGCCTGTGCGATCGCGATCCGCGCGCCGTTGGGGGCATAGAGCATGGCGCGGGTCGATGTCGTGCCCGCGTCCAGCACCAGCAACAGGCGCTCGCTCATAACCTCTCCTCCAGCCAGCGCTCCAGCCGATCGACCTGCGCCCGGTCCAGCCGCAGCCCCAGCTTGCTGCGCCGCCAGAGCATGTCCTCACTGGTCTGCGCCCATTCACGTGTCATCATATGCACCGCCTCCGCTTCGGTGAGGCCATGGCCGAAGTCCAGCCCCAGCGCCGACGCGTCGCGGGCATCCCCCAACCAGACCCGCGCCTGCGTGCCATAGGCGCGTGCGATCCGGTCGATCGTGGCCGGCGCCAGAAAGGGATAGTCACGCCCCAGATCGGCCTTCAGCGCGGCAAGGCCGGTCATTGGAAAGTCGCCACCGGGCAGGGGTGCTTCGGCGGTCCAGTCGTCTCCCTGCAAAGCTGGCACATACGGCTTGAGCAGATCCACGGCCTCCGCCGCCAGATGGCGATAGGTGGTGATCTTGCCGCCAAAGACGCTCAGCAGCACTAGCGCGCCATCTTCCCCATCCAGTTCCAGGCGATAGCCGCGCGTCGCCGCTTCCGGCCTCGCCGATCCGTCGTCCACCAGCGGCCGTACCCCGGCATAGGACCAGAGGACATCGGCCGGCGTGATCGATCGGGCGAAATAGCGATTCGCGGCCTCGCACAGATAGGCGATCTCCTCTGCGCTTGCGACCACATGGTCGAGGCCACCGTCATGATCGCGGTCCGTCGTACCGATCAGCGTGAAGTCGCGTTCATAGGGAATGGCGAAAAAGATGCGCCCATCAGGGAGTTGGAAAAAATAGGCGAAGCCATGGTCGAACAGGCGCGGCACGACGATATGCGACCCACGCACCAGCCGCATATGCCGGTCGCTCGGCCGGTCGGCGCGGTCGAGCAGATCGAGCACGGCCGGCCCGGTGGCATTCACCACGGCGCGGGCGTGAACAGCCTCTTCGCCGCGCCCCGACTGCGTCATGATACGCCAATGGCCATCGGCGTGCGTCAGGCCGACGACGGCCGTGCGGGTGCGCACGTCCGCGCCCCGATCGGCGGCATCGCGCGCGTTCAGCACGACCAGCCGGGCGTCATCGACCCATGCGTCCGAATAGCAATAGCCCGGCCCGAATCCGGCTTTCAACGCCGCGCCCGCCGGATGGCGACGCAGGTCGATCGCCTGCGTCGCGGGCAACGCGCGACGGCCGCCGATATGGTCGTAGAGAAACAGGCCCAGCCGCAGCATCCAGCGCGGTCGCAGCCCTTTGGTCCAAGGCAGGACGAAACGCATCGGATGAATGATGTGTGGCGCAATGGCCCATAGCCGTTCGCGCTCGGCCAGCGATTCGCGCACCAGGGCGAATTCGTAATGCTCCAGATAGCGCAGGCCGCCATGGATCAGCTTGGTGGATGCCGACGATGTGCCGCTGGCAAGGTCGCCCTGTTCCAACAGCAGCACATGCGCGCCGCGCCCGGCGGCGTCGCGGGCGATGCCGCAGCCATTCACCCCGCCGCCAATGACGGCCAGGTCATATATGTCGGCTCTTGGCGTCGCGCTCACGCCTGCCGGTGTAGGATGGGCAGGCGCGCGAGGGAACCGCGAAAACCATGCCCGGCGGCGACGGGCGATGCCGCGCCGCCGCCAGGTCTTCGCCAGTCCCCAGGCGAAGGCGAAAGATGGTTCAGGCCAGGCTATCGATCACCAGCCCACTGTTCGTGCTGTCGGTGCTGCTCGCCGCGCTGCCGTACAGCGACTGCGACAGGCTGCTGCGCAGATTTTCGAGGAAGGCGATGATCGAATCCAGCTGCTCGGTCGCGCTGGTCGCATCAGTGCTGGTCGTGCTGCTGTCGCTGCTCTCCTCGGTCGATTCCGACGGCGGTGGGCCAGGCGGCGGACCGCGCATCGGGCCGGGGCCGCCGACGCCGCCCATGCCCTCGATGCTCATGCTCTCCTCGCTGCTGGCGTCGGCCGTCGCGGTCGCGCCACCCGGTCCCTGAGCGAAGAAGCTTTGCAGAGCCGCCGCCTGATCCTCGGTCAGCGTCCCTGCCGACACCTGATCCTCGATCAGCGAATCGATCCGGTCCTTCATCGCCGACGGATCGAGCCGCGCGCTGCTTTCGCTCGCCGAAGCGGAGAGCGCGGTATCGATCGAATTGAGCGCCGTGTCCAACGCATCGCCATCGACCGCCGACAGCGATCCTGTCTCGACGGCGGCATCGATCTTGCGGTCCATCATCGCGCGGGGCGATGGCGGCATAGTCATAGTGTAGCTGTTGATACTGGTCATGATGGAAGTCCCCACTTCGTTTCAGCAGGGCCATCATGCCGGCAAGGTCTAAAAAAACCTTGTATTTCAACAATGTAATTTACTGAAATATAAGCGCTACATCGGTCAAGGACCGGTTAACGCCCGTCCGCGGTCAGGCTTTTTCCAGCGTGCATTGCAACGGATGCTGGTTCTGCCGGGCGAAATCCATCACCTGATTCACCTTCGTCTCGGCGACTTCATAGCTGAAAATGCCGCACACGCCGACGCCGCGCTGGTGGACATGCAGCATCACCCGCGTCGCTTCCTCCATGTCCATGCGGAAGAAGCTTTGCAGCACATGGACGACGAATTCCATCGGGGTATAATCGTCGTTGAGCATCAGCACCTTGTAGAGCGAAGGCTTTTTGGTGCGGGTGCGCGTCCGGGTGGCGATGCCGACGCTGGGACCGCCCGGACCCTCGCCCTGATCGTCCGGATGCTGGCCGGCCATCGTAACGGGGCCTGCATGGGATGTGGTAAGGCTGTTCATGATGCCCAAGGATATGGCGATTTGCCGCCGCATGGCAAGGGGCCGAAGAGGCCATCCGGCCGGGTGGGACGATATTTCAGCGTTAACGCGAAGGGGCGCCGCTTCCCTGATGGAAGCGACGCCCCTTTGCTATGATAGGAAAAGCGTGGCCGATCAGGCGGCCAGCGACTTCACCTTGTCGGTCACCAGCGTCACGCGAGCGGTCAGCGGCTGGGCGATGTCACCGGCCAGCTTCATCATCGCTTCGCTGCTCTTGGCGGCTTCCTTCGTGAACTCGTCGAAGCTGCTCGAAAACATCTGGCTTTGCAGCTGGAAGAATTCTGTCGGCGTCTTGACGGTCGAGAAGGTCTTGAACGACGCGGTCGCCTTTTCGAAATTCTTGCGGCTGTAATCTACGGCTTCCTGGCCCATGGTTTCCATGGCCTTGGCAGCGATCTTACCAGATTCGACCAGCGCTTCGACATTGCCCTTGGCGATGTCGCTCAGTTCTTCGATCGCCTTGGTCGACTTCTCGACGCCGGCCTTGGCCTTCTCGTTCATGTCGGCATAGGCCGTTTCGAACTTGGCCTTGGTGTCTTCGGCGAACTTCTTACCGGTTTCGATGACGTCGTTCATGGTCTTGGTTCCTTCTGCGGGCAGCGGCTGGGTCGCAATGGTTTCGGCCTTGGTCAGGCTCTCTGTAATTTCGGGTTCGGGCGCGGCGTCCACCGCGGTCGTAGCGGCGGCGACTGCAATCGGATCGACCTTTTCGGTCGGGATCTCGGCAGGCTCTGCCGTTGACGAAGGCGTCGGAGCGGGTGTCGGTGTCGGCGTGGGAGCAGGTGTCGGCACCGGCTCCTTCTGCGGATTGGTATCGATCGGCTTCACCGCCGCCGAAACGGCTTTCCTGGGCGCGGGCTTCTTTGCCGCCGGGCCGCCGATCGCCGCTTCCGCCGCCTTCAGCGCCTCGCTCGCCGACAGGGTCGACGAACCGGGTTTGGCGCGCGGGCCGCTCTTCGGGGCCTTTGGTGTAACAGCCATGACCATCCTCCGTTTGTTGCAGTGCACAATAAGTGCTTCGAAGGCGTCTGGCAAGAGTTATTGTGCACTGCAACAAAATTGAAATGGGCGGCTGGACGGCTTTTCGGCACCACTGGCCGAAAAGCCCGGATAAACCCTCTGTTGCGCGCCCTTAGCGCCCCTTTACGTAGCGTCCGGGCGCATCTTCGATCGCCTTGAGGCGGCCCTTGCCCGGTTGCCGGGCGCCCTTTGCGGGCACCATGCGCGAATTGCCCTGCGCGATCCAGGCGCGCCAGTCGGGCCACCAGCTGCCCTTGGTTTCTTTCGCCACCGCGAGGAAATCCTCCAGCGTCGGCTGCGCCTCATCCGCCACCCAATATTGATATTTCTGCGCGGCGGGCGGATTGATGACCCCGGCGATATGGCCCGACCCCGCCAGCAGAAACCGCACCGGCCCGGACAGATTTTCCGTCAGCTTCCATACGCTTTCCAGCGGGGCGATATGATCCTCCCGCCCGGCTTGCACATAGGCGGGGGTCTGGATCGCCTTGAGATCGATCGGCGTCCCATCCACGCTGATGGCGCCGGGCACGACCAACAGGTTGTCGCGATACAGCCGGGTCAGATAATCCTTGTGCCAGCGCGCCGGCAGGTTGGTCGTGTCGCCATTCCAATAGAGCAGGTCGAAGGGCGGATAATCCTGCCCCAGCAGATAATTGTTGACCACATAGTTCCAGATCAGGTCACGCCCGCGCAGCAGGTTGAAGGTGACGGCCATATAGCGCCCGTCCATGAAGCCCCCGGCCGACAACTGGTCCACCAGCTTCATCTGCTCGTCGTCGATGAACAGTGTCAGGTCGCCGGCCTGGCTGAAATCCACCTGCGCGGTGAAGAAGGTCGCGCTCGCCACCTTATCCGCCTGACCCCGCGCCGCCAGCAGCGCCAGCGTCGCGGCCAGCGTCGTGCCCGCAACGCAATAGCCGATGGTGTGGACGCTCTTCACCTTCAGCAGGTCGCGGACCGTATCGATCGCATCGACCTGGCCCTTGAGGATATAATCGTCCCAGACCAGATCCTTCATGGAAGCGTCGGCTGACTTCCAAGATACCAGGAACACGCTGATCCCCTGGTCCACCGCCCATTTGACGAAGCTTTTTTCCGGCGACAGGTCTAGAATGTAGAAGCGGTTGATCCAGGGCGGAAAGATGATGAGCGGGGTTTCCAGCACCTGCGCCGTCGAGGGCGCATAATGGATCAGTTGGTAGAGCGGCGTTTCGTGGATGACCTTGCCCGGCGTTGCGGCGATGTTGCGCCCCAGTTCGAATTGCGTGCCGTCGGTGTGGCTCAGTTGCCCCTTCTCCATGTCGGCCAACATGTGCTTGAGGCCCTTGACCAGATTCTCGCCGCCGCTCTCGATCGTTTTCTGCACGACGGTCGGGTTGGTGAGCGGGAAATTGGCGGGCGAGAGTGCGTCCAGCATCCCGCTGGTGGCGAACCGCAGCTTGGCCTTGGCCTTGGGATCGATGCCATCGACTGCGTCGGCCAAGCGGAGCATATAATCCGAGGTCAGCAGATAGCTTTGCCGGATCAGGTCGTAAAAGGGATGCTGCGTCCAGGCCGGGTCGGCAAAGCGCCGGTCCTTGCGCGCCGCCGGACTTTCCGCCGGTGCCGGGTCCGGCTGATCGCGCAGCAGTCCGCCCGAATCGAGGAAGCGCTGCCATAGCGCCAGCCCTTCGTCGGCAAAGCTCGTCTGGATGCGCGCCACCGTTTCCGGGTCGAAGGGCAGCACGCGGCCAGTGGCACCCGCCGCCTGTTCCAGCATCAACTGCTGGGCGCGACCAATCACGTCGGTCCACTGCTGCATCTGTTGCAATGTGGGCAGGTGGGGCTCCATGACGTCGGCTTTATCCATGGCCACCTTGCTTCTCCTGGTATCGTCGCTTCGCGCGGCTTTCGCTGGCGCGTCGCAATCCGGCGAGTTATAGCCAGATTGTGACATGCCAGCGGCACGTCGCGCACTATCCCCTACAGAGAGCTTTCAGGAAAGCCCCAATAATGTCCGAAGAATTCTACCGCATGAAACGCCTGCCGCCCTATGTCATTGCAGAAGTCAATGCGATGCGAGCGGCCGCCCGTGCGGCGGGAGAGGATATTATCGACCTGGGCATGGGCAATCCCGACCTGCCGCCGCCGCCGCACGTGATCGCCAAGCTGATCGAGGTGGCGCAAAAGCCCGACGCCCATGGCTATTCCCAGTCGAAGGGCATTCCCGGCCTTCGCAAGGCGCAGGCCAATTATTATGGCCGCCGTTTCGGCGTCGATGTCGACCCGGAAACCGAGGTCGTCGTGACCATGGGGTCGAAGGAAGGGCTGGCCAGCCTTGCCACTGCGATCACCGCGCCGGGCGACGTCGTGCTGGCCCCCAATCCCAGCTACCCGATCCACATGTTCGGCTTCATCCTGGCGGGTGCCACGATCCGATCCGTGCCGACGACCGCGGACGAAAATTATTTCCGCGCGCTGGACCGCGCCATGGCCTTCACCGTGCCCCGCCCGTCGATCCTGGTCGTCAACTATCCGTCCAATCCGACGGCCGAGACGGTCGACCTTGCCTTCTACGAACGGCTGGTCGCCTGGGCGAAGGAAAACAAGGTCTGGGTGCTCAGCGACCTGGCCTATTCCGAACTTTATTATGACGGCAATCCGACGCCCTCCATCCTTCAGGTGCCGGGCGCGAAGGATATCGCGATCGAGTTTACGTCGCTGTCCAAGACCTACAGCATGGCCGGTTGGCGCATGGGCTTTGCGGTCGGCAACAAGAAACTGATCGCGGCGATGACGCGGGTGAAATCCTATCTCGACTATGGCGCGTTCACGCCGATCCAGGCGGCCGCCTGCGCCGCGCTCAACGGGCCGCAGGACATCGTCGAGAAGAACCGCCTGCTCTATCACAAGCGCCGCGACGTGCTGGTCGAAAGCTTTGGCCGGGCCGGCTGGGACATTCCACCGGCGCGCGCGTCGATGTTCTGCTGGGCACCGCTCCCGCCCGCCTTGAAAGAGATGGGGTCGCTGGAATTTTCCAAGCAACTCCTGACCCATGCCAAGGTCGCGGTGGCGCCGGGCGTTGGCTATGGCGAGGATGGCGAAGGCTTCGTGCGCATCGCCATGGTCGAGAATGAACAGCGGCTGCGGCAGGCGGCCCGCAACATCAAGCAATATCTCAAGTCGATGGGCGTCAATGCGCCTTCCTCCAAGGGCGTGGCCTGAGTTCGAACCGTCGATCTTCGCGTTAAAGCGCAGAGTGTTCCCGCGAAGGCGGGAACCCATTACGGCCGTCGGGACTGAGTTCGGGTCTTCGGGGGAACACTCTGTCTTGAGCAAGGCACGTTCCGGTGTTGCCATCGCCGTAGCTTCGTCCCCTTGCCCCGTCTTCCACGATGAAGGATAGCTGCGTCGTGAGAGGTGCCCCGCGATGATCCCCCTGCCCCAGGTCAGCCAGGTCGCCCAGACCATCCAACTGGCGCTTGCACCGGTCTTCCTGCTGGCGGGCATCGGCGCGTTCCTGAACGTCTGCGTCAGCCGTCTCGCCCGCATCATCGACCGTGCGCGCACGGTAGAGGCGGCGATCCTGACCTCGCGCGGCAAGGAACATGACCGGATGGTCGCGGAAATCCGCGTGCTCGACCGGCGGATGAGCGTGGTCAACAGCGCCATCTTCCTGTCGGTCGCGTCGGCCTGTGCGGTCTGTCTGGTCGTCATCCTGCTGTTTGCGGGCAATTTGTTCGATGCGCATCTGGGCACGCCGATCGCCGTCCTCTTCAGCCTGGCGATGATGCTCCAGGCCGGCGGTTTCGCCACCTTCATTCAGGAAATCCGGCTGGCGTCGCAGATCATCCATATCCGCAACGAAGTCCTCTATCATAAGGCTGACGCGGAAGAGGCAGATGCGGCGATCGAAGCGCTGCCATGACCCGCTTCACCGTCAACGACCGGCCGGTGCAATATCGCATGGACCCGGAAACGCCGCTGCTGTGGGCGCTGCGCGATGCGTCGAACCTGACTGGCACCAAATATGGGTGCGGCACCGGCGATTGCGGCGCGTGCACCGTGGATATCGATGGGGAGGCAGTGCGATCCTGCCAGGTGACGATCGGCAAGACCGAAGGCCGCTTCGTCACGACGATAGAGGCGCTGTCGCCCGATCGCGGCCATCCGCTGCAACAGGCGTTCGCCGCTGACAATGTGTCGCAATGCGGTTATTGCATCCCCGGCATGATCATGGCCGCGTCGGTGCTATTGCGGCGGACCAACGATCCGTCCGACGAGGAGATTGACGGCGCGATCACCAATATCTGCCGCTGCGGCATCTACCCCCGGCTGCGCGGCGCGATCAAGCGGGCCGGCCGGATCATGCGCGGGGAGGATCAGGTGGCGGCCGCGCCCCCGCCGGGCATCACCCCGGAAGATGCGGCGCGCACCGTCCCGGCGCTAGGCCGACCACCGGCTCAGCCGAAGCGATAGCCCGACACCGACCAGCCAAGGACCGAACTGCGATGGTCGCAGGTGGCGGCATCGTCGCCGCCCGCGCCCAGCGCCACCATCAACGGCAGCAGATGCTCCTCGCGCGGATGGGCGAAACGCGCCTGTGGCAAAGCCTCCCAGGCGGCGACACGGGCCGCCCGGCTCTGCGGATCGGGATCGGTTACCGCGGCGGTCAGGGCATAGTCCCAGGATGTCGACGGCCCGATCGCCTGCGGCCCGCGCACGCGCAGATTGTGGAAGCTCATGCCCGACCCGACGATTAGCACGCCTTCGTCGCGCAGCGGCGCAAGTGCCCGCCCGGCCGCGATATGGGCGGCCGGATCGAGATCATGGCGCAGCGACAGTTGGGCGACCGGAATGTCGGCATCGGGCAGCGCCACCTTCATCGGTACGAAGACCCCATGGTCCCAACCGCGTGCCGCTTCCTCAGCCGTGGCGAAGCCGGCATCCACCAGAAGACTGGCCGCGCGGCGTGCCAGATCGGGCGCACCCGGCGCATCCCAGCGCAGCGTGTAGGTGTGCGGCGGAAAGCCATAATAATCGAACAACAGGGGTGGGCGTTCGCCTGTATGGACGGTGAAGGCTTCCTCCTCCCAATGGCCCGACACCAGCAGGATCGCGTGCGGCCGCTCGGGAAGGGTAGCGATCAGCCCGGCGAGATAATCCTGCATCGGCTGCCACATCGGGTCGCTATGCGCATGGTCGGGATCGGCCGGGTCCATGAAGAAACAGGGACCGCCGCCATGAGGGATGAAAAGAGTGGGCTGTGTATACATTACACATAGATCGGCAAGTGTCGGTCACGCCGCAATCGACGATGCGGAAACTGTCCGTTTCGTTGTCGCAGATCAGCCCGCCGCGCCGACGACCGGCGTCAGCGCGTGCGCCAGCGTCGCGCCGGAATAGGGCTTTTTGAGCAGCGTAACCCCTTCGAACCGCGCCGGCAGTTCCAGCCCGTCGCCATAGCCGGTCGCAAAGATGAAAGGAATGCCACGCTCTGCCAGCATGTCCGCGATCGGCAGGCTCGTTTCATGACCCAGGTTGAAGTCGAGCACCGCCAGATCGACCGGTTGGATCGCGATCGCATCGCGCGCGCGGCCAACGCTGGCGGCAGTCATCACCTCCGCGCCCAGGTCGCGCAACGCGTCTTCGCCATCCATGGCGATGATCATATTATCCTCGACCAGCAGGACATTGCGCCCCTTGAGCAGGCCGGGCTCGACCGCCGCGACCAGCTTCGCACGATCACCCCCTACCACGTCGGGCAGCACCGACACGACATGGATGGACGGAATGCAGAAATGCGCTTCCAATCCAGCGAGCCGATAGTTGATCTCGGCATGGCCGCTCAGATCATAGGGGATGGACCGCTCGATCACTGTCGATCCAAATCCGCGCCGCGTCGGCGCGACGACGGCCGGGCCACCGCTTTCGGTCCAGTCGATCAGCAAGCTGCCATCCTCGTCCACGCGCCAGTCGATCGTGACCGACCCATTGTCCGACAGCGCGCCATATTTGGCGGCATTGGTCAGCATTTCGTGGATCACCAGCGCCAATACGGTAAAGCAGCCCGGCGTCAGTAGCACATTGGGGCCGGACAGCCGGACCCGGTCGCTACGTTCGCCCAGATAAGCGCCCGATTCGACCTCGATCAGGTCATAAAGGCGCGCCGGGCTCCAGCGATCGGCGGTGATTTGGTCATGCGCGCGGGCCAGGGCATGGACCCGGCTTTCCAGCGTACCGATAAATTCATCGACCGATCGCGCGCTGTCGCGCGTCTGCGACAACAGGCCCCGGATCAGCGACAATATGTTGCGGACGCGGTGGTTCAACTCGGCGATCAGCAATTCCTGCTTCTCATGCGCGCGTCGCCGTTCGGCATCGGCCGAATCGGACAGACGCAGGATCACCTCCAGCAGCGCGGTGCGCAGCGCTTCGGCCACCCGCAGTTCCGCCGGAGCGAAGGCGACCGCCGTGCCCTTCACCAGTTGCGACCATTGTTCGAAACTCTTGCGCGGGGTCAGGCGCGGTCCGTTGGGGCCATATTCTATGGCCTTTTCAGGATTGCCGGCCCAGCGCACCGATCGCAACTGTTCAGCCCGGAACAACACGACATAGTCGCGCGGACGGCGCGAAAGCGGGATCGCCAGCAGGCCCGACACGCGATCGGCATAGACGGCGGCTTCGGGCAGGACCGACGACAGATTGTCGGTCGTATAGACCTGGCTGGCCGCGACCCGGTTCATCATGGATACGATCGCGACGAAAGCGGATTCATCGGGGGCAAGACCCGAAAAAGTCATCTGCCCGTCTATATAGACGCCCACGCCATCGGCAGGGATGGTGTCGAAGATGATGTCGCCCAGCCAGCGGGCGTTGGACAGGAGATCATGGTCCTGTGCCACCGCCGACAGCAGCCGGTCGGCCACCTGCCGCGCCTTGCCTTCATAGGTGGCGGTTTCGCCGCGCTCGCGGCTCTCCAGCATCATCGAAAATATCTGGCCGAACAGTTCGGCGGCGCTGCGCTGCGCAAAGGTCGGCAGGCGCGGGGCATAATGGTGGCAGGCGAACAACCCCCAGAGCCGGCCTTCCACGATGATGGAGATGGAGAGCGAGGCGCCCACCCCCATATTGCCAAGATATTCGATATGGATCGGCGACACGGCACGGGTCAGGCATAGCGACATGTCCAGCGCCGCGCCGGTCGGGTCGAGTTGCGGCACGATGGGCACCGGCCGCGCCTTCACATCGGCGATCACGCGGAAGATATTGCGCATGTAAAGCGCGCGCGCCTGCGCAGGAATGTCGGAGGCGGGATAATGGAGGCCAAAAAAACTGTCGATGCCGGGCTTCAACGCCTCGGCAACCACTTCGCCATCGCCGCCATCGGCGAAGCGATAGACCATCACCCGGTCGAACCCGGTCAGCGCCCGCACCTGCCGCGCGCCATCGCGCAGGAAGGCGGTCATGCTGTCGGCCTGTGCCAGCCGGGCGACCATCGAACGGACGGTGCTGCTCGCCTCCATCTCGTCATGCGCCGCCGGTTCCGCCTCGACCACTACGAGCGAGCCGGAGAAATGCACCGCCACGTCGAAGGCCGGACCGCCCGCCATCAAGGGAATCGAAAACAGGCGTTCGACCGAATCGGGGCCGCGCAGCAGGGTGATGCGATTGCGCAGCGCATGGATCGCCTCCCCGTCCAGCAGGGTGTGGATCGGCTTGCCCAGCATGTCGTCGGGAGACAGGCCGATAAATTGCGCGCTGTTGGCCGACACGCGCGACACCAGCCAGTCGGCGGTCAGCGCGATCAGGAAGCCGAAGGGCTGGACCGTCCCCAGCACATGGATCGGTTCCCGATCGCAATTGTTGAGATCGACCGCGAAACGGGGTTCGGGGACTTCACGGTCAGCCATGACCAACTGCCTCACCCGTCGGGCAGCCGGCCTGCGCGCCTCGTCCTGCCTGCGCGAACAAGGCGAAGGCGGCCTGCGCGCCCTGCACGGCGTCGTCCAGCCAGCCTTCGCCGCCTTCCATGGCGGCGCTATCGAGCGCCTGCTGGAAGGCTATCCATTCGCCCTTGCCATGCGCGGCCGACAGATAGGCCTTGGGCAGGCCGGGCGCGACCTGGCGCGACAACATGGCGCCGCCCAGGCGCGATCCCTCCAACGCATAGCGCAGCCCCCAATGGAAGCCGTCGCCGGTGCTGGCCGCCAATGGCAAGGGATCGGGAACGGGCATATCGAGCGCGGCGAGATCCTGCGCCAGCAGCGGCAACCGCGGCGCATCGGGCCGCGCCACGGCTTCCAGGCCGCCCAGCGCCTTGGCGTGCGCCGTCAGGAAAGCACGATAATCGACCGCCGAATCGAGCGCGAAGTCGGCGTAGATGGCATCGACCACATGATGGGATTCCATCGTCGCTTTGCGCAGGGCCTGGCGGGTCTGGCCAGCTTCGGGGGTTCTCGTCACTCGTCAGTCCTATAGGCAGTTACATGGCAGCGCACTGATCTGGATCAGCTTTTACGGGGGTTCCGGGGGTTCGTCGCCCTTGCGACACGTACCAACGGACACTGCTCGACTGAATAGCACCTATCCGTCGCCACCCGCCGATTCTTTCAAATCGCTGTCTGACGGGTTCAGCATCACGACATCGCGACTGTCCTAGAAAGAATTTATGAGGGAGCGAAGTGCCCCCGGCCAATGAAAGTCACGATGATGGTGAGGAAGATGATGCTGGCGGGTCTGATGGCCGCAACGCTGCTGAGCGGTGTAGCCCCGGCCTATGCCCAGAGCAACCAGGAGCAGCGCGGCAATCGCGGTGGTGAGCGCGCCGGTCGCGTCGAAGGCGGCGCTGCCGTGTCGCGCGGCAACCGCATGAACCAGCCGCGAGGCGCCGACCAGGCGCAACGCTCGCAGCAGCGCACGGCCGAACGGCCGGTGCAGCAGATGGCACCACCGCGACCGGAAGTGCGCCCCGAGCGTCGGATCGAACAGCGGCCTGAACAGCGCGTCAATCCGCAATGGCGCGGCGACCAGAACCGCTCCGGCATTCCGGCGCAGCGCGAAGCGCGGCAAGACCGGCGCGACGATCGCCAGCAAAATGGGCAGGATCGCCGCAACGACCAGCGCGAAAACCAGCAAAACTGGCGCAATGACCGCCGCGACGCGCGGCAGGATGGACGCAGCGATCGTCGGGATGATCGCCAGGACTGGCGCAACGATCGGCGCGATGATCGCAGGGACGACCGGCGTGATGACCGCCGCGACGATCGCCGCTGGACCGACAATCGAGGCCAAAATGGCGCGAACTGGAATAATGGCCGCCGCTATGACGACCGCACGCGCTGGAGCAACCAGCGGCGCTGGGACAGTGGCTGGCGTCAGGACCGGCGCTATGACTGGAACAGCTATCGCAACCGCTATGGCGACCGCTACCGCATGGGCCGCTATTACGCCCCGCGCGGCTGGGACTATGGCTATCGCCGCTTCTCTGTCGGCATCGTCCTGAGCAGCCTGCTCTATTCCAACAACTATTGGCTGGACGATCCCTATAGCTACCGCCTGCCGCCGGCCTACGGCACGCTGCGCTGGGTCCGCTATTATGATGACGCGATGCTGGTCGATGTTCGCGACGGTTATGTCGTCGACGTGATCCACAACTTCTTCTGGTGATGCTGCGGCGACAGCCGCGCTGATCTCAGGCGAACTCCCTCCCTGAAGTGGCCTTCAGGACAACTGACCCCGGTGCGGAAACGCGCCGGGGTCTTTTCATCTAGGGCTACCCTGTGGCAGGACGCGGCCATGACCGACGAACATGATGATGGCGGCGTCACGTCGCTGCTGCGCGCCGGGATCGGCGAGGATGTGCGCAAGCGATTGGGTCGAAACCCGATGGTGCATCGCATCGACGCCCCGCATCTCGAAATCTATGGCCGCCAGGATTTCCTGACCGCGCAAGAATGTGCGGACCTGCGCGCGATGATCGACGCAGACGCCAAGCCGTCCACCCTGTTTTCGGGCAGCGCCAACGCCGACTATCGCACCAGCCATAGCTGCAACCTCAATCCCTGGGATCAGTTGGTGCTGGCGGTGAGCGATCGCATCTGCGCGCTGACCGGCCTGCCCGCCCGCCATGGCGAAACGCTCCAAGGGCAACGCTATGCGCCGGGGCAGGAATATAAGGTGCATTGCGACTATTTTCCGGTCACCGCCAGCTATTGGCCGCAGATGCGCACCAGCGGCGGGCAGCGGACATGGACCGCGATGATCTATCTGTCGCCGGTGGAGGCAGGCGGCGAAACCCATTTCACGCAATGCGAATTCATGGTGCCGCCGGTCGAGGGGATGATCCTGATCTGGAACAATATGGACCGCGACGGGGCACCCAACCGCTTCAGCCTGCACGCCGCCCGCCCGGTGGAACGCGGAACCAAATATGTCGTCACCAAATGGTTTCGCGAGCATCCCTGGGGCTGACCCCTCTCGTGGGCGGTTACACTTTGCGACATAAATGACTGAAAACTGACAGCTTCATTCTCGCGCCGTTCAGCCGCCGGATCGCATAACCCATTCCTAGGCGAGGGAACCCGGTCCTGCCGGACAGGTTCAACCGCCACAGCATATGGGAGAATTTCTATGCGTAAACTCATCATCCTGGGCCTGCTGGCCGCCACCGTCGCACCCAGCGTCGCGTCGGCCCAATCTTACGGCGAAGCGCGCCGCAGCGAACGCAACCTGCGCGAGGAAAAGCGCGACCTGCGCCAGGCCCAGCGCTATGGCGACCGCCGCGACGTGCGTGAACAACGTCAGGACGTTCGCCAGGCCCGCCAGGAAACGCGCGAGGACTGGCGCGACTATCGCCGCAACCATCGCGACGTCTATCGCGGCGGCAACTGGCGCGCGCCCTTCCGCTACAGCCAGTGGAATGCCGGCGCGCAACTCCGCCCGGCCTATTACAACTCGCGCTATTATATCGCTGACACCAACCGCTATCGCTTGACCCGTCCAGGCGTGAACCAGCGCTGGGTCCGCCACTATAACGACGTGCTGCTGGTCAACGTGCGTACCGGCCGCGTCATCACCGCCCATCGCGCCTTTTTCTGGTAAAATAGGCAAGACTTAAAGAAAATGGCCCCGGACGATGAGTCTGGGGCCATTTTACATTCACCGCCCTAATTGGCCGCGCGGCTCGTTTCCGGGCGCGCGCGGCCGATGACGCGCGCAAAGCACATCACCAGTCCGAAAGGGGGGTGGACCGATGCGCAGAACGTCCCATGACAGCGGAATGTTCCGGCACCATTGACGGGATTTGCGATCAGGCGGCGAGCGCCTGCGCGATCAGCTTGCGGCTATTCTCTACGCCGTACAGCGCGATGAAACTGCCCATGCGCGGTCCCTGGTCAGCGCCCAGCAGCGTCTGGTAGAGTGCCTTGAACCAATCGCGCAATTCCGCGAAGCCGAACGCCTCATCCTTGCCGATGGCATAGACGATATTCTGGATATCCTCGGCCGATGCCCCTTCCGGCAGCGCCGCAAGTTCGGCATCCAGCCGTTGCAGTGCTGCGGCTTCGCTCGCGTCGGGCGCACGGCGCTGAAGCGTCGGCGCGACGAAATCGCGATTATAAGCCAAGGCGCACTCGATCCACTTGCCAAGATGGTCGCCAGGCAGAACATCGATGTCGTTTATGAAGTCGCCGATCATTCGCGGAATAGGCTTTGGGTTTGGGTCTGTACCTAGAACCTTGTCCAAATAACCCCGAACTTGTGACTCTGTGGCGCTCGAACCAAGAACCCCCACAAGATTCAAGAGAAGGCCAAATGTCACGGGTGGGCCGTCAGTCGGTACTTTGCCATTATGGATGTGGTGAACTGGATTGCCCAACTTTTTCTCAATCGGCTGTTCAGCGTATTGCGCACGAAACTGCTCATATTCGTCCACTGCGCGCGGGATGACGCCCATATGCAGTTGCTTGGCCTTTTTCGGTTCCCGATAGGCGTAGAAGGCCAGGCTCTCCTGCGGGCCATAGGTCAGCCATTGCTCCAGGCTCAGGCCATTGCCCTTGGACTTGGAAATCTTCTCGCCCTTTTCGTCCAAGAACATTTCATAGTTGAAACCTTCAGGTGGGCGACCACCGAGCGCGCGGCAGATTTTGGACGATTGCGTGACCGAATCGATCAGATCCTTGCCCGCCATTTCATAATCGACGCCCAGCGCATACCAACGCATCGCCCAATCGACCTTCCATTGCAGCTTGGCCGCGCCGCCCAGGATCGATTGTTCGATCGTTTCGCCTTCATCGACGAAACGGACGATCCCGGCTTCGGCGTCGATCACCTCCACCGGCACCTGCAACACGATGCCGCTCTTCATGCTGATCGGGAGGACCGGCGAATAGGTCGCCTGGCGTTCCTTGCGCAGCGTCGGCAGCATGATGTCCATGATCGCCTGATAACGGCGCAGCACCTGCCGCAGCGCGTCGTCGAATGCGCCGGCCTGATATTGCTCAGTCGCAGACACAAATTCATAATCGAAGCCGAAACTGTCGAGAAATTCCCGCAGCGTCGCATTATTATGATGCGCGAAGCTTTCATATTTCTCGAACGGATCGGGCACCTGCGTCAGCGGCTTGCCCAGATATTCAGCCAGCATCGCCTGGTTCGGCACATTGTCGGGCACCTTGCGGAAGCCGTCCAGATCATCGCTGAACGCCACCAGCCGGGTCGGAATATCCGACAGCGAATGAAAGGCATTGCGGACCATGGTCGTGCGCAACACTTCGTTGAAGGTGCCGATATGGGGCAGACCCGACGGGCCATAGCCGGTTTCGAACAGGATATGCCCCTTGTCCGGCGCGCCGCCCTCTTGCTCATTAAGCTTGTAGCGCTTCAGAAGCTTGCGGGCTTCTTCATAGGGCCAGGCCTTGGATCCGGTCGCGGCGGTACGGATGATGTCGGAAATGGTCATGCAACGCCCCCTAAACCCGGACAGGACGAAAGAAAACGGCTATTGGCGGCAAATCCACGTTAAGAATCGTTCTCAATTTAAGATTTCATTAACCTTGCGAGCCGATAATTGCCGTAATTTGGAGGCGATATGCAGATACAGCGCAGCCGCGAACGCATTGCCGTGGACATTCCTATCGTCATAACGACGGTATTGGACAGCCTGGAAGGCACCATCGTCGATCTGAGCGAAGGCGGCGCGCAGGTGGTAGGCTGCACCCTGCCCGCGCGATCGCAATGTCAGATCGATCTGGACGGCTATATCGTCTTCGGTACGGTCCGCTGGTCCGAAGAGGACCGGATGGGCATCCGCTTCCCCTATGAATTGAGCGACGGCCCGCTGTACGAGCGGCTTGAAATGGCGCGCGCCGCCAAACGCACGCCGGTCGCGTTCCAGCCGCGTGCCCAGGCCGCATTCGGCACCGCCAGCTTTGGCGGCGGCGGTTTCGGGCGGCGCACGGGCTGAACCGCCCCATATTTCAGGGTTTTCCTTTTGTTCCTGCTCGCCTAAGCCTTGGCGGGTGATCGATCCCGCCACCCTGCCCGCGCTCCACGCCAGCCATGGTGGCATCTGGTTGCGCGAAGGCGACCGCACCCAGGCGCTGGCCAAGGGGCAGGCGATCGCGCGCACCGCCGAAACCCCGGTGCTGCTGCTCAATGCCCCGCTCACCGGCCAGCGGCTCGGCTATCCCGAACTCAACGGACTCGACCTGCTCGAACTCTGGGCTTTTCTCCACCCGGCCCGCTTCCTGGTGCCCACGCCCAAAGGTCTGGCGGCCGCGCTCGGCCTGCCTGCGCCGACCAGCGAATCGGACATACCGGCGCTGCTGCAACAGGGCGCGGCGTTGCTGCTGGGCCGAATCGAATCACCCGACTGGAGCGAGCGGGAGGGCGGCTGGACATCGGCGCAGGCGCTCCACCGGCTGCGCTGGCCCTGGTCGCCGCTCGTCGCGCCGCGCATCGCCCGGCCCAGGGAGGCGGAGCGCTGGCTCTTTTCCAAACTGCCCGAATGGGAGGAGGCGCAGCCGCGCCCCGCGCCGCGCACCATCAGCCTGAAAGAGGATCAGATATTGGCGCGCCTGGACGCGCTGACCGGCGCGGGCGCTGAACCCCGCCCCGGTCAGCGCGCCTATGCGGCCGCCGCCAGCGCCGCCTTCATGCCGCGCAAGCATCGCGACCAGCCCAATATGCTGCTGGCCGAAGCGGGCACCGGCATCGGCAAGACATTGGGCTATCTCGCCCCCGCCTCCCTTTGGGCCAGTGAAGCGCAAGGGACGGTGTGGGTGTCAACCTATACTAAAGCCCTGCAACGCCAGCTCGATCGCGAATCGCTGCGCCTGTTCCCCGATGCAGCGGTCGCGGCGAAGCGGGTGGTGGTGCGCAAGGGACGCGAAAATTATCTCTGCCTGCTCAATCTGGAAGATGCGTTGCAGGGCGGCTTTACCGGCCGCGCCGCGATATTGGCGCAGTTGGTCGCGCGCTGGGCGGCGTTCAGCAAGGATGGCGACATGGTCGGTGGCGACCTGCCCGGCTGGCTGCCCACCCTGTTCCGCCGCAACGGCTCCACTGCGCTGACCGATCGGCGCGGTGAGTGCATCTATGCCGGCTGTCCGCACTACCGCAAATGCTTCATCGAGCGATCGGCGCGCGCGTCGGCCGATGCGGACATCGTCATTGCCAATCATGCCCTGGTGATGATCAACGCGGCGCGCGGGCGCGAAACGGGCCAGCGCCCGCAACGCATCATCTTCGACGAGGGCCATCATCTGTTCGATGCGGCCGATTCCACTTTCTCCGTCGCCCTGTCGGGTCAGGAGGCGATCGAACTGCGCCGCTGGATCATGGGGCCGGAGGGCGGATCGCGCGGGCGCAGGCGGGGGCTGGCCGCGCGCCTGTCCGATCTCGCCAGCTATGACGAGGAAGGCGGCCAGGCGATCCGCGCGGCGGTGGACGCGGCGCAGGCGCTGCCTGCCGACGAATGGCTCAAGCGCGTGGTGGCGGGCGAACCGTTCGGACCGTTGGAAGCGCTGCTCGCCGCCGTGCGCGGCACCGTCTATACCCGCGCGGAAGCGACGGGCGAAGCCGATGCAGGCTACGGGCTGGAGACGGAACTGGCCGAACCCGACGGCGCGCTGGTCGAGGCCGCGCAAGAGGGCGCACTGGCGCTCGACGCCCTCATCAAGCCGCTGGTGCGCCTTTCGCGCCGGATGGAGGCGGTGATCGAGGATGCGCCCGACTGGCTGGACGGCGCGGCACGGGCGCGGGTCGAGGGCGCGATCGCCTCGCTTGGCTGGCGGCGCGACCTGATTGCCGCCTGGCTGGCGCTGCTGGCCCGGATCGGCGGTCCGGCCGACCCCGACTATGTCGACTGGATGACCGTCGATCGGGTCGAGGGACGCGAATATGATATCGGCATCCATCGCCACTGGCTGGACCCGACCCGGCCGCTCGCCGAAACCGTGCTCAAACCCGCGCAGGGCGTGCTGCTGACCTCCGCAACGCTCAAGGGCGGCGGCGACTGGTCCAATGCGGAGGCGCGCAGCGGCGCAATCCACCTGCCCCATGGCGCGGAACGATTCGAGGCGGCCAGCCCGTTCGACTATCCGGGGCGCGCCGAAGTGCTGATCGTGACCGACATCAAGCGCGGCGACATCGCGGCGCTATCGGGGGCTTATGGCCGGTTGATCGAGGCGGCGGGCGGGGGCACTCTGGGGCTGTTCACCGCGATCCGCCGTCTGCGCGCGGTCCATGCCCGCATCGCCGACCGGCTGGCGCGCACGGGCCTGCCGCTCTACGCCCAGCATGTCGACCCGATGGACACCGGCACGCTGGTCGACATCTTCCGCGACGATCCCCGCGCCTCGCTGCTGGGCACAGATGCGTTGCGGGACGGCGTGGACGTGCCGGGCCATTCGCTGCGGCTGGTGGTGATGGAGGGGGTGCCCTGGTCAAAGCCCACCGTGCTGCACGCCGCGCGGCGGCTGGCTGGCGGGGGCAGCGCTTATGACGACCGGCTGATCCGCGCGCGGCTGGCCCAGGCCTTTGGCCGCCTCATCCGCCGGGCCGAGGACAAGGGCCATTTCGTCATCCTGTCCGCCGCCCTGCCCAGCCGATTGCTTAGCGCCTTCCCGCCCGGAACGCCGATCCGCCGCCTGACGCTGGACGAAGCGATCATCGCCGTCAGCGGCGCGGCGCATCGCGAAACGCTTGGCGAACCCGCCCCATTGGGGCATCAGGGGCGCGAATCCGGCCTGCCCCCATCAGGGACTCCCGAACAGGAGAGACAATGAAGCGCCTGACCCTGTTGCGCCACGCCAAATCGGACTGGGACGATCCGGTGGCGCGCGATTTCGACCGACCCTTGAATCGCCGTGGCGAGAAAGCGGCAATGCTGATGGGTCAGTTCGCCGCCCAGCGGAAAATGCAGTTCGACCTGCTGGTCGCCTCCCCGGCCGCGCGGGTCATGCAGACGCTGGAAACCTTTTTCGCAGGCTATGGCCAGACGCTGGACGCGCGCTGGGACCGGCGCATCTACCTGGCTTCGGCACCCACCCTGTTCGACGTCGTGCGCGACCTGCCCGACAGCGTCGACAGCGCCTTGCTCGCCGGGCATAATCCGGGGCTGGAGGAGTTGATCCTCGACCTCGTCCCCGACGACGGCGTCAATCCGCTGCGCGAGGATGTGGAGGTCAAATTCCCGACCGCGAGCATTGCCGTGCTCGACCTGCCCATCGAGAGTTGGACCCAGGCGCGCGAGAATATCGCGACCATTGCCAGCTTCACCCGCCCGCGCGACCTCGATCCCGCGCTCGGGCCTGAAACGCGCTGAACATGTTGGTTTTTAGAACCGTTCGTCCTGAGTAGCCATTGAGCGCAGTCGGAGTCGAAGACGACCGAAGGGCAAATGGCGTATCGAAGGATGCAGCGCGGCGTCTGATGCTTCGATACGGGTCTTCGACTTCGCTCAGCCCCTACTCAGCACGAACGGCGTGGGTTCAGCCAAAGGTGCTCGCCCTAAACCGCAAACCCATCCGTCGCGCGGATCAGCGCGTCCAATATTCCCGGTTCATTATAGGCATGTCCCGCCCCTTCGATCATCTCGAAGCGCGCCTGCGGCCAGGCGCGGTGCAGCGCCCAGGCGGTTTCCGCCGGGCAGGCCATGTCGTATCGGCCCTGCACGATGACGCCCGGAATGTCCGCAAGCTTGCCCGCGTCGCGGATCAACTGCCCATCCTCCAGCCAGCCGCCATGAACGAAATAATGATTTTCGATCCGGGCGAAGGCCAGCGCGAAATCGTCCGCATCATGGGTCGCCGATAGCGCCGGGTCAGGCAGCAGACGGATCGTCTCCCCTTCCCACACGCTCCACGCCCGCGCCGCCACGACCTGCGCCGCCCGATCCGGACCGGTCAGCAGGCGGCGATAGGCCGCCACCAGATCGCCGCGCTCAGCCTGTGGGATCGGCGCGACGAACCGCTCCCATTTATCGGGATAGATGCGGCTTGCCCCTTCCTGATAATACCAGTCGATCTCTTGTTTGCGGATCGTGAAGATACCGCGCAGAACCAGTTCGGTGACCCGTTCGACATGCGCCTGCGCATAGGCCAGCGCCAGCGTCGATCCCCAGCTACCGCCGAACACCAGCCATCGCTCCACGCCCATCATCGCGCGCAGCCGCTCGATATCGGCGACCAGATCCCAGGTCGTGTTGGCGTTGAGGTCCGCATGGGGCGTCGACTGGCCGCAACCGCGCTGGTCGAACAACAGCACATCGTAGCGCGCCGGGTCGAACAGGCGGCGATGATCGGGCGATATGCCGCCGCCCGGCCCGCCATGCAGGAACACCGCCGGCTTGGTGCCCGGCGTACCGGCCCGTTCCCAATAGACATGATGGCCCTCGCCAACGTCGAGATGGCCGGAGGCGTAGGGGGCGATCGGGGGATAAAGGGTGTGCATGCCGCCATCCTAGGAAGCGGCGGCGGCGAAGGAAAGCTTTGAAGGCAAGGCGCGGGATGACCCGTGAAGGCGATCCGTCCATTCTGCACCGATGGACCTCACCGATCTCGACCGCCATGGCGCGGCGCGCCTGCCCGCCTTGCTTTCCCCCGACCAATGCGCCGCGATCGTCGCGCTGTGGGACGATCCCCGCGCTTTTCGCAAGGAAGTGGTGATGGCGCGCCATGGCTATGGTCGCGGGCGCTATCGCTATTGCGCCTATCCGCTGCCCGATCCGATCGCCGTGCTGCGGGAAAGCCTCTATCCCGCACTGGCGGCGCAGGCCAATCGCTGGGCGACAATGCTGGGGACGGGCGACATCTATCCGGCGCGCCATGCCGATTTCCTGGCCCGCTGCGCGCTGGCCGGGCAGGACAAGCCGACCCCGCTGCTGCTGCGCTATGAGGCAGGCGACTGGAACGCGCTGCACCAGGATGTCTATGGTCCGCACATCTTCCCGCTGCAGGTCGCGATCCTGCTGTCGCAATCTGAGCGCGACTTTACCGGCGGCGCCTTTATCCTGACCGAGCAGCGGCCGCGGATGCAGTCGCGGGCCGAAGTGGTGCCGCTGGGCCAGGGCGACGCGATCATCTTCCCGGTGCGCGACCGGCCGGTGATGGGCGCGCGCGGCGTGCATCGGGTGCAGATGCGGCACGGCGTCAGCCGCCTGCTGTCGGGGGTGCGCTATACGCTCGGCATCATCTTCCACGATGCTGCCTGAATTTCGGCCTCAGCCCCCGTTCAGCCGACCGCATTACATCTTGCGACAAATATCACTGGTTGTTGCCAATATCTTGCGACAAGCGGCTGCTAGGCCAGTGATCAGGGCCAGTCATCAGGTTCCGGTTTGTCTGTGGGGGTTTTCGTGCGTTTTTCCGCTTGCCTATTCTGTGTCGCGCTCATGGCCGGCGTCGCGCCCGGTGCCCTGATGGCGCAGGAGGAAAAGAAGGCCGCACCCCCCGTGGAAATGGAAGAAGGCGAAGAAATCGTCGTTACCGGCCAGCCGCAGCGCGGATCGGTAATCGGCGACGTCCAGCCCGAACAGCAATTGTCCGCCGCCGATGTGCGCGCGCTGGGCGTCACCTCCATATCTGAACTGATCAGCGAATTGTCGCCGCAGACCAACGGGTCGCCGGTCATCCTGCTGAACGGCAAGCGCATATCCAGCTTTTCCGAAATTCAGGATATTCCGTCCGAAGCGGTGCAGCGGGTCGACATATTGCCCGAACAGGTCGCCCTCTCCTACGGCTATGCGCCGACGCAAAAGGTGGTGAACATCGTCCTGCGCCAGCGTTTCCGCGCCGAAACGGCGGAAGGGCGCGTCGCCACCACGACCCAGGGCGGGCGGGAAAATGGCAAGGTGGAAGCCGGGTTGCTGCGCATCCAGGGCGACAATCGCTTCACCCTGAACCTGCAATATAGCCGCGCCGCCGCCCTGCTGGAAAGCGAGCGAGGCATCACCGCCACTGCGCCGGGTCGCCCCTATGCGCTGGCGGGTAATATCGTGGGAACCGGCGTCGGTGGTGAGATCGATCCAACGCTGTCGGCGTTGGTCGGGCAAAATGTGACGGTCGCCAGCGTGCCCGGCAGCGCCGCGACGGGCGCGCCATCGATCAATGACTTCGTCGCAGGTGCGAACGCCACCAGCGTCAGCGACCTGACCCGCTATCGCACGCTCAGCCCCGAGACGGAGAGTTTTTCCGCCAACGCCACCCTCGCCCGCGCGCTGGGCGGCGTGTCGGCGACGCTCAACGGGCGGCTGGAACTGTCCGACAGCGATTCGCTCCAGGGCCTGTCGCAGGGCGCGTTCGATCTGGCGGCAGGCAGCCCCTTTTCGCCCTTCGGCAACGACGTCACCCTCTATCGTTATCTGGCGCAGGGCGGCGCGTTACAGCAGCAGACCAAGGGCACGACCGGCCATGTCGGGCTGACCTTGAGCGGGCGACTGGGCGGCAGCTGGCAATGGTCCTTCACCGGCAATGGCGACCTGTCGATCACCCGCACCCGCACCGATCGCGGCATAGACACCGGCGCGATCCAGGCGGCGCTGGATGCCGGCGACGCGACTGTCAATCCCTATGGCAGTTTCGCCCCGGACCTGCTGTCCACCCGGCTGACCGACCGAGCGCGTGCCGAAAGCCGTGCCGTGCAGGGCGACCTGCTGGTCAGCGGCATGCTGTTCGACCTGCCTGCGGGTGACGTGATGACATCGATCCGCCTTGGCGCATCGACCAATGATTTTTCCAGCCGGTCGGTGCGATCGGGCGTCGAAAGCCGGTCGGATTATGACCGGCAGATCGGCAGCGGCCAGATCAGCGTCGACTTGCCGCTGACCAGCCGGTCTCGCGACGTGCTGGGCGCGGTAGGCGACATCGGCGTCAATTTCAACGCCGCGGCGCAGCGCTATTCCGACTTCGGCACGCTCTCTACGCTGGGCTATGGCCTGCGCTGGGAGCCGGTCAAGGCGGTGCAGATCCTGATGTCCGCCAATCAGGATCGCGCCGCGCCCACCGGCACGCAGATCACCGATCCGCAGATCGTCACGCCCAACGTGTCGGTGTTCGACTATGCGACCGGGCCGACCGTGTTCGTGTCGCAACTATCGGGCGGGAACGCGACCCTGCGCGAAAGCGTGCGCGACCAGTTCCGCCTGAGCGCTCGGATCAAGCCGTTCGAAAAGCCAAACCTGACGCTGACCGCGACCTATCTCAACAGCCGCACCAGCAATCCGATCGCCGCCTTCCCCACGCCCACTCCCGCGCTGGAGGCCGCCTATCCGCAGCGCTTCATCCGCGACAGCGGCGGCAACCTGCTCCAGATCGACGCGCGGCCGATCAACTTCCTGGCGTCCCAGAGCGAGCAACTGCGCTGGGGGTTCGACCTGTCGATCCCGATCAAGTCGCATGTGCAAAAGCTGGTAGAGGCGTGGCGCGCATCGGGCGGCAAGCCGGAGGACCGGCCACCCGAATTGCAGGCGCTGTTCGGCAATCGCGGCCCACGCGCCCCCGGACAGGAAGGCGGCGGCGATCGTCCGCGTGGTGAGGGCAATAATGCCGGGCCGGGCGGCGGCGGACGTCCGGGCGGCGGTGGCCCCGGCGGCGGTTTTGGCGGGGGTCGTGGCGGCGGCCAGGGCGGCGGGCGTATGACGTTCAGCCTCTATCACACCTGGCATCTGGCCGAGAGCATCGTCATCGCGCCGGGCGTGCCGCAACTAGACCTGCTGAACGGCGACGCCACCGGATCGTCGGGCGGCCAGCCCCGGCACGAGATAGAGGCGCGGGTTGGCTATATGAATAACGGCATCGGCGCGCGGCTGGGCGTCGACTGGGAAAGCGGCACCCATGTCGACGGTGCCTTGACCGGCACGGCGGGCGGCAGTTCGCGGCTGAATTTCGGCAGCCTGGCCACCGCGAACCTGCGCCTCTTCGCCAATCTGGGGCAGGTGCAGGGGCTGGAGCGCAAGATCCCCTTCCTGCGCGGCGCGCGGGTGTCGTTCAACATCGACAATATTTTCAATCAGCGGCGCGACGTCACCGACGCGACCGGGGCGACGCCGCTGCGCTACCAGCCGGGCTATCTCGACCCGCTGGGCCGGACCGTGTCGATCAGCTTCCGCAAACTCTTCTTCCCCAATTTCGCGGCGGGCAATCGGCCGCGTAGTTAAATATGCATTAGGGACATTAAAGCCTTTCGTTCCCCGGCCGTTATGATGGCGTGTAACGGTTTGGGGAGACGCCTGTGATGAAGCCCGTCAGGATAGTGGTGGTCGACGATTCGCTCACCATCCGCGCGATGATCGAAACGCTGCTGGAGCGCGACCGGCGAATCGAAGTGGTCGGCATCGCCCGCAATGGCGAGGAGGCGATCGACATGATCCGGCTGGAAAAGCCCGATGTCGTGACCCTGGACATCGCCATGCCGGGCAAGGATGGCCTGGCGATATTGGACGAGATCATGGACATGGAGCCATGCCCGGTCATCATGCTGTCCAGCCTGATGCGCGAGGGCGCGCCGATCGTCGCCGAAGCGATGGACCGGGGCGCAGCCGCCTGTTTCAACAAGGCGATGATCGTGCGCGAAGCAACCCGCTTCATCGGCCTGATCCGCACCCTGGGCCGCGGGATGATCGTGGCGGAGCCGGGCATGGAACCGGTGGCGATCGCCGCCTGATCGCGCACTTCGAGATTGGGAAAACGACAAAGGGGAGGCGCAACATCTGCGCCTCCCCTTTGTCGTTTCATCATGCCGGACAGGCCGGCCTGCTAAGGGTGGATTAGAGCGTCGCAGGCTTGGAACTTGCCAATGCCATGGCATTGGCGGACCCGCTCGCCGGCTTTACCGGCGCGTCCTTGCCCGAAATGACATAGGCGCTCAGGGCGGCGATGCCCAGAACCATCGCCATGCCCAGCACTGCGAAATTGCCGACGCCACGACGGCGTGCAGGCTTCTTCTTGTCCTCATCCCAATTGCGCATTTGCCCATCCTCATGCTGACACTTGCGTCGAACATAATCGCCGAATAGGTGCGGCGTTCCCGTGCGGCACTGTGACATTTCATTGCCAGAACCGCTATGCGCCTCACCCCGCCATCGACTTGGGCGCATTGCGTAGGGTGCTGATGTCGACCGATCCCGCGAATTCCACGCCCATCCGGTCGTCCTTAGCCCAACGCGCGGTCGCGTTGACGAACTGGTTTTCCGCCAGCTCGATAGCGAACAACGTGCCTTCCGGCACATTCCACAACCCCTCGATCAGCGCGCCGGTGGCGGAAATGTTGCGGACGCGGCCGGTATAGACATGGCCGTCATGATGGATCGCGATAGTGCGCAGCATCGTCTTGCGTTCGGGCCGACTGGACTGGAAGCCGTTGGCGCTGGCGGCGGTGCCCTGGCTGCGCTGGCCCGCCAGCACGTCCGCTGCGGGCATCGGCCGGCCGTAGATATAGCCCTGGATATGGCTGCACCCCAACTGACGGATCAGCGCCAGTTCGTCCTGCGTCTCCGCGCCCTCCGCCGTGGTGTCCATGCCCAGCGCTTCGGCTAGGCTGACGATCGCCTTGATGATCGCGCTGTTGCGGCTGCCCTTGGTCGCGGCGCCGCGCACGAAACTCTGGTCGATCTTGATCTTGTCGAACGGCGCCTTCTTCAGATAGCCGAGCGAGGAATAGCCGGTGCCGAAATCATCGAGCGCCAGCCGGACGCCGATCGCCTTGAGCCGGGTGAACATCGCGTCGGTGCCGTCATCGTCGTTCAGGAAGACGCTTTCGGTGATCTCCAGTTCCAGCCGTTCTGGGGCCAACTGCGCGCCGGCAAGCGCGTTCATCACCGTGGACGGGAAGCCGGGATTGGCGAACTGGCTGGGCGAGACGTTGACGGCGACGCGGATGCCGTCCTGCCAGTCGGCGGCATCACGGCAGGCGGTGTGCATCACCCATTCGCCAATCTGGCCGATCAACCCGCTATCCTCCGCGATCGGGATGAAAAGAGCCGGCGAAATCGGCCCGCGCACCGGGTGATTCCAGCGCAGCAACGCTTCGTAACCGGTAATCTGCTCGGTCTTGGACGACACCACCGGCTGATAGACCAGATGCAGGCCGTCGGCGGCGAGCGCCCGGCGCAGATCCTCCTCCAGCGCGCGGCGATCCTCCGCATCGGCATGCATGTCCGACGAATAGAAGCGATGGACGCCACGGCCATTGCCCTTCGCGGCGTAGAGGGCAAGGTCGGCGTTGCGGATCAGCGCATCGGCGGTGACGCCGTCCTGCGGACAGCAGCTGATGCCGATCGACACGCCAATGACGACCGCCGTCCCCTCGATCATATAGGGTTGCGAGATCGACGCGATGATCGCTTGCGCCAGCTGGGCCAGCCCAGCCTGATCGTGGCGACCGGGCAGCAATATCTTGAACTCGTCGCCGCCCTGGCGCCCGACCAGCCCCTTGTCGCCGACCACGCGCTGCAGCCGCTGGCTGACCTGCCGCAGCAGCGTGTCGCCGGCGGGATGACCCAGCGTGTCATTCACGATCTTGAACCGGTCAAGGTCCAGCATCATCAGCGCGCATTCGCCCGGCTTGCCATGGCGGGCGGCAACCACCTGCTCCAGCGAACTGAGCATCTGGATGCGGTTGGCGAGGCCCGTCAGCGAATCGAATTGGGCCAGGCGCGTTACTTCCGCCTGGCTGCGGCGCATTTCAGTCAGGTCGGTGCCCGACCCGCGGAAACCATGAAACTGGCCATATTCGTTGAATACCGGCTGGCCCGAAATCGACCACCACCGTTCTTCTTTCGCCAGCGCGGCGCACACGGCGATGTCGGAAAAGCCGGTGCGGGCGGACAAATGAAAACCCAGCGTCCGTTCGCCATCACCCTGCTTCTTGTCGCCGGGGCGGACGATTTCCGTGATTGGCCGGCCGATCAATCCGTCGAGGGGCGCATCCAGCGTCTTGGCCAGCGTGTCGGAAATATAGGTAAGGCAGCCCAGCCGATCGGTTTCCCAGAACCAGCCGCGCCCTGTGCGCTCATGTTCCTGCAACAGCCGGTCGGATCGCTGCGCGCGCAGATCCTGGCTATGCCGATCGATCGCCTGGTCGCGGTCGGCTGTCGCTTGGCGCAGCGTCGCGATGAGCATGACGATAACGCAACTGCACAGCAGGCCAATCTGGACGACACCGGCCTTTTCCGCGACCGACACCAGCAATGCACCCAGGAAATAGCTGATCCCCAACAGTCGCCGGTCGCCGAAAATGCACACCGCCAGCAGCGCCACCGCCAATTCAGGCACCGCCGCCAGGAACAGCGCATCGGTCGCCGCCTTGGCATCCTGCCCCAGCCACAGGCTGAACGTCAGACCCGACAGGAACACCAGCGGCAGCATCATCCAGTTCTGGATATGCGGCATCCGGCTCTGGAACCAGGACTGGCGCGGCGCAAGCATCAGCGCGCCATCGATGAGCAGCATCGCGACCATGAGGCCGATCTGCACGATGTCGTGGGAATAGAAGGGCAATTGCAGCAGCGCGACGACGCAGATCTTGGCCAGCAGGATCAGCGGCCACAGCCGCGCGATGTGGATGAACGCGCCCGAAATCCACGAGGCCGACACTTCGGTCCCGCTTTCGGACAGGCCGAGCGCAACCATCAGCGTCATCGGGCGGGACGGATTTTCGGCAAGGGATGCGCGCAACAGGGACATGCGCCCGTTGGTAACGCAAACTCCTTGCCAGAGAATTACTTACGGCCTGTCATGACGATCCATAATGGTGCAGGTAGGAACCTGCACCAAAAGAAAAGTCAGACGCGCATCGGCATCAGTACGTATAGTGCGGGACTGGCGTCATTTTCACGGATCAGCGTGGGCGCGGCCGCATCGGCCAGATGCAGTTCGACCAGGTCGCTGTCGATCTGGCCCAATATGTCGAGCAGATAGCGCGCGTTGAAGCCGATATCGAAGCCCTCGCCCTGGAAAGCGCCGGGTACTTCTTCAGCCGCCGTGCCGTTTTCAGGGCTGGTGACGGACAGGGTGATCTTGTCCTTCTCCAGGCTCATCTTGACCGCGCGGGTCTTTTCGGTGGCGATGGTGGCGACGCGATCGACGCCCTGTTCGAAGCCGCGCGGATCGATCTTGAGCAGCTTGTCGTTCGCGGTCGGGATCACCCGGCTGTAATCGGGGAAGGTGCCGTCGATCAGCTTGCTGGTCAGGATCGCGCTGCCCAGGTTGAAGCGTATCTTGCTCGCTGACAGCGCGATGCCGACCGAACCATCCACTTCGTCGAGCAACTTACGCAGTTCGCCGATACATTTACGCGGGATGATGATGCCGGGCATCCCCTCTGCGCCGTCCGGGCGGGTCACGGTGACGCGGGCCAAGCGATGGCCGTCGGTCGCCGCGGCCTTCAACACCGGCTGGTCGTCGTCAGTGACGTGGAAATAGATGCCGTTCAGATAATAGCGCGTCTCTTCGGTCGAAATGGCAAAGCGCGTCTTGTCGATGATCTGCTTCAATGTTTCGGCCGGCAGTTCGAAGCGGGTCGGCAGGTCGCCTTCCGCGATCACCGGGAAATCGTCACGCGGCAGGGTGGACAGGTTGAAGCGGGCGCGGCCAGCCTGGATCAGCATCTTGCCCTCGGCCGCCTGGAGCGACACCTGGCTGCCTTCGGGCAGTTTGCGCGCGATGTCGAACAGGGTGTGGGCCGAAATGGTGGTCGCGCCAGCCTGCTCCACCTGCGCCGACACGCTTTCGACGATCTGGAGGTCGAGATCGGTCGCCATCAGCTTGATCGCGCCGTCGGCCGACGCCTCGATCAGCACGTTCGAGAGGATGGGAATGGTATTGCGCCGCTCGACCACCGACTGGACGTGGCTCAGGCTCTTGAGGAGCGTCGCGCGTTCGATAGTGGCCTTCATGTCCCTGTTCTGTCCGTTTCTTTTTAAGCCGATAGCCGGGGATTCGGTCGAATCCCGGCGACAATGATCGATGCTTCTTCATAACCGCTGTGACGGCTTGGGCAAGCGTCGCGTCGCGCTTTCGTAACGGGGCGGGGTTGCAAAAGAGGACGGCATGGGCTTTGCCCCTATCATGCGCCGCTTCCCCGCCCTGCTGATCCTGTCGCTGCTCGCGGGCTCGCCCGCCATGGCCCGCGATTCGCTCGGCATTTTCGAAGGTTGGGGCGCTTTCCGCGATCCCGGCTTGGGGCAAAACGGGCCGCGCTGCTACGCCATTGCCCAGCCTGCCGCGCGACGGGGCCAGACGTCCAGGGGCTTTGCGTCGGTCGGCACCTGGCCGCGCCAGCGGGTGCGCGGGCAGTTGCACCTGCGCCTGAGCCGCGCCCGCGCGCCGCGCGCGCCGGTCACGCTCACGGTGGGCGAACGCCACTTCACGCTGGTCGCGGGGCAAATCGACGCCTGGGCACCCGACCAGCGCGGCGACGCTCAAATCGTCGCGGCCATGCGATCGGCCAGCAGCATGAGCGTGGCGGGCGTCGGCGCGGACGGACGCGGTTTCGCCGACAGCTACGCGCTGCGCGGCGCGGCGACGGCAATCGATGCGGCGGCGCTGGGATGCGCCAAACTGCGTTAGGCGGCTGTGCTTCCAAAATCGGCAAAAATCGTCTAAGGGCGCGCCATGCAATCAGCCGCCAGCCCCCTCATGCCGATTCCCGGCCTTATCGATCCTGTGCCAGTGCCGCGCGCGGTGACCCCGCGGGAGGATGGTCGCACCGACTTGATGGGCCTGTCGCGCCCACAGATAAAAGCCGTGCTGGAAGAAGCCGGGCTGGACGTGAAGGCCGCCAAGCTGCGCTCCAAGCAGCTGTTCCACTGGCTCTATCATCGCGGCACCACCGATTTCGATGTCATGACCGACCTCGCCAAGCCTATGCGCGGCTGGATGGCCGACCGCTTCGTCGTCGGCCGGCCGCAGGTGGTAGAAGCGCAGGTATCGACCGACGGCACGCGCAAATGGCTGCTGCGGTCGGATGACGGCCAGGATTATGAAATGGTCTTCATCCCCGATGCGGACCGCGGCACGCTCTGCGTATCCAGCCAAGTCGGCTGCACATTGAATTGCAGCTTCTGCCACACCGGCACAATGCGGCTGGTGCGCAACCTGACGCCAGGCGAGATCGTGGGGCAGGTCATGCTGGCGCGCGATGCGCTGGGTGAGTGGCCCAAGGGCAATATGGCCGCCTCGAACGATGTCGATGACGACGAGGATGCGCCGCAATATTCGCCCGACGGGCGGATGCTGACCAACATCGTGATGATGGGCATGGGCGAACCGCTCTATAATTTCGACCATGTCCGCGATGCGCTGAAGCTCGTCATGGACGGCGATGGCCTGGCGCTCTCGAAGCGGCGCATCACCCTGTCGACGTCGGGCGTGGTGCCGATGATGGCGCGCGCGGCCGAAGAGATCGGCGTGAACCTCGCCGTCTCGCTCCATGGCGTGACCAAGGAAGTACGCGACGAACTGGTGCCGCTCAACCGCAAATATGGCATCGAGGAACTGCTCCAGGCCTGCGCCGACTATCCAAAGGCGAACAATGCCCGGCGCATCACCTTCGAATATGTGATGATCCGCGACAAGAATGACAGCGACGAGGATGCGCGCGAACTGGTCCGGCTGATCCGCAAATATAAGCTGCCGGCCAAGGTCAATCTGATCCCGTTCAACCCCTGGCCCGGCACCGATTATGAATGTTCGACGCCGGAGCGGATTCGCGCGTTCAGCAGCATCGTGTTCGAAGGCGGCATCAGCGCGCCGGTGCGCACCCCGCGCGGTCGCGACATCATGGCGGCGTGCGGCCAGCTCAAATCGGCGAGCGAGAAGAAGAGCAAGGCGGAAATGAAGCGCCTCTCTGAAGAGAAGCAAGCCGCGCTCGGATGATCGGGGGACAATAGGCTGCGCCACGGTGCAGGACGAGAAGCCCCGCCAGCGATGGTGGGGCTTTTGTTTTGGGGGAAGACGATGACCGATGACGAGATCGACGCGCTGGCGCAGGGCTTTTGCGCCTGCACGCTGCCCAAGGAACGCTGGACCCATGGCGCGCATTTCGCGACTGCCCTGTGGCTGATCCGAACGCGCCCGGACGTCCAGCCCGAACGGGAGATGCCCGACATGATCCGTCGCTATAATGAGAGTGTCGGCGGGGTGAACAGCGACAGCAGCGGCTATCACGAGACGATAACCCAGGCCTCGCTGCACATGGCGCGCCGCCTGCTGGCCGGGCATGTGACGCCGGCGACCGCCTATGCGGCGCTGATGGCGTCGCCATTGGGGGACAAGGACTGGCTCTTCACTTACTGGTCGCGCAACGTGCTGATGGCGTCGCCCGCGCGGCTGGCATGGGTGGAGCCGGATCTGACGCCCTTGCCCGCATAGAAAAAGGGCGGCCCTTTGCAGGACCGCCCTTTCCCTGATTCCGATCGAGAGGGATCAGAAACGGAAGCCGATGCCGACCACCGCGGCGTCGCGGCCGCCGATGTTCTGCTCATATTCGGTGCGCTGATATTCAGCCGAGATATAGGTGTTCGGGGTCGCCGCGAACTCCAGGCCGCCACCGTAGCGCACGCCTTCCAGGCCAACGCCGTCGCCGTCGATTTCGAAGCGGGTCGAGGTGTAGCCGACCTTCCCGAAGGCGAGGACGCGCGGAGTCACGACGTAACCGGCGCGCAGCGAAGCGGTGATGTCACGGCTGACATCCAGGTCAGCATCGTTCACCGTGGTGTCGCCCAGGCTGACTTCGACGCCGCCGACGATGCGAGGCGCGAGCGCCAGATCGTAGCCGGCGTTGACGCCGTACGAGAAGCCCTCTTCGCCGCCGATCTTGTCATAACCCATGGTGACGCCTGCGCGCGGCCCGGTGAAGGGCGCAGCGTCCTGAGCGAAAGCAGGAGCGGAAACAACGGTGGCAGCAGCAATGGCTGCGAAAATCACAGTCTTCATAAAGTCCTCATTTATTATATTGTCGCCGTGATTGAGACATTCATCCGGCGTTCAGGTTTGATGCAAAGATATTGTGAACTTATTATCACAACAACTCCTGCGACTCTTCTCTCCATTATAGGGAGATCAAGAGGGTGATGCGCATCGTCATCACGCAATCGCCATCTAGGATCGCAAGATTGAGTTGCAAAGGGGTTCAATCTTTATTTCAATCAATTTCAGGGCTTGTGTTGCAAAAGTGTGACAACGCACGCGCCGGGCCGGTGGCGCGCGCGCCATAGGCCCCATCGCGGCACCCTGTAACCAAAGCGAGCCATGGACCGGATATTGGACTATCGCGCCAGATGAGATAGGATCATCGTCATGGACAGCCCGACCCCCATGGTAGCTGGCGACGTCAAACGCCACCGCCTGTCCACACGGATTTGGCATTGGGCCAATGCGCTGCTGCTCTACACATTGTTCACAAGCGGCCTTGGCATATTCAACGCCCATCCCCGCCTCTATTGGGGGCAATATGGCGCGAATCTGGATCATGCCTGGCTGACGCTGGAGCGCTTCCCAGGCTGGATCACCCTGCCCGGCTATTACAGCTTGGCCCTGTCGCGCCATTGGCATCTGGCCGCCGCGCCGCTCTTCGCCTTCGCCCTGCTTGCCTACATGCTCTGGAGCCTCGCCAACCGGCACATCGCCCGCGACCTCGCCTTTCGTCGCGGCGAACTGGCCCCGCGCCATGTCTGGCAGGATATCACGGACCATGCCCGGCTGCGCTTCCCCACCGGCCAGGCGGCGCTGCGCTATAATGTACTGCAAAAGGGGAGCTATATCGGCGTCATCTTCGTCATGCTGCCGGTCATCATCCTGACCGGCCTCACCATGTCGCCGGGCATGAATGCGGCATGGCCATGGCTGATCGACCTGTTCGGCGGACGGCAGTCGGCCCGCTCGATCCATTTTATCGCCGCTTTCGCGCTCGTCGCCTTCTTTCTCGTCCATATCCTCATGGTCGTTCTTGCCGGGCCGTTGAACGAAATCCGGTCGATGATGACCGGCCGCTACCGGTTGCCGGAGGATCGGCCATGATCCTGACCCGCCGCCATCTGTTGCTGGGTGCGACCGCGACGCTGGCGGGTTGCGACCGGCTGGCGCGTAACGACAGCTTTCGCGAGACGCTGTTTTCCGCCGAGAATTTCCACAAATGGGCGCAGCGCGGCCTGATGGCGCCGGATGCGCTGGCGCGCGAATTCCGGCCCGACCAGATTTCCCCTATCTTCCGCGCCAACGGCACCGCCAATCCCAATACGCCCGCTTATAAGGCGCTGTGGCGCGGCGGCTTTGCCGATTGGCGGCTGAACGTCACCGGCCTGGTATCGCGCGACCTGTCGCTATCGCTGGCGCAATTGCGCACCCTGCCCCATCGCGAACAGATCACCCGTCATGATTGCGTCGAAGGCTGGAGCGCGATCGGCAAATGGCGCGGGGTTCGCCTGAAGACGATCCTCGACGGCGCGGGGCTGCGCAGCAATGCGCGCTATATCGTCTTCCGCTGCGCCGATGACATGGGCGGCGGGCGGCCCTATTATGAAAGCATTGACCTCGCCGACGCCTTTCATCCCCAGACAATCCTGGCCTTCGCACTCAACGACCGGCCGCTGTCGGTCGCCAATGGCGCGCCGCTGCGGCTGCGGGTCGAACGGCAGCTCGGCTATAAGCAGGCCAAATATCTGATGGGGATCGAGGCGGTCGACAGCCTGGCCCCAATCGGCAAAGGCAAGGGTGGTTTTTGGGAGGACCATGCTGATTATGATTGGTATGCCGGCATTTGACGTCTGCGTAACGACATGACAAGGTAGCGGAATGAAACTGTTTGAATTGGTACTCAAGCGGTTGGTGACGCGCGGTCGCCTGACCGTTCACTACGCCAACGGCAAAAAAATCACCGTGGGTCAACCCGACCCCGCCTTCCCCGACCTCGCGCTGCGCTTCAAGGACGGCCGCGTTCCTTTCGACATCGTCAAGGATCCGCGACTGGGCATGGCCGAAGCCTGGATCGACGGGCGGGTAACGATCGAAGGCGGCGGCATCATGGAATTCCTGTCCATGATCCGCGCGAACAATCCCTGGGAACAGGGCAAGTCGATCGAAACCAAGAGCCTGCTCAAGCGCAGCGTAGGCAGCGTGCGGCAAAAGCTCTGGCGCGCCAATCACAAGGCCCGGTCCAAGGCCAACGTCGCCCATCATTACGACTTATCGGGCGCGCTCTACGCCCTCTTCCTCGACCGCGACCGCCAATATAGCTGCGCCTATTATCCCGATGCGGACAATGAGGCGGGAATCGGGCTGGAGCAGGCGCAGGAGGACAAGAAGGCGCATATCGCCGCCAAGCTGCACCTGAAACCGGGCATGAAGGTGCTGGACATAGGCTGCGGCTGGGGCGGCATGGCGCTGTACCTGCACCGCACGTGCGGCGTCGACGTGACCGGAATCACCCTGTCGGAAGAACAGCTCAAGGTCGCGCGCCAGCGCGCCGCCGATGCGGGCGTTGCCGACCATGTCCGCTTCGAACTGATCGACTATCGCGACATGACGGGACCGTTCGACCGGATCGTGTCGGTGGGCATGTTCGAACATGTCGGCACCGCCCATTTCCGCACCTTCTTCGACACCTGCCGCAACCTGCTGACACCCGACGGGGTGATGCTGGTCCATACCATCGGTCGCATGGGCGGGCCGGGCGTGACCGACGCTTTTACCCAGAAATATATCTTCCCCGGCGGCTATATCCCGGCCCTGTCGGAAATGATTGCGGGCAGCGAAGGCACGCGGCTGATGGTGACAGACGTGGAAGTGCTGCGCATCCATTACGGCCTCACTATCCGCGCATGGTACAAGCGGACGATGGCGCATAAGGCAGACATCGTCGCCCTGTATGACGAGCGCTTCTTCCGCCTGTGGACCTTCTACCTGGCCGGGGCGGCGACCGTGTTCGAACATGGCGGCATGGTCAATTTCCAGGTGCAATATAGCCGCGACCGCCGTGCGCTGCCGATTACCCGCGACTATATGCAGGAGGCGGAGGCGGCGCTGCGGGGGCGTTGACAAGCCTGAACGATCGCTGACATCTCCATTCGCGGACGGTTCAGTCGGCGCGATGCATTCTTTTCCCCATGCTCCCTCCCGTGACGGGCGGGATCTGTGAGGAGAGAGACTATGAATCTGTTCTGGAAGGGCGCGGCTGCGTTGAGCCTCGCCATCACCGGCCTTGGCGCAGCAGCGGCCCCGGCCCAGGCGCAATATTATGGCGGTTCCGGCTGGCGCGGCGACCGCGATGGCCGCTGGGACAATCGCCGTTATGACAACAGGCGCTGGGATGATCGCCGCCACTGGCGCGGCGACCGGCGCGATTGGCGTGGCCAGCGCGGCCATTATCGCGCCGCCTATCGCTATCGTACCCGTTGCTGGAACGAGTGGCGCTACGACCATTATCGCAACCGCGACGTGCGCGTGCGCATCTGTCGCTAAGGCCAGCAGCTATATTTCACCCGTGGCCCGCCCCGATTGAACCTTGGGGCGGGTTGCGGCATTGGGGACGGCATGACCGATCCCATGCCCGTAATTCAAAGCCTGTTGTCGGGCCTTCCCATCCTGCTGCTGCATTTAGGGAGCGCAACGCTGGTCTGGCTGGCGGCGCTGGGCCTCTATATGTGGATCACCCCGCATGACGAATTTGCGCTGATCCGCGGCGGCAACGAAGCCGCGGCGATCTCGCTGGGCGGCGCGGCAATTGGGCTGGCGGTGCCCTTGGGCTTCTGCCTTGCCGGATCGGTCAATGTCTGGGACATCGTCATCTGGGGCAGCGTGACATTGGTGCTGCAACTCGTCGCCTTCCGCCTGGTCGATTTCTTGCTCGGCACCCTGTCGGCGCGGATCGAGGCGAATGAGCGGTCGGCCGCAATCTTCCTCGCGATGATGAAGGCCGCCGTCGCCTGCCTGACCGCCGCCGCGGTCGCGGGCTGAGGCTATGGCTAAAAGCGGCTGCGGCTGCCTGCCTTTCGCGTTGGGGGGCCTGTTGCTGATCGCCTGGTTCGGGCAGGACGTGGCCGTACCGCCGCTGGAGGTCGAGCAATATGATCCCCGATCGCCGCGCCGGCCGATGCCCGACTGGAGCGACGAACAGTTTGTAATTGAAGATAATCCCAACGGTCCCGCCGATTCGATGGGCACCGCCTTTGCCGTCGACCGCGACGGCGCCTGGCTGACTGCCCAGCACGTCACCCATGGCTGCGCCCGCGTCGGGCTGGAGGATGGGCGCTTCGCCCGGCCGGTATCGCGCGTCATCGAAAGCCAGGAGGCGGACGCCGCGCTGCTGCCCGACAGCCTGCCCAGCGACGCCGCCCTGCCGCTCTCGCGCCGCATACCGCAACCGGGCACGCCGGGATATCATATGGGCTTTCCCGCGGGAGAGCCGACCCTGGTCATGTCCGAACTGATCGGCGAGGCGAGCGCCCGGCGCGGCCGCACCGACCTGACCCAGCCGATCCTCGCCTGGGCCGAAAAGGGCCGTATTCCCAGCGGCGACGGCACCTTGTCGGGGATCAGCGGCGGGCCGGTCTTCGCCGAAGACGGCCATGTCGTGGGCGTCAACAGTGCCTCCACCGACCGGCGCGGCCGCATCCTGACCACCGCGCCCGATGCCGTCGCCCGGCTGACGGCGGCAAGCCGCGCGGTGGACGATCGCCCGGTCGCCTATCCCTTCGCCGGCCTTGCCGACGCCGAAAGTCGCTTCACCGCCTGGCTGGACGCGGGCGTCATTCGCCGCATCTTCTGCGACGTCGATGAAAAGCGCGGCGGTTGACGGCCATACATGCCAGACGCTAGGCGAGGCGCAACTTTTCCAGGGAATATCACCATGAGCGACACGCCCCCCGATCATCTGTCCACCAACCCCAAAAGCCCCCATTTCGATATGGAGGTGCTCCAGCGCGGCATCGGCATCCGGTTCAAGGGCCGTGAACGCAAGGATGTGGAGGAATATTCGATTTCCGAGGGCTGGATTCGCGTCGCCGCCGGCAAGAGTCGCGACCGTCACGGCAATCCGTTGACGATCAAGCTGACCGGCGAAGTGGAAGCCTGGTTCGAAAACCCGACCCCAGATGCCGAAGACAAGGGTAACGAAGACAAAACGACCGAGGCCGAATAAGCAAAAAGGGGCGCCGATGAGGGCGCCCCTTTTTGTATCAGTTCATCACCGTCTCGCGCCGCACGTCGGCGATGATCGCGCTCAGCGTCCGTTGCGACGGCGCGGCATCGGCATATTCGACAACGAAGGGATCGGCCTCCAGCCTTGGCACGGCCCCGCGCGCCTTGGCCGCAGGCCGGACCTGTGCCACCTGGATCGCGCGCGGGCTGACCATGACCGGCATCGCGCGCGGCTCCCGCAACATCTGCGGCAGCCCCCGTTCGTCCCACATGTCCGAATCGACCTTGGCGAAACGCACGCTCGCGCCCAGCGTCGGGTCGGGGGTAAAATCGTGCAGCTTCGCCTTGGCCGGATAGATGAAGCCATAAGTCGGGTTGGTCCGCGCGCCCATCTGGCCCGTCGGACTATGCCACACCCGCACCTGGCTCCAGTCGCCATCTACCGACACGTCGATCGCCAGCACATCCTCCTCGATTGCGCCGGGAACCGACCAGTTGGCATGACGGATCAGCACGCGCCGGTCGCCCAGCACCTTGCTGATGACCGCGACATGGCCCAACAGCATCGGGCCATTGGGCCGAAAAGCCAGCACCGCACCCTTTTTGGGCTTGGTCCCGCGCTTATACTGACCATTCGCCTGATCCCACCAGGTCAGCGCATCGCCCTTGATCGCCACGCCCGATACGATCCGGGCATAAGGCACACATTGCAGCATCGCCGACGCCCACGAAGGCGCAGCGGTTAGACCGGACAACAGCAGCCATGCCGCAGTCCAGCGTATCGCTCGAAACATCTATGCGATCCCGAAAACAAGAATCGCCCCACCAAGGATGACCCTAGGCCGCCATGGTTTGAGAAGAGGTTAAGCCTGCATCAGGGATGTAAGGGTGGGAAAAAAGAGATCGATCCGCGACAGGAGCGGGATCGATCGGGCGCCCCGATCAGAAGGCGGCGCGCACCGCAGCGCCACCGGTCGTGTCGGCCGATGCGATCTGGACGGGCAGGTCGACACCCTTGGACGGCTGGGCATAGATGAAGCCGCGCGCCGGGTTGGAACGCAGGCCCAGGTCGCGGATCGGGCCATACCACACCTTGACGTCGGTCCAGTCGTTATTGGCCGACACGTCGATAGCGCGCACATCGCGCTCGATGCCACCGCGATAGGACCAGTTGGCATGGGTCAGCAGCACTTCGCGGCCGCTTACCACCTTGCTGACCATCGCGACATGGCCGACCGGCATAGACCGGCTGGCGGCGAAGGCCAGAACGGCACCGACGCGGGGTTCATGACCGCGGTCGTAACGACCCTCGGCCTGGCCCCACCAGGTATTTGCGTTGCCGTGAATGTCGATGCCGGAAGCCTGCCGGGCAAAGGGTGCACACTGGAGCGTGCCGGCGATGGCGGGAACAGCGAACAGGGTCGAGAGTGCAAGAATAGAGGCCGCGAAAAACGCGCGAAAACCAACGACCATGTGATTGCGACCCCGACTTATTTTGTAGGCTTGAACCCCGATGTCGGTCTTAGGGCAGACGCCGGACGGATGAACAAGCGCGGGGCGACGAGTCGTTTCGCCGATGCGTTATGTTGCGGAACGAAAAACCTGCCCGGCCGTTACCGTCAATCGGGTTGCATCATCCAGATCGTTGAAGAGACTGGATTCTGTCCCCGTCATCCACACCTGCCCCCCGGTTTCCCGCAATCGTTGGAATAATGCGCTGCGGCGGGACGGGTCGAGATGCGCTGCAACCTCGTCCAGCAGCAGAACGGGTGGCTGGCCGCGTGTCGCCGACACCAGCGCGGCGTGGGCCAGCAGGATTGAGAGCAGCAGCGCCTTTTGCTCGCCAGTCGAACAGAGTGCCGCGGGCTGGCCCTTTGCGATATGGGTGACGGCCAGGTCGTGGCGATGCGGCCCGGACAGCGTCCGCCCCGCCGCCGCATCGCGCCGCCGCTCGCGCGCCAGCCGATCCGCCAGCGCATCGTCGCCCGCATCCTCGCCCTCGATCGCGATCCGCGGCCGGGCAAAGGGCTCGTCGGGCTGGTCCGCCAGCATCGCGTTCAGTCGCGCCACCAGATCGGCCCGCGCACCTGCCAGCGCCGCGCCATGCTCGCCCATCTGCGCCTCCAACGCCGACAGCCAGGCCGGATCGGCCCGGTGCAGGTCGGCCAGCAGCCGGTTGCGCGCCCGCATCGCCGCGTCATAGCGGGCGCTGTGCGTCGCATGGGCCGGATGCAACGCCAGCGTCAGCCGGTCGAGGAAGCGTCGTCGCCCGCCGGGACTGTCGAGGAACAGCCGGTCCATCGCCGGGGTGAGCCAGACGATCGCCAGATGATCGGCCAGCGCATTGGCGGATGAGGCCACGCCGCCGATCCGCACCTGTCGCCGTTCGGGGCTGGCGGCGGCTGCGCCAGTGCCCAACACCACGCCGTCCACCTCCGCCGCGACCCCGAAACCGCCGCCGCCCTCCTGCCGCACCATCGCCGACAGCGGCGCACCGCGCAGCCCGCGGCCGGGCGCCAGCATCGACACCGCTTCCAATATATTGGTCTTCCCCGCGCCGTTGTCGCCGGTCAGCAGGATGAAGCTATGATTGGGCAGGATCAGCGCATCCGCGTGATTGCGGAAATCGCTCAAGGTAAGGCGGCCGATCATCGCGTGGCTGTAGCGGGGAGGAGGCGGAGGGGGAAGGGGCGCTTTGGGGTGACCTATCGCGGCGTCGCCCAACAACTCAACACCGCTTGCGCGTCACCGCCGTCCCGTCATTGACGATGGTCAGCGCCTTGCCGTCCTGCGACGTCCGCAGCGCCAGGGTACGGGTCCAGCTCTGCCCTTCGCCGGTGAAGGCCGCGTCCACCGCCGCGCGGCCATCCTCGCCCGGCGTCACGCTCTGCACCGTCCCGACGCTTTCGTGGAACAGCAACCGGTCGGGCGTGACGGTCAATTCCAGATCGGCGCTGCGATCGCCGCACCGATCCTGCACGCCGGTCCAGTGGCCCTGCATGGCAGCGGGGATCAGGCCGGCGGGGGCCGCTTCGGGCGGCGGCGTATCGATCGTCGGCGAGGGTTCGACCGGCGTAATCGCGTTGGCGGCGGGCGGCGCTTCCTGCACATTGGGCAGCGTCTGGTCCAATATGTTGGCGACGACACCGGGCTGGTCGGCGCTGTTGTCCGACGACTGGTTGCAGCCGGCGATCAGCAGCAGGAGGGCAAGGGATAATCTATGCATATTTCAGGAACCGGCCAGCGCGCCGCCGGTTCCCGCACATGACTCGACCCCGTCGCCCATGATAGCGTCGGATCACCACAAAAGAGGGAGTCGATGCCATGCCGGTGCTGGGAATGGGAGGCCTGTTCTTTCGCGCGCGCGATCCCGATGCGTTGGGCGCCTGGTATCGCACGCATTTGAATGTCGGCGGCGGCTGCGTGGTCGATCCGGCCGACACGCCTAACGAATGGATCTGGCAACCGCAGGGCGGACCAATGGTGTTCGCCCCGTTCAAGGCGGACAGCAACTATTTCGCTGCCGACAAGGCGTTCATGCTGAATTTCCGCGTGTCCGATCTCGATTCCCTTCTGGGCCGCTTGCGCGCATCGGGCGTTGCGATCATCACCAAGCCCGAATGGGACGATCCCGTCCTCGGCCGTTTCGCCCGCATTCATGATCCAGAGGGCAATGCGATCGAATTATGGGAACAGCCCGACCAACGTCCGACCCAAGGAACCGACTCATGAAGCGCCTGTCTCTTCTCCTCGCCGCTGCCGCCGCCCTCAGTTCCAGCGGCGCGATGGCCGCTCTCGCCGTCGGGGCCAAGGCACCCGATTTCACCACGCGCGGCGCGCAGGCGGGCAAGACCTTCACCCTGACCCTGTCGCACCAGTTGAAGCGCGGGCCAGTGGTGCTCTATTTCTTCCCCAAGGCGTTCACGCCGGGCTGTTCGGCCGAAGCGCGCGAATTTGCCGAGAATATCGACAAGTTCAAGGCGGCCGGCGCGACGGTCATTGGCATGTCGGCAGACCCAGTCGATGATCTCGTCGCGTTTTCGACCAAGGAATGTGCGGGCAAGTTCGCTGTTGCTTCGGCCGGGCCGGCGATCGTGACGGGCTATGACGTGGCGCTCAAGATGCGGCCGGGCATGACCGACCGCACCTCCTATGTCATCGCGCCGTCGGGCCGGGTGGCGTTCGTCCATAGCGAAATGAACTATGCCGAACATGTGAAGACCACGCTGGCCGCTGTCGAAGCTATGAAACAGAAATAATGTCGAAGCTATGAAACAGAAATAATATTGCCGGGCTCCTGCGAACACAGGAGCCCGGTTTTTCTCACCGCTTCACATATGTCCCGAACCAGTCGATCGTCGCATCCCACGCGGCCTTTGCGGCTACTTCGTTATAGCTCGGCCGATAATCGGCCATGAAGCCATGGTCGGCGCCTGTATGGACGGTGATGGCGTCAGGCGGGGATTTGCCCGCCTTCACCAACGCGGCGCGCATCGCCTGTACGTCCGCCAGCGGGATACCCTTGTCCAATTCGCCATATTGGCCCAGTACCGGGGCCTTGAGCTTGCCGACCTCCTCGATCGCACTCAGCGTCTGCAACGGCGTCTTGTCGGTCACCAGCCGCCCATAATAAGCGACCCCGGCGTCCAGATCGGCGCTGTGCGCGGCATAGAGCCATACGACCCGCCCGCCCCAGCAGAAGCCGGTGATGCCGCGCTTCTTCGCATCGCCGCCATGTTTGCCGGCCCAGCCATAGGTCGTGTCGATATCGCTCAGCACCTGCTCGTCTGGCGCCTTGGAGACGATGGTGCCGATCAGCTGCTTGAAATCGGCAACCTTGGTCGCGTCGCCATGGCGCGCGAACAGGTCAGGCGCGATGGCATAATAGCCCGCCTTGGCAAAGCGGCGACAGATATCGCGTATCCATTCATGCACGCCGAAAATCTCATGCACCACGACAATGACAGGCGCGGCCTTTCCGCCCGCCGGGCGCGCGACGAAAGCGGGCATGGCGAAGCCGTCACTGGCGGGAATGGAGACAGTCTCTTCCGTCAGCCCTTCGGGGGAGGTCTGCACCGCGCTGCTGGCGATGGGGCGGCAGGCGGCGGCGAAACCGGCTGCGAACGCGCCGCCCGCCAATATGTGCCGACGCTGAAAGCCGGTGGTGCCGATCCAATTGCGGTCTTCGGGCAGCCGTTCCACGGGGGGCGTGTCATCGTCGTTGCGATCGGTGGTCATCGGCATCTGTCTCCTGTCGATCTTGGTGATGCGGGAGACTAGCTGTCCCGCTCCTGCGCGCAAGACAGGAAGTCGCCATCGGTAACCAGCGGCAGGCCTATGGTGTCGCGGGCATAGAGATAGACCCAGGCCTCCAACGGCCCATCCGCGACGTGCACCGTCATCCGTGCGCGGCGATATTCGTGCGGCTGCGGATGATGGGCGGCGCATTCCTCATATTCGTCCAGCACCGCCAGGATCGCCGAAGCGTCGGCCAGGCCGAACAGGTCGCCCTGCACCCGGCCCGCCGGTCCCGTCACCAGTCCTGGATAGTCGGCGACCCGGTACAGCGCCCCGCCGATCGTCGCCGGACCGACCAACCGCGCCGATTGCCGCAACCAGCGCGCCATCGGCCCGTCAAAGGCGGCGCGCAGCGTGCCGTAGACAAATAAATATGTAGGCTCCACCGTAGGGTCAGGCATATTCCACCAATCTGCGGGGAAATATCCCAACAGCGCGACTATTTACCAGCCGCGCCACACGCCTCGTCAGCGAACAGCCGCTGATTTCCGCCAAAAATCGAAACTGGCACGGCATCTGCAAATCCTGTTGGCATCAAGGTCGGAATGATCCGGCCATCACATCAGTGAGTATCCACCATGTCCATCGCGAAGATCCAGAACGCCGCTATTGCCCTTGTCGGCGCCTTCATCGTCGCCAGCCTGTTCGTCAGCGCGGCGATCCCGGTGTCGCCGATCGCCTGATCGCGCCCCTTACTCAACACCCATTTCAGCAAAAGGCTAGACAGATGAACAACAGCTTCACCCTCGACCGCACCAACGGCAAGATCATGGGCGTGTGCGCCGGCGTCGCCAACCGCACCGGCCTGGACGTCACGCTGCTCCGCGTCGGACTGGTCCTGCTGACGCTCTGCGCGCTGGGGCCGATCGGCGTTGTGGCCTATCTGCTTGCAGGCTGGCTGGCGGAGGGTTGATGGTCGTTCGCGATGAAGGCAGGATATCGCCAAGTCAGAGACAAATAAAAAGGCCGCTCCGGTTAAACCGGGAGCGGCCTTTTTGCATCCCGATCTGTCGGGATAAGGTTCGCGCATAATGCGCGATCAGGCATATAGCACCGAATAGAAAGTCAGCATCTGAACGCCGACCGCAACGGCCAGCACAGCGCCCTGAAAGGCCTGCCGCATATTTTGCTCCATCTTTACAAGAATTGCCACCCATCTGGGTGTGAGCGGTCCCCTACGCCCGTCATATTCTTGTAACAATCGCAAAGCGCGGCATACCGATTGCACTAAATGCAACAGGCCTGTTACTGTAAAGCCACGATTATCGCCTGCGCCGCCGCCGGGTTGCGCTCCTTGGCACCGCTGATGAAGAAGGCGAAGACATCGCCCTGCCCCGCCGCCGCCTGAGCGCGCTCGGCCCAGTCCGCGATCGCAGCGGGCGGATAGCCGGTCGGCTCATTCGCCTGCGTCCGCATCAGCCGCATATAGGCAAAGCCGACATCATGGCCGGTGATCGCGGGATAATCGTCATGATCGGCCAGCACCACCGCGGCCCCGGCATCGCGCGCCATCGCCAGGAAGGCCGGATTGTCAAAGCTCTCGTTCCGCACTTCCAACGCATGACGCAGCGGCACCCCATCGACGCTCGATGGCAGCAATTGCAGGAAGGCACCGAAATCGTCCGGGTCGAACCGTTTGGTCGGCATGAACTGCCACAGGATCGGCCCCAGCCGGTCACCCAGTTCGGCGATACCCTGGTTGGTGAATTTTGCGATCGAATCGCCCGCTTCCGCCAGCAACTTCCGATTGGTGCAATAGCGCGACGCCTTGACCGCGAACTGGAATCCGTCCGGCACCGCCTTCGCCCAGCCTGCAAAGGTCGCGGGCTTCTGGCTGCTATAATAGGTCGCATTGATCTCGGTCGCGGTCAGATGCGCGCCGACATAGGCCAGCTCATCCTTCTGCCGCAGCCCCGCCGGATAGAAGCTGCCACGCCACGGTTCATAATCCCAGCCGCCAATACCCACCCTGATCCGTCCGGCCATGCGCCCTCCCCTTCACACGCCATCCTGATCGGAGCGGACGATCAGAGCCAGCGGAAAAAGCCATTGGTCGTTATTGCGAACCACTCTTAATTAGGTCGCAACCAAGGAGACGCCCCATGTCGCTCGACCTCATCAAGACCGGCACCTATCTGACCATCCACCTGACCGTCGGCTTCACCGTCGCCTATGTCATGACCGGCTCACTCGCGCTGGCCGGCGGCATCGCGCTGGTGGAACCGGTGATCAACGCCGTCGCCTTCTTCTTCCACGAGCAGGCGTGGAAGAAGGTGCAGGCCCGGCCGCCACGCGAGGGCGGCAAGCGGTGGGTGCGCGATCAGGCTGTCTTCGCGTAGAGCCGTCTACCTCGTTGTTCGTTTGATGCCGATCAGCCAGGGCTTCACCCCGCGCGTGGGCTTGGCCGTGCCGTCCAGCCGCCGGGCGCGGATGATACGGATCGGCTTGACGATCATCTGTCCGCGCATCGGCCCCGACCCGCAGCAGGTCGGCACAGACAGGATTTTGCGCACCACATCCATGCCTCCGACGACATGGCCGAAGGCGGCATAGCCGATATAGTCGCCGCGCGCGTCCATATTGGGCGTGGCGCCGATGGTGATGAAGAAATTGCCCATCGCCGAATTGGGCCGGTTGGGCCGGGCCATGGAGAGCGTGGCGTCAAGATGCAGGATGCCGGTCCGGCTCGTCGGCTCATGCACAACGGGCGGCAGCGATCGCCGCGCGTCGGTGTCGATCCCACCTTGGATCAGGCCATAATGGGGATCGCTCTTGCGCCGCGCCGCCCGATAGAAGGTGACGCCATCGAAGCGGCCATCATCGACATAGGTCAGGAAATTGGCGGAGGTGCGCGGTGCCCTTTTCTGGTCCACCGCGACGATCATCGTGCCGACCGAGGTTTCGATCGCGACGCGGGTGAAACCGGGACTGGGCCGATTGGCCGGAAGAGCGACGGTAAGGGCCGACCACAGGCCGACGATCAGGCCAAGGACGCACAGGACAAAAGGACGCATCGGGCAACATATACTCGGCAAGGACTGCAGGCGAGCGACGCTAAAGCGGGCGCACGCAGCCCGCAACCGCTGGGCCATGGATTTGTCGATGAAGAGATGTGAAAAGCCCTCCGCCGGAGCGGAGTTGGTGATCCCAACGGGATTCGAACCCGTATCGCTGCCGTGAAAGGGCAGTGTCCTAACCGTTAGACGATGGGACCTCATGCAACGACTGATCAGGCAGCGCTGCGAAGCGAGGGCGCAATTAGGCGGGGACGGCAAAAGGGTCAACCCCCAAAAGGGAAGAAAATGACAAAGCGACTTATTCGGCCCAGGCGGCATCCTCCAGATGCAGTTCGGCGGCCGGGCGGCTGCCCCAGTCGTCGATCTTGGCCTTGCCCGCGACCCACAGTTTGCGGTCGCGCGGCGCGCCCAATATCGCCTGGCCCAGATCGGTTTCGGCCTGGCGGAAGGCGATGGTCTTGATCGACCGGCCATCGTCGCCGCTCATAATCGCGCGCAAATGGCCGTTGCCCACGACGTCAGCCTTGATGACGCGCATCGGTCCGGCAGCAATCAGCGGCGCAGGCCAGCCCGCGCCATAGGGGCCGCCCTGTTCGATCGCGGCGACGAAGTCCGGGTTGACCCCGGCGGGCGCCAGCACCGCGTCGATCAGCAGCGCCCGGTTGTCGCGCGCCTTGGCGACCGCGGCGGACAGCCGGTCGTCCAGAAAGTCGGCGAGCGCGTCGATCCGGTCAGCCGCGACGGTCAGTCCCGCCGCCATAGCATGGCCGCCGCCCGCGACCAGCAGGCCGCTATCCTTGGCCGCCATCACCGCGGCGCCCAAGTCCACGCCGGAAATGGAGCGGCCCGACCCTTTGCCCACCCCCGCATCATCCACCGCGATCACGATGGCGGGGCGGCCAGCCTTTTCCTTGATCCGGCCCGCGACGATGCCGATGACGCCGGGGTGCCAGCCCTGGCCGGATATGACCGCGACGGCCCGGTTGCCCTGCGCCGACAGCAGCGCTTCGGCCTGTTCCTGCACCGTCGATTCGATCGCACGGCGCTCTTCATTATAGTGATCAAGCTGCGCGGCGATGCTGGCGGCTTCGGCCGGGTCTTGCGTAGTCAGCAGCCGCACGCCCAGATCCGCCTGCCCGACCCGGCCGCCAGCGTTGATACGTGGCCCCAGCGCGAAACCCAGATCATGGCACAGCGGCGCGCGCGTCAGGCGACTGGCGTCGATCAGTGCGGCCAGGCCGATATTATGGCGCTTGGCCATGACCTTCAGCCCCTGCGCCACGAACGCGCGGTTCAGCCCCTTCAACTGCGCGACGTCCGCCACCGTGCCGAGCGCGACGATATCGAGCAATTCCATCAGCGCCGGCTCGCTGCGGCTGGCGAACCAGCCCCGCGCGCGCAGTACCCGCACCAGCGCTGCGCCCAGCAGGAAGGCGACCCCGACGGCGGCGAGATGGCCATGCACCGCCGCGCCCTCATTCTCGTCCAGCCGGTTGGGGTTCACCAGCGCGAAGGCTTCGGGCAGCTGGGTCGAACATTTATGATGATCGACCACGACGACATCGACGCCGGTCGCCTTGGCCATCGACAGGGCCTCGAACGCCTGCGCGCCGCAATCGACGGTCACGATCAGGGTCGCCCCGTCGCCCGCCAGCCGCACCAGCGCCTCCCCCGACGGACCATAGCCTTCCATCAGCCGGTCGGGGATATAGGGTTTCGCGTGCAGCCCCAGGTCGCGCAGCAGCCGGATCAGCAGCGCCGCGCTGGTCGCACCGTCGACGTCATAATCGCCGAAGATGCGGACGTCCTCGCCGCGCTGCACCGCGTTGGCCAGTCGATCGGCGGCGGCATCCATGTCGCGGAACAGACTGGGGTCGGGCATGAAACCCCGGATGGTGGGGTTGCGATGGGCGTCGACCGCATCGCGTGGACAGCCGCGCGCCAGCAGCAATTGCGTCACCAGATCGTCGGGCAGATAAGAAGCGTCGCGCCCATCGGCGCTCCCGCCGCGCCAGCGCCATGGCTGGCCGGAAATCGATCGGGAAATATTGAGCGCAAATGTCATGCGACCGCTCTAGCCTTCCACGAGTACCGAGGGAAGCACAGCAAATCACGCCAGACGCGGAACCGACGCAACTTGTTGAGCGTATTGCCTCTTTGCCGCGCGTGTGGAATGCACGATGCGAAGGGGGCATCGCAGGTTCATGACGACACGACAGGCATATCATGTCCGGCGCTTAATGGCGGTGGCGCTGATGACAGCCTCGTCTTTGCCGCTGATGGCCCAAGCCCAGACGACGCCCGCACCCGATCCAAGCCTCCCTTATGAGACGACGCAGGACGAAGAGCCGATCCTGCCTGACGACCAGTTCGAGGCGCGGCTGCCCAAGGTCGAAAGCCCGGATCAGACCAACCCCAATGCCCCCCTGCCCTCGATCGACAGTTGGATCGACCAGCAGATGCCGCAACAATCGGCCGCACCGGTCGAATTGCCGCCGGCGATCGATCCGGCCGAGCAACAGGAACTGGCCCAGCCGCTGCCGCCACTGGACAGCGTGACCGTGCCGGCCAATGTCGCGTCCAGTGACGATCCCAACGCGAAGCAGCCCGATGTCCGCTATGGCACCTCGATCGAAGGGTTCGGCAAGACGGGCCTGGAAGACGAATTTCGCGCTGAATCCGCCCTGATCGATGGCGACGGCAAGGCCGAAACCGCCGCGATGGTGCAGGCGCGCGCGCAGGAGGATGAGAAGCTGGCGACGCGCCTCTTCTATTCCGAAGGCTATTATGATGCGACCGCGCTCGCCAGCCTGGATCAGGCGGGCGACGGCACGCTCAAGGCGGTCATTTCCGTGACGCCGGGCAAGCGCTACAAGATCGGCGAGATCGTCATCACAGCGGGACAGACCGTTCCGCCCGGTTTGGTCCGCGACAGCCTACCGCTCAAGACCGGCGACTATATCGTCGCGACATTGGTGGAAGGCGCAGAGGCCAATGTCGCACTGAAACTGCCCGAAAATGGCTATCCGTTCGCGAAGGTGGGCGAACGCGACATATTGCTCGATCCCGCGACGGTGACGGGCGACTATACATTGCCGGTCGATACCGGACCGCGCGGCACGTTCCGCAAGATCACCACCAGTGGCGAAAAACAGGCGTTCGGCGCCGACCATATGGAGGTCATCAAGCGCTACAAGCCGGGCGAACTCTATGACAGTCGCAAGGTGGACGACCTGCGCAAGGCGCTGGTGGCGACATCCCTGTTTTCCAGCGTGTCGGTGGAGCCTGTGCAGACCGGTGAAGCAGGGCCGGACGGCACCGAATATGTCGATCTGAATGTGGAGCAGGACGCCGGGCCGCCGCGTACTTTGGCTGGCGAAGCCGGCTATGGCACCGGCCAGGGATTTCGCGCAGAGGCGACATGGACCCATCGCAACATGTTCCCGCCGGAAGGCGCGCTGATCGCCGGCGTTATTGCAGGTACGCAGGAGCAAGGCGTGTCAGGCACATTCCGTCGATCGAACGCGGGCAAGCGGGACAAGACCTTCCAGGCCGGGGCGACGCTCAACCACCAGAAATATGACGCCTATGAAGCGTTCACCGCGGGCTTGAACATCGGCTGGGCGCGCCAATCGACGCCGATTTTCCAGAAGCGCTGGACCTACAGCTATGGCGCGGAAATCCTGCTGACCAACGAGCAGGTGGTGATCGACCCGACTACCGCCGACAAGACGCGGCGCACCTATTTCATCGGCGGCGTGCCGGTGCAGATCGGCTATGACAGGTCGAATGACCTGCTGAACCCGACCAAGGGCTTCCGCGCCAATCTACGCGCCGAACCGGAAGGGTCGCTACAGGGTAGTTTCTCCCCCTATCTGCGCGCCAGTTTCGACCTGACCGGCTATTATCCGGTGTCGGACAGCCTGGTGATCGCGGGACGGGCCAAGGTCGGCACCATCACCGGGGTCAGCCGCGGCGACGTCGCTCCATCGCGGCGCATCTATGCCGGCGGCGGCGGATCAGTGCGTGGTTTTGGTTATCAGGAACTGGGACCAAAGGACGCCAACGCCGATCCGATCGGCGGCCGGTCCGTCAATGAATTTGCGGTCGAGGGCCGCTATCGGTTCGGCAATTATGGTGTCGTCGCCTTCGTAGACGCCGGTCAGGTCTATGAAAGCTCCATGCCAGAATTTTCCGACATGCGGTATGGCGTCGGCCTGGGGGGCCGCTTCTACACCAATTTCGGTCCCTTCCGCGCGGACATCGCCATGCCGATCAACCGGCAGCCCGGCGAGTCCAAATTCGCCCTCTATATCGGTATCGGGCAGGCCTTCTGATGGCGCAGGATGACATCATGCCCCCCGCTGACGAAGCAACCCAGACGATCTTCATCCGCGAAAAGCGTCCGCTATGGCAAAAGATCGCGATCGGCGTGGTCGGTCTGGTCGTCGCGCTGGTGGTGTTGGCGGGCGGGCTACTACTCGGCCTCAATACCCAGCCCGGAAAGAAATTCCTGATCCAGCAGATCGCCGCGCTGCAAATGGAATCGGGCATGAAGATCGAGGTCGGCCGGATCGACGGGTCGATCTACAGCGACATGACGATCCACGACCTGGTGCTGCGCGACCCCAAGGGCGTGTTCGCCGTCAGCCCGAAGGTGCATGTCGTGTGGCGGCCCTTCCGCTACGTCAACAACCATATCTCCGTCAGCCTGCTGGAAACCCCGCTGGTCGTGCTGGCGCGCAGCCCGCAGTTCAACGTCGTCGCCAGCGATCCCAATGCGCCAATCCTCCCCGATCTCGACATCGACGTCGACCGGATGAAGATCGGCAAGTTCATCCTTGCCAAGCCAGTGATTGGCCAGAAGCGCGAGATCGCGATCGACGGCGTCACCCATATCGCCGACGGCCGGGCGATCCTGTCCGCCGACGCGATCGTCGACAGCGGCGACCGGCTGCAAGCAAAGCTGGACGCGGTGCCGGACCAGAACCGCCTGGCGATGAGCGGCACGCTGACCGCGCCCAAGGGCGGCGTGATCGCGGCGATGACCGGCCTGACCGACGGCGTCACCGCGACGCTGGACGGCAAGGGGACATGGCAGGCGTGGGACGGACGGGTCGTCGCGACCTCGCCCAAGGGCGAGTTGGCGAACATCGCGCTGTCGGCGCGAGACGGCAATTTCACCGCGAAAGGCCCGGTCCGCCCCGGCCTCGTCTTCGCGGGCACGGTCGATCGCCTGACGGCACCGCAACTGGACGTCGATTTGTTCGCGGGCCTCAACGAACGGCGCGTCAACATCAAGGGCACGTTGCGATCGCCCGCCATGTCGGCCGATGCGCAGGGGCTGATCGACCTGGGCACAAGCCGGTTCAGCGCGCTCAAGATCAACGCCGCGCTGCTGACACCCGGCGCGATCATGGAGAAAGTAAAAGGCCGCGACGTGCGCGCTTCCATCATCCTCGACGGTCCGATGGCGACCCCCTTTATCGATTATGACATCACGGCCAAGAGCCTGGCGTTCGACGCCACGGGCATCGAGAATCTGAAAGCCAGCGGCCGGGCGGTGATCGACACCGATCGTATCCGCATTCCCGTGAGCGCCACCGCAACCCGCGTGACGGGCCTCAATGCCGCAGCGGGCGGCCTGCTCCAGAATCTGCGCGTGAAGGGCGATTTCGCCTATGCCGCGGGCAAACTGATCAGCGACAATCTGAAAATCGACAGCGACAAGGTGGACGCCACCGCCATCGTGCTGGCCGACTTAGACAATGCGCTCTATCGCGGGGCGCTCAAAGGCCGGGTCAACGATTACAAGATCGACGGCGTCGGGATCGTCAACCTCAACACCGATGTCAAGCTGATCCCCGGACCCAAGGGCGGCTTTGGCCTGGGCGGACGATTCGGCGTGCGGACGGCGCGTTGGGAAAATGCGTCGGTGCGCGATTTCCTGGGCGGTAATGCCGTCATGTCCGGCCGGATCGGCATGACGCCGGAGGGCAAGTTCACCCTGGCCAGCCTTAAGGGCGCGGCGCCCAATTTCACCATTCATAGCGGCTCCGGCAGCTATGACACGGACGGGCAGGTCACCTTCGACGCCACGGCCTCCTCCAGACAATATGGCCCGCTCGCGCTGACCGTCCGGGGCACGATGGAGCGACCGCAGGCAGTGTTGCGCGCGGCGCGGCCCAATGTCGGCGTGCAACTGACGGATGTGGTTGCCAAGCTGAACGGCGAAGCGGCCGGCTATCGGCTCGAAGCCACCGGTGGGTCGCCCTATGGTCCCTTCTTCGCCAATGTGCTGATCCGCACAGCCCAAGGGCCGTTGACCATCGACGTCACCAAGGCGCGCTTCGCCGGGGTCGATATGAACGGTCGTATCCAGCAAAGCGCCGCCGGCCCCTTTACCGGGCAATTGGCGATGAATGGCTCAGGCATCACCGGCGCGATCAGGCTGGCGGCGGTGGGTAAGGTGCAGGGGGTGGACGTCAATGCCACCGCCAGCAACGCCAAACTGCCGGGCGAGGCCGACGTCGTGATCGGTCGCGCGATCGTCACCGCCTCTATCCTGCTGACAGAACAGCCGCAGATCAAGGCCGACGCGCAGATCGCCAATGCCGCCTATGGTGCCTATGTGGTACGCAAGGCACGGGCACGTGTCGATTATCAGGGCGGACGCGGACGCGCGCAACTGGTCGCCGATGGCTCCAGCGGCGTCCCCTTCTCGATTGCCGCCAATGCGGCGTTGCGCCCCAACCTCTATGCCGTGGCGTTGCAGGGCAAGGCGGCGAACATCGACTTCCGCTTGGCGCAGCCGGTCATCATCCGCAGCGAGCCAGGCGGCTATCGCCTGGAACCGGCGACGTTAGTGTTGCCACAGGGCAAGGTTGATCTGGCCGGGCGCTTCGGCGACACGACCACCGCTCAGGCGCGGTTCAAGGATTTCGACCTGGCCATCGCCAATATCGCAGCCCCCGGCCTGGGCATCGGCGGCCGGATGACCGGCACGCTGGACTATGCGCAGAAGGGCAATGCCTTCCCGACCGCGACAACCCGACTGGCGATCAATGATTTCCGCCGGTCCAGCCTGACCGCCGTGTCCGATCCGGTGTCGATGAATGTCGAGGGCAAGCTGTCTTCGGCGGGCGGCGACCTGCGCGGACTGATCCGCAAGGGCAGCAGCACGTTGGGTCGCTTCACCGCCACGCTGGCGCCGCCGGGCGCGGGCGCAAGCTGGGCCGAACAGCTCCAAAATGCGCCTTTGGGTGGCGGCATCCGCTATGCCGGACCGGCCGATGTGCTCTTTTCCTTCGCAGGACTGGCCGATCAGCAGTTGACCGGCGGCTTGGCCGTGGCAGCGGACTTCAACGGGCGGCTCAGCGATCCCAGGCTGAACGGCGTCGTCCGCGCCAACGCACTGACCTATGAGAATGAGACGTTCGGCACGCGCGTCACTCAGATGAATCTGGATGGCCGGTTCACCAACGACCATCTGGAGATCCGCGATTTCTCCGGCCGGGCGGGCGAGGGCACGGTGCAAGCGTCGGGCAATGTCGGATTGGCGGCGGCCAGCGGTTTCCCGATGGATATCGCGGTCAAGCTCAACCGGGCGCGACTGGCGCGGAGCGAGGCGATCACCAGCGTCGTCAGTGGCACGCTCAACATCAGCAACAGCCCGGCCAATGGCGGCCTGATCAAGGGCGACCTGAACCTGCCGGAAACCCGGTACAAGGTCGCTTGGCAGGGCGGCACCGAGATTAGGCAGCTGGCCGGGGTACGGCGCAAGGGCGAAGGCGGCGACGCGCTCGACCAGCGACTGGCCGCGCGCAAGGCCGCGGCGGCCAAGCCCGCCGACTGGAAACTGGATATCCGGGTGAAGGCGGACAATGAAATCTATGTCACCGGCATGGGGCTGGATTCCGAATGGAAGACCAACATGCGCGTCACAGGCACGACCACCAATCCGCGCGTCGTCGGCAAAATTGAATCGATCCGTGGCCGTTACAGCTTCTCGGGCCATCAGTTCGACCTGGAGCAGGGCGTCATCACCTTCAACGGGCCGATGTTCAATCCCATCCTGGCGATCAAGGCGCAGACCCGGATCGATACGGTGACCGCGGGCATTCAGGTGACGGGATCGGCGCAGCAGCCCGACATCGCCTTCATCTCTACGCCCACCTTGCCGCAGGATGAAATCCTCTCGCGCATCCTGTTCGGCGACAATGTCGCCAATCTGTCGCCGATGCAGGCAGTGCAACTGGCGGCGGCACTCAACGGCTTGCGCGGCGGCAGCGGCGGATTGAACCCGATGGGCAAGTTGCAGGGCGCGTCGGGCATCGACCGGATCGGCATCGTTGGCGGCGACGATACGACCGGGCGCGGCACATCGCTCGCGGTCGGCCAGCATATCTCCAACAATATCTATGTGGAGGTCATCACCGACTCCAAGGGTTTCACTGCCACCCAGTTGGAGATCGCGCTGTCGAAGACGCTTAGCCTGTTGTCGAAGACCGGCACCAATGCAGGATCATCGGCCAACCTGCGTTATTCGAAGGATTATTGAGGGGCGGAGGAAGGGGTGTCAGTTCTCTTCCTCGACCCAAAAGATGAAGGCCTGTGCCTCGTCGAAACCAATAAGACCGCAGTCGAATGTGGCCGCGCTCAGGGGCGTCCATGTACGGCCTTGGTCCGCGCGCCACAGGCCGTTGCCGAAAAACCAGCGCCTGCGGCCCAAGGCATCCAACGCCTTGGCCGCACGCTCTACGTCCGCCTCGCATAGTAGTCGGAAACCATAGGCCAGGCCGACTGTGCCTGCGACCGCCAGCATATGGGCAGCCTGTCGCCCATCCAGTTTCAGCAGGCCGTCCGCGAACGGATCATAGGCGGCGGTAGGATACTGCAATGCGGCGCGCCACCGCATCATGGGCACAATTTGGCCTGTCACCGATCCACTATTGGGCGCGTCGGCGGCGCCCATATGTGCGGAACGGGGTTTCAAGCACGTCCATGGTGACAGTGACGCAGAGAGCCGCCGGCTTGTGAAGTCAGCCCTCGTCGACGCGGGTCACCGTGATCGACTGGGCGTTCATCATCGCGCCGCCGAAGACGGTCATGAACGCGATGTCGGTGGCGTCGCGGCCGACGGCGATCCGGACCATGGTTTCGACCGGCGCGAGGCCAGTCGAATCGACGATGTGCCAGGCGCCGTCGAGCCAGACTTCAACCACCGCATGGAAATCCGGCGGGTCGAGCCCCAGTGCATAGACCGACACCAGCCGGGCGGGAATGTCGCGCGAGCGGATGAGCGCGGCGGTCAGATGGGCAAAGTCGCGGCACACGCCCTGTTGCGCCACGAAGGTGTCGGCCGCAGTCGTCGTGATGTCCGAACTGCCCGGCACATAGACGAGATTGTCATGCACCCAATCGACCAGCGCCTGCACCAATGCGCCGCCTTCCAGGTCGGGAAAATGGCTGCTGACGAAGCTGCCGAAACGGTCCGCCTCGCAATAGCGGCTGGGCCAGATGAAGGGCAGCACCTCCTCCGGCAGGCTGGGCAGCGGACTTTTGGCGAGGCTGGCGATATCGACCGGCACGCGATCGACCTCCACCGTAGAGCGATAGGTGCTGAGCATGCGGCCGGTGCCGGTGCGGGTCCAGGTGCGGCGGCCGATGCCGCTGCCTCCCACCTTGTTGGTCAAAGGCCCGGCATTGTCGATGATGTGCGACTGGGTGACGACCCGCTGGTCGGGCATCCCCGCCGCTTCGACCGCGAGCAGGACGTCGGTCGGTTCGGCGAAATCATAGTCGAGGATCGCTTCGATGGCGACGCGCATGGAGATGGGTTCCGGTGTGAGAGGAGACGGGTCGAATCGGCGCGCCTGATGCAGCATCGGGAGGCTGCAAGAGGTTAGCAAGAGGACATAAGCAGCGACCGGGCGAGACGGCCAGAAGGGGACGGGTTTGCGGATCGATATGGCGGTAGACGGGAGGCTTGGGCTGAAAAGCCTGCCTGCGCTTTATGTTCCGCCGCCTGGATCACGACGAGGACAAAGACAAGCCATGGGGCGATCGGCTCTGGTGGAAATGCAGAAGACGACTGCACCGCGGGATTGGGACGCCCGCATCGGACGAGCATGGGTGGTTGCCGGCTTAACTTCGCATATTTCCCGCCAATGTCGTTATTTTGTTACGCGGCCCTGATCCTATCGAAAAGTCGGTGGCCATCATGGCCTGCGCATAAGTCACGGTAAAAGGCCCGTCGCGCGGGGACGCGGCGGGCCTTTTCAGAGCGTGATGCGTAAGGCGGGCGAGAGCCGATGAACCGCGCCCCGGCTGATCCGGCCGGGGACTGTTTCAGGGCTTATTCGCCATCATCCTCCGCATCGGGTCCGGTAATCATCTTTTCGGCGACCTCTTCGGTCTTGCCACGGATAGCCTTTTCCAGCTTGTCCGCCAGTTCGGGATGTTCCTTGAGGAACGTCTTGGAATTTTCGCGGCCCTGACCGATGCGAATCGAGTCGTAGGAGAACCAGGCACCCGATTTCTCGACGATCCCGGCCTTGACGCCGAGGTCGAGAATCTCGCCGATCTTGGAGATGCCTTCGCCATACATGATGTCGAATTCGACCTGCTTGAAGGGCGGGGCGACCTTGTTCTTGACCACTTTCACGCGGGTCGCGTTGCCGACGATATCGTCGCGATCCTTGATCTGGCCAGTGCGACGGATGTCGAGGCGGACCGAGGCGTAGAATTTGAGTGCGTTGCCGCCGGTCGTGGTTTCCGGGTTGCCGTACATCACGCCGATCTTCATGCGCACCTGGTTGATGAAGATCACCATGCATTTGGAGCGCGAGATCGAGCCAGTCAGCTTGCGCAGCGCCTGGGACATAAGGCGCGCTTGCAGGCCGACATGGCTGTCGCCCATCTCGCCCTCGATTTCCGCACGCGGCACCAGCGCCGCGACGGAGTCGATCACCAATATGTCGATCGCATTGGAGCGCACCAGCGTATCGACGATCTCCAGCGCCTGTTCGCCCGTATCGGGCTGCGACACGATCAGTTCGTCAATGTCGACGCCCAGCTTCTTGGCATAGCCGGGGTCCAGCGCATGTTCTGCGTCCACGAACGCCGCGGTGCCGCCCGCCTTCTGCGCTTCGGCGATGGCGTGGAGCGCCAACGTCGTCTTGCCCGAGCTTTCAGGGCCGTAAATCTCGATGATACGGCCCTTTGGCAGGCCGCCAATGCCCAGCGCGATATCGAGGCCGAGCGATCCGCTGGAAATCGCTTCGATCTCCAACTTCTCGCGGCTGCCCAGCTTCATGGCCGAACCCTTGCCGAAGGCGCGGTCGATCTGCGCGAGCGCCGCGTCCAATGCTTTCTGTCTGTCCATTGTCCCGTTCTTCTTGGAATCGATGAGTGAGAGCATTGCGGTCATCGGCCAGTCCTCTGTCAAGCGGAACGCATGGGTTCCGTGCGTCTGGACGATGATGTATCCTGTTTGTTCTTCAAGAACAAGAGGGGAACGGAAATTTCCTATCCGGTCCCGAACCGAGCTTATGCACCCAGTATCTTGCCCAGGGCGCGTTCGACCGCGCCGATGGTGAAGGGCTTGGCCAGGGTCGGCCGATCGGCATGGCTGGGCGGCAGATCGTCGGCCATGCCGCCGGTCGCAAAGATGAAGGGGATGCCCTGCTCCACCAATATATCGGCCACCGGCCAGCTTTTCTCGCCCTGGAGATTGCAGTCCACCAGCGCCGCGTCGAACCCGCCCTCGCGCGCATGGGCGCAAGCTTCATCGACGGAGGCTGCGACGGCGTGAAGCCGATAACCCAGCGCGTCGAGATAATCCTCCAGCATCATGCCGATCATCGCTTCATCTTCGACAATCAATATGCTCTTGCCGTCCGACATGCTGCGTCATCCCCGTTAATCCTGCCGACTCGCTAACCGATCGCCATCGACTTGCCCAGCATATTCACCTTGATCCGGCGCAAGATCAGGGGGCGGGCGGCCGCATCGCCAGCGCGTCGCGCGCGGCCTCCGCCAGCTGGCTGACCGAGAAGGGCTTGGGCAGGAAGGCGACATTGGCGAGGTCGATCGATTTGCGCAGTTGCTCCTCGGCATAGCCCGACATGAACAGCACCGGCAGGTCGGGATAGGCGCGGCGGGCCTGGGCGACCATGGCGGGGCCATCCATATTGGGCATCACCACGTCGGAAATCAAAAGGTCGATCTTTTCCGGGCCGTTCAGCACTTCCAGCCCCTGTTCGCCATCATTGGCGGTCAGCACCTTATAACCCTGCCGCGTCAGCGCGCGTTCTGCGACGGCGCGGACCATATCCTCGTCCTCCACCAGCAGCACAGTGCCCGTGCCCCAGGTTTCGGGGCGGGGCGCGGGCGCCTTCACCGGCGCGGGCTGCTGCGCATCGGCGCCGGCATAGACCGGCAGGTAGATGACGAAGCTGGCACCGCGGCCCAGTTCGGATTCGGCGAAGATATAGCCGCCCGACTGTTTGACGATGCCATAGACGGTGGAGAGGCCCAGCCCCGTCCCCTTGCCCAGTTCCTTGGTGGTGAAAAAGGGTTCGAAGATCTTCGCAAGAATATCGGGCGGGATGCCGAGGCCGGTGTCGGAGACGCGCAGCGCGGTATAGTCGCCCACCGGCAATATCTGCTGGCGCATTTCCCGCACCTTGATCGCGGGAACGGCATAGGTCTGGATGTTGACGGTGCCGCCTTCGGGCATGGCGTCACGGGCGTTGACCGCCAGATTGACGATCACCTGCTCCAACTGGCCCGGATCGGCGCGGATCGCGCCCAGATTGCGGCCATGGGTCACGTCCAGCTTCACATTTTCGCCGAGCAGGCGTTTCAGGAGATTGGAGACGTCAGCGACGATGTCCGGCAGTTGCAATATCTGCGGCCGCAACGTCTGCTGGCGCGAGAAGGCGAGCAGTTGGCGGGTCAGCCCCGCGGCGCGATTGCTGTTCGATTTGATCTGCTGGATATCGTCATAGTCGCTGTCGCCGGGCGTATGGCGCATCAGCATCAGGTCGCAATGGCCGATGATGGCGGTCAGGATATTGTTGAAATCATGCGCGACGCCGCCCGCCAACTGGCCGATCGCCTGCATCTTGGTCGCCTGCGCGACCTGACGCTTGAGCTTGGATTCCTCGCTATTGTCCTTGAGGCTGAGCAGCACCGCCGCTTCACCCAGACCGCGCACGCCCGCCAGGCTGAGCGCGATCGGATCGTCGGGGGTGTCGCGCATCCGTACCGCGATATCGCCGGACATTTGCGGTCCCACAGCGAAGCGGCGGACCGCGTCGGCGACCGCCGCCTGATCCTCTCGCACGACCAGATCGCCCGGATAGCTGGGCGTGTCCCCGGACTTCAGCCCCGCCACCCGCGCAAAGGCGTTGTTGAGGAACAGAACGCGCCCGTCGCGGTCGGCCATGGCGAGGCCGAAGGGCAATAGCGACAGCAGGGTTTCGATATAGGAGAGCGCCGACGTGCCGCCGCCGCCCGCCGGTTCGTCGATCAGCAGCAGCAGCATCGGCCCGTCCTGCATCGACGCCTGCGACCCGTTGGGCTGGGCCGCGCGCTTCAGCGGCACCTGGAGCAGGCGTAGCGGCAGGCCGCCCTGCTCTTCCCGCGCCAGAAACAGCCGCCCCTTGTCGTCTACCCGCATATGGGCGGCGAAATCGCGCCCCACGATATTGGCGTCGATCCGCCCGGCTGCGCGGAGCAGAAAGGCGCCGTTGGCGGCGCGGATGCGCCCTTCCCCGCCGATCAGCACCGCCATGATGCCCGCTTCGCCGAGCTGGCGGCCCGCTTCCCCGGTCAGGAAGCGGTTGACGTCGTCCAGCGCGCTGGGCTGACGCACGGGCGAGAAGCGCCAGAGCAGATAATCTTCCGACCGGCCGGTGCGTGCGACATCGACGTCGAGGCGCAGCGCGCCCTGCGCCACGCCCTCATGCCTGGCCTCGCCATCGCGCCAGGCGGCGCGGGCGGCGGCGGAGAGAGCCTCGTTCAAGGCCGTGTCGGCGGTGACGGCGGGCGGGGTCGGGTAACCGGGAAACCATTCGCCGAACAGGTCGCTGGCGCAGACCAGCCGCCCGGCGCGGTCGGTGACGGCGATCGCCATGCTCGATGCGTCGGCGGCGGCACGGGCGACGGTCCAGTCGGGCGTAGCCTCCCGATCCGACACCAGCGCGGGATAGAGATGGCGATACCAGCTGAGCAGGGCGGCAGCGATCAGGATCGTCGCGGCGAAACCGGCGGCGAGCGGCCAACTGCCCACCGCATAGAGCACGAGCGCGGCGGAGGCCAAGGCGGCGAGGATCAGCAGCGGCAGCGCCAAGCGCGAGCGCGGCTGCATCAGCCAGGCCTCTTCACCTCTTTTCAACCTGACACCTCTGAACCGAACCTGCGAATGACGGCCAGCGTCAGACGCCAGCGGCCTTCTCCAATGCGCCGCTTTGATGGACCTTGCCAATCCTCAATTTGCGCGCCTGCCATTTGCGGCCCATGCGGTGGCGCCAGAACCAGTCGGCGACGACATAGCCGATGACGGCGCTGGCGAGCGAAATCAGGAACAGGCCGAGCAGCATGGCGGGCGCCGCTTCCGACAGGAGCCATGTGGTCCATTGGCTGATCGTGGCATGACCATCGACCAGCGCCATGAAGCCGGTCGCATCGGCGCTGCGGCCCAGCATCCAGTTGCCCAGCCACACCGACGCCATCAGGATCAGCGGCGTGGTGGCGGGGTTGGAGAGGAAGGTCATCGCCGCGGCCACCGGAATATTGGCGCGGAACGGCAACGCCAGCAGCGCGGCACCGGCGATCTGCACGCCGGGGATCAGCAGGAAGATGCCGACGAACAGGCCCAGCGCCACGCCGCGCGGCACCGACCGGCGGGTGAAGCGCCACAGCGAGGGTTCCAGCACGCGATGCGCGACCGGGGCCAGGACGCGACTCTGTTCGAGCGATTCGCGGGTCGGGCAATTGGCATGCCACCAGCGGGTCAGGCGGCTCATCACCCCTTGTCCCGCATGATGCGCTGCTGGTCGCGCTTCCAGTCGCGGTCCTTGATCGTCTCGCGCTTGTCGTGGTTCTGCTTGCCCTTGGCCAGCGCCAGCTCGATCTTGGCCCGGCCGGTGCTGTTGAAATAGATCATCAGCGGCACCAGCGTCATGCCCTTGCGCGACACGGCGCTGTGCATCTTTTCGATCTCGCGTTCGTGCAGCAACAGCTTGCGGGGCCGCTTGGGCTCATGATTTTCGCGGTTGCCATGGCTATATTCGGGGATGTTGCTGTTCACCAGAAACACCTGGTTGCCCTTCACCTCGGCATAGCTTTCGGCGATATTGCCCTCGCCGCCGCGCAACGCCTTCACCTCGGTTCCTTGCAGGGCGATGCCCGCTTCGAACACGTCCTCGATGAAATAATCGAAGCGCGCGCGCCGGTTTTCGGCGACGATCTTCTTCTTGTCGAAGGTTGCGGGACGGGGGCGGGCCATGGTCTTTTCTATGCTTCCGTTCGTGTCTGGCCGGGGCTATGCGCCCCGCGCCCATATCCTATGGCATGCCTGCGCCCGGACTGGACAGGATATGGTGTCGATCGCGCCTTAAACCAGCCCGGCGATTTCCAGCGCGCGATCGACCGCCGCCCGGCTCGATTCCGACGGCCAGGTGATCGGCAGGCGGACGTCGCTGGGCATGTCGGCGCGAACGCGCGTGAGCGCATATTTAACCGGGCCGGGTGAAGAATCGCTGAACAAGGCATCGTGCAGGGGATAGAGACGATCCTGCAACGCCAAGGCACCATCCCAGTCATGACGCGCGCAGGCCGCCTGGAAATCGGCGCACAGGCGCGGCGCGACATTGGCGGTGACACTGATGCACCCCTTGCCGCCCATCGCGTTGAAACCCAGCGCCGTTTCGTCATTGCCCGACAATTGGCAGAAATCCGGACCGCAGGCCAGGCGCTGGGCGGTGACCCGCCCCAGATTTCCGGTCGCGTCCTTGATCCCGACGATCGACTGATATTCCTCGGCCAGGCGATACATCACCGGCACGCCGATGTCGGTGATGGTGCGGCCCGGCACATTATAAAGGACGATCGGCAGGTCGCAGCGTTCGGCGAGATAGGCGAAATGCTGATAGACGCCATCCTGATTGGGCTTGTTGTAATAGGGCGCGACCACCAGCGCTGCGTTCGCGCCCGCGCCCTGCGCCGCATACATATGTTCCAGCGCGATTCGGGTGTCGTTGGAGCCGCAACCCGCGATCACCGGCACGCGCCCTGCGGCCTGATCGACGCAGATGGCGATGACGCGATTATGCTCCTCGACCGTCATCGTGGCGCTTTCGCCGGTGGTGCCACAGGGGACGAGCGCGCTCGATCCTTCCGCGATCTGCCAGTCGACCAGCGCGCGAAACGCCGCCTCATCGACCGACCCGTCGCGAAACGGGGTCACCAGAGCCGGAATCGAGCCGGAAAACATGATAAAACTCCTTCAATTCTCCGGGCGGCCGGGGCATGATCGGTCAAGCGGCGCGCTATAGCGCGTCATTCAGGGCCTGATAAGGATGCAATTGCGATTATGTCCAGCATGCGCGCCACCACCCATGTCGAAAGTTACCTGATCCGTATGCCCCTTATCGCCCTGCTGCTCATGACCGCCGGCGCCGGCGCGCAGACCGAAACGGTTCAGCGCGTACCGCCCGAATATCCCTCTCAGGGGCCGGTGGTTCAGCCGCTGCCCGCGCAAAGCAGCGGACCCAGCCCCTGGCAACAGGCGCAGGGCCGGATCGGCGTGGCGCAGGACGGCAGCATCGCCAGCACGATCAGCCAGTGGCGCGCCTTGCAATCGAGCGATGGCCTGGGCTTTTCCACCTATGCCAGCTTCATGGTCGCCAATCCCGGCTGGCCGGGCGAGGACCGGATGCGGCGGCTGGCGGAGACGGGGATCAACCCCGACAGCTTCGATCCGAACCAAGTGGCAGGCTTCTTCGCGCGCTTCCCGGCGCGCACAGCGACTGGCCATGCCAGTAACGCCGTGGCGCTGATGCAGCTCGGCCGGATGGACGAAGCGCGAATCGCCGCCCGCAACGCCTGGATCGGCGGATCGCTGAGCGTCACCGACGAGGCGCGGCTGCTGTCGCTGTTCGGCTCCACCCTGACGCCGGCCGATCATGACCAGCGCACCGACGCGCTGCTGTGGGCCAATGACAGCAATGGCGCGGCGCGGATGATCGCCTATGCCAGCCCGGCCCGACGGTCGGTGTTCCAGGCGCGGATCGCGTTCCGGCGCAAGGCACCCGACGCGGCGATGCTGATGCAGGCGGCCGAGGCCATGGGCGCGAGCGATGCGGGCTTCGTCGCCGACAAGGCGGTATGGCTGCGCGACAGCGGCAATTGGGTCGCGGCGCGGCAATATCTGGCGAACCGAAGCGCCGTCGCCTACCGCCCCAGCAACGCGGAGAAATTCTACGAAGTCCTGCTGGACCAGGCGCGCGGTGCGGCCAATGACAGCCAGTGGAGCTTCGCCTACGGCATCGCCAGCAAGATCGACGACGCCGTCCCGCCGGGCACCGACATCAGCGCGCAGGCGATCGGCGTGCGCGACGATTATACCAGCCTGGCCTGGCTGGCGGGCAGCACCGCCTTCTACAATCTGGGTCGCCCGACCGACGCTGTGACGATGTTCCGCCGCTATGCCGATGCGGCCAAGTCACCCCAGACCAAGTCCAAGGGCTATTATTGGGCCGGGCGCGCCGCGTTGCAGTCCGGCGACGCGGCCACCGCCAACAGCTATTTCAGCCAGGCTGGCGTCTTCCCCGACCAGTTTTACGGACAGTTGGCGCTCGAGCGGCTGGGCCGACCCATCCCAGCCCCCGCCACGGTCGAACGGCCGGTGCCGATTTCGGCGGCCGAGCGCGCTGCCTTCGACAATCGGTCGGTCGTGCGCGCGGTGCAGGCGCTGGGGCAGATGGGCTATTGGGAGGAGCAGAGCAAATTCGCCCGCGCCATCGCCAATAATGCCGACAGCGACACCGATCATTTCCTTGCAGCCGAACTGGCGCAGCGGATCGGCCGCCCGGACATGGGCGTGATGGTCGGCCGCCGCGCCGTGTCGAGTGGCCTGACCGGCTATGGCACCAGCGCCTTCCCGCGCGTACCGGTGCCGTCCGAAGCCCAATATAGCTGGACCATGATCCACGCCATCGCCCGGCAGGAAAGCCAGTTCGACAAGCAGATCGTTTCCCATGCCGGCGCACGCGGCCTGATGCAGTTGATGCCCGGCACCGCGCGCGAGCAAGCGGGCAAGATGGGGATGGGCTACGCCCCCGCCTCGCTGAATGATCCCAGCTACAACATCATGCTGGGATCGGGCTATTTCCAGCGGATGCTGGACTATTATGGCGGCAGCTATCCGCTGGCGGTGGCCGCCTATAATGCCGGGCCGGGCAACGTGAACAAATGGCTGCGCGCCAATGGCGACCCGCGGGTGCCAGGCGCCGACATGCTGCGTTGGATCGAGCAGATCCCGATCTTCGAAACGCGCAACTATGTGCAGCGGGTGCTGGAAAACGCCGTGGTCTATGAAGCGATGAACCCGGAGCGGGCCAAGTTCCGGGGGACCAATGCGGTGTTGAGCCGCTATCTGGGCAAGCAGACGCCGGGGTGATTTTGAGTTCGCGCGGAGACGCAGAGACGCGGAGGGTTTGCCGGTAGCTTGGCTCTGGTGAATGTGTTCGCGCAGAGGCGCAAAGGGCGCAGAGGTTTGTAAGAGCCGCTGCGCTGCGGTCTCCTGGGCCGAAGTCTACTTCAAAAATCTCCGCATGAACCAATCCCTTCAAACTCTGCGATCTCTGCGCCTCTGCGCGAACAAAATTGCGCAACCACCCCGGCAACGGATAAGGCTGCGCCATGACAGTCCCCTACCCCAACTATATCTCGCCTGAAGGCTTCGCCAAGTTGCGGGCCGAATATGACCATTTGCTGGGCACAGAACGGCCGCGCATCGTCGAGGTGGTGAGTTGGGCTGCGGGCAATGGCGACCGCAGCGAGAATGGCGACTATCTTTATGGTCGCAAGCGGATGCGCGAGATCGATTTCCAGCTCAAGCGCCTGTCGAAGAAGATGAAAGACGCCAAGGTCGTGGATGCGCGCCAGCAACCCGACAAGAACCGGGTCTATTTCGGCGCGACCGTCACCATCGCCGACGAAGACGACAATCATCGCACCGTCACCATCGTCGGCAATGACGAGACGGATGTGGACGCGGGCCGGATCGGCTGGGGATCGCCGATATCGCGCGCGCTGCGCGGGGCAGCGGTCGGCGATCTGCGCCGGGTGCTGCTGCCCGCGGGCGAGAAGGAATATGAGGTGATGGCGATCGCTTACCCGGTGTGATTTTGGTTCGCGCAGAGGCGCAGAGGGCGCAGAGATTTTTGAGGGTCGCTGCGCGGCGACATTGCGGCAAAAGGCCGTCTGCAAAATCTCCGTGCCTCCGCATCGACGCGTGAACATCATAGCGCGGCACGCGGATTGATCGCTGTGTGAGACGGCAAGTTAGACAGTTGTAGCGACTTTGCATTATTCGTGAGCGCACAGAAGCAATTGGCTCTTTCATGCCTTTAAAGCACGAATACAGCGTAGCGATCCCGTCGCACCATCCTATGCGATCTCTGCGCCCCTGCGCGAACAATCACACCCCCGCGGCGGCTATCAGCCAGTGCCGGAAATCGGCCATCGCCGGACTGTCCGGGCGCGACATCAGGCGGGTGAGCCAATAGCCGCCCAGATCGACGCAGGCGGCGAAGGGCTGGACCAGCCGACCGGCGCGCAGGTC
>JAVBXL010000209.1 GCA_030824575.1 bacterium | reverse complement strand
AAAAGTGCAAAAAAGGGGCTTGCCCAATCGGCCAAGCGCTTCTATCTGCGCGTCTCCACGCACCCATAGCTCAGCTGGATAGAGCATCAGACTACGAATCTGAGGGTCGGGCGTTCGAATCGCTCTGGGTGCACCATAGTTTCAGAAGGGCTTTTGGTCCGGGCTTAGAGCCGCGGTCCGCTCGTCTTTCCTTCGCACCCATAGCTCAGCTGGATAGAGCATCAGACTACGAATCTGAGGGTCGGGCGTTCGAATCGCTCTGGGTGCACCATATTGTGATCGAATAAAAAGGCGGCATCTGGCCGCCTTTTTTGTGGTGAAGGTCAGGTCGTCGCCAGCGCCACCATGGCGTCGATATCGACATGCTGTTCCAATAGCGCGGCTACTTCATCCAGGGCATCCTCGACCGACTGGTCATAGTCGATACCTGTCGACGCGCCGCCCAGCCGCCGCAACAGCGCATCGCGCAGCCCCGTGCTGCCAAGCAGGCCATGGACATAGCTGCCCATCACGCGCCCGTCGCGGCTGATGGCTCCATCCGGGCGCGCGCCGTCGATCAGGGCGAAGGGGCGGGCGCAATCAGGGCCGTCGGTGACGCCCATATGCATTGCATAGCCGCTAAAGTCGGCATCGAGCGCGCGGCCGCGGACCTGTTCCAGCGTCTTGGCCTCGGACAGGCGCGTTTCTATGTCCAGCAGGCCCAGACCCGCGACGGACCCAGCCGGTCCTTCGAGCCCTTCGGGATCGGTGATCATGCGTCCCAGCATCTGATAGCCGCCGCACAGGCCCAGCACCGCGCCGCCGCGCCGATGATGGGCGCGAATGTCGACGTCCCACCCCTGCGCGACCATCGCGCGCATGTCGGCGACCGTCGCCTTCGATCCGGGCAGGATCACCAGCGCCGCATCGCCGGGGATCGCCTGTCCCGGTCCGATCATCCGTAGGTCTACCCCCGGTTCCAGCTTGAGCGGGTCGAGATCGTCAAAATTGGAGATGCGCGGCAGTACCGGGCAGGCGACGACCAAGGGCGCAGCGGTCGAGAAGGTTCGACGTTCCAGCACCACCGCGTCTTCGCTGGGTAGCCGGGCGACGGCGTTCAGCCAGGGCACCACGCCAAAGCCGCGCCAGCCCGACAGCGCCTCTATCTGGGCATAGCCATCCTCGAACAGCGCCGGGTCGCCGCGGAATTTGTTGATGAGGAAGCCGCGGATCATCGCCGCGTCGTCGGGGTCGATCACCGCGCGGGTGCCGACCACTGCCGCGATCACGCCGCCCCGGTCGATGTCGCCGACCAGTATGACGGGCACATTGGCCGCGCGGGCGAAGCCCATATTGGCAATGTCGCCGGCGCGCAGGTTGATCTCCGCCGGCGATCCGGCCCCTTCGACTACCACGATGTCGCACTGGTCGCGCAGCCGTTCATAGCTTTCCAGCACCGTGCCCAGCAACTGCCCGCGTGCGCTGCGGAAATTGCCCGATCCCAGCGTACCGCGCACCTGGCCATGGACGATCAGTTGCGACGTGCGGTCGGCTTGGGGCTTGAGCAGGACGGGGTTCATGTCGGTATGCGGGGGCGCGCCGCAGGCCATCGCCTGCAACGCCTGCGCCCGACCGATTTCGCCCCCGTCGCTGGTGACGGCGGCATTGTTCGACATATTTTGCGGTTTGAACGGGCGTACCCGATAGCCCCGACGCAGCAGCGCGCGGCATAGCCCCGCGACCAGCACGGATTTGCCGACGTCCGATCCGGTTCCCTGCAACATGATAGCGCCCATGAATTGCTCCTGACAACGGAGCGCGTCCATGGCAAGCAACCTTTGTTTCGTGATTTCCGAGCCGCCAGATGTGACCATCTGGCTTGAAATCACTCTATGCGACGATGGCCGCCATGCCGCAGCGGCGTTCATGCACGCGCACGTCGGCGGACCCGACCCGGACGCCCAGCGTGGCGGTGACGCTGTTGATGATGCCATCCAGCAGCGGCGCGGTGGTGCCCAGCACGGCGCCGACCAGTGGGCTGAGCGGGCTGTTGCCGATGGTGATGCCCAGCAGCGACACCTGGATCTGGGTCTGACTGGCCAGGCTGGCGGCGATGCCCTGCGTCAGATCCTGCGTGCTGACGGTCTTGGCCTGCTGCGCGCTGATCTCCGACGGGGAAAAATGGACATTGCGGGTCTGGGTGCCGCCCAGGCTGATATTGGCATAGCCGGTGACGCGCGTGCCCAGCGTCTGCGCGAGCAGGGCGGCGCGCGGATTGGCGGGGACCGAGAAGTTGGTGAGCGCATTCATATCGACGTCGCCCAGCGCCGCGGTGCCGACCGAGGGCGTGACCGCCAGGGTGACGCCGCCGTTGGCGCCGCACTGGATATCCGACAGGCGCGCCTCCGCCGCCGCCAGTTCGACATAAAGCGGCACGCGCACGGAGGCTATGCCGGACAGGATAGTGGCGACCGTGCTTTCCAGATAGATGCGCGTCTGGGCGGTGCGCAGCACGACGTCGCGCTTGGCGGTGACGCTCATTAGCGGCGATCGCGCCTGTCCCTCGCCAGTGACCAGCATCAGGCGGGTGCTGGTGAGGCCCGGCACGGTGACGCGCAGGTCCATCGGCACGCTCGTCCCCGATGGCGGGCTGAGTAGCATGCGCAGCATCGAGAAGGCGTCGAGCAGGATATTGGGTTGTCCGGTCGCATTGGCGGCACTGCGCATCGGGCCAAGATCGACAATGTCGCTGAGACGGATGGAGCGGCCGGGTATGCGGCTCGACAGCGCCAGCAGCGTGGCGGCAGCAGGGCTGGTCCCGGCGCTGTCGGCCATTGCGCCGAGCAAGTCGGAGAGCGGAATGTCCCGGTCGAACAGCGCGCCATAGGCTTCCCCATCGCGTCCGGTCCGCACGCGCAGCGCATCGGCGACGCCCAGCAGGTCGAGATTGGCGCTGGCCAGGCCATTATAGTCCATCACCGACAGGTTGAGTTCGGTCCCGGCGAGGTTAGACAGCAACATGTTGGGCAATCCGCCGCTGATCGAGGCGAGGCCGGTGCCGAGTGAAAAGGCGGCGGCGTCGGTGCGTGCGGCGGTGGCGCGGGCGCTGAGATCTATGCCGTCGCGGCCGACCAGCAAGCGGCCGAAGAACAGAGGCGCGCGGCGGCGCACCTCCACCCGCATCGCGCCGCCATTGGGATCGCCCGCGCGGAAGCGCTGGTCCATTGGCAGGGAGGAGTCGGCGATATAGCTGCCGCTGTCGTAGGTTGCGAGCGCCGCGCCGCTGATCCCGCTGCGCCCTACCAGTTGTTCGGCGGCGGTGCGACCGCCATCGGCGGCGGCCAGCGCGGCGGCGTCCGCCACGCCCTGCAACTGGCGACGGGCCAGATAGACGGAACCCAGATCGACCGCGACGGTGGCGGCGCCCGCCAGCATGAACAGCGATCCGGCAAGGATGACGGTTACGCCGCCGCGCCGGTCCCGCGCCAGCGCCCGGCCAAGGCGCGCGCCGGTCATTGGCTGGCGATCCGCACGACGGCGGTGCGTTCCAGCACATTGCCAGGCATCGGGAAGGGCATGGCCGCGAACAGGGGGGCGCTGGCGAGGGTGTAGCGCAGCGTCACGGTATAATAGCCGCTGCTTTCGCCGGTGCTGATGCCGATCGTCTGGGCGCCAGCGACCGGGAAGGCGGCGCGGGCGGCAACGACGCTTTGATCGACCAGGGTGCGGCGTTCGGTCGCGTTCAGCCCGGCCACCGACGCGCGGGCGGCATCATTCGCCGCCTGCTGGAGGCTATGGGCGGTCATGAACCAACTGCCATAGGCCAATATGCCCATCAGCAACAGGATGAGCAGCGGCAGGGCGAAGGCCGCCTCGATCAGGCTGCTGCCGCCCTGATGGCGCAGCAGCGCGGCCAGCGGTCGACGCGATGGGGTGACGGGGCGGGCGCTTTCGTAGGGCATGAGGATAATATTAGAGCAGGCGGTTCAATATCGGGTTTGCTTCGCCAACCGTGCAATTGTCGGGTTTTACATAGTCGGCAGGCGCGTCCGGCGGGACAAAACCGGGCTTTGCCATAAAGCTTGCGCAGGTCCGCCCGGCATCCTCCGATATGGACGTTGTTGTCGCACATTCAGGCGGCGTTCGTGGGAGTTATGACGATCACCGCCCCCTCCGTCCCGTAAATGCCGTGCAACCGGGCGATCGCGGCGTCGATCGGCGCGACCGAACCATCATTGGTCAGCAATTGGGTAGGAAAGCGCATGTCGCCTTCGCCGCGGAGCACCCGCTCCATTTGTTCGCGGAAATGCGGGCGAGCGGGCAGCGCGACCAGATCGGCGACCGGCGCGTCGGCCAGTCGATCGGCGGTCAGCCCGACCATCGCGCAGAAGCTGTCGTTCACGACATCGATAAAGCCGCGCATCGACACCCGCACATAACCCACGCCGCCATGCACGCCCATCGCCTTCAGGATGGCCGATTTGACGTCTGCCAGCCGGTGGCGCTGCATATCGGCGGTGATATCCCGCAGCAGCAGCGCGACGCCGCCGGCAAAGGGGAAGGTCTGGACATGCAGCCAGACATCGTCGCGAAAGGGGGAGGGGATATCGGCCGCGCTCGCCTCGCCAGAGGCCAGGCTGTGGCGAATATGCGCCTCCGTCAGCGTGCCGGCCAGTTCGGGAAAGGCGTCCCACAGCGACTGTCCCTCCAGATGGCGGTCCCACCGCTTGGCCATCGCCAGCGCGACGCCGTTGACATAGTCGACGGTCAGGTCAGCGCGGCACAGGACCAGACCCTGATGCATGCGGGCGGCGAGTTCGAAGGTACGGTCGGGCGCCACCGCGCCGTCGTCGCCGACCGTCATCGTGCGGAACCGGTCGAGCCCGATGAAGACATGGGTTTCGCGGCCATGATGGGTCACCATGACTGGCTCATGCGATCCGACTTCGCGCCAATGGGCGAAATTGCGCACCAGTTCGGCGGCGGGCACGCTGCGCCTGCGTCGATCGTCCAGCATCCTTTCGGCACTCCTTCATCGTGAACGGAGGAAGGATAATGCAGGGAGGCCGGTTATGGTGGTCGAGTTCGATCCATTTCGGAACGAGGGCGGGCGTTACATGCCGCGCTGATAGTCCAGCGCGTCGAGGATCTTGCCACCCGCCATGAAGACCGCGCCCGAACAGGCCAAAGCCAGCAGATGGCCGCCGGTGCCGGGATATTGCTGCATATAGACATGGCCGCGCTCAGCCGCGCCCAGCGCGAGGGCATAGATCACCAGGAACGCCTCGAACTTGGTCTTGATGATGAAGAGGCTCTTGATCCGTTCCATATCGATTCCATCCGGCGTTGCCCCCGCCGTCAGGGCGAAAGATCGCCCGACAGCTGCAAATGGTCAACAAGCGTTAACCATGATTGCTCGATCCGGGCAATCAGCCGTGTATCGCTCAAATCCTGGGGTGCGATCGATTCTGGCCAATATTGGGACACGATCTGCGCAATATTATCCAGCTGCGCGTCGTCCACCAGGAAGCGGGGATCGATATCGACGGGATCGGCGACGACGCGCAGTCGCAGGCACGCGGGGCCGCCGCCATTGGCCATGGATTGACGCACATCGACGGGTATGATGCGGCGGATCGGCCCGTTGCCCGCGATCATCTGTTCCAGCCAGGTCCAGACCGCTGGCGTGTCCCGCGCCTCGGTCGGTAGGATCAGCGCCATCCCGCCGTCGGGCAGGGTGACGAGCTGCGCATTGAACAGATAGGATTTGATCGCATCGGCCAGGCTGACCGCACTGGCGGGCACCTCGACAATCTCGACGCAGGGCAGGGCGGTGCGCAAATCGGCGTAGAAAGCGTCCTTGTCGGCGAAGGCCTGTTCATGTGTGAAGAGCACGCGCTCGTTTGCCACGGCGACGACGTCATTGTGGAAGGCGCCGGCTGCGATCGCCGCTTCGGATTGCTCCACGAAAAGGGTGCGGGCTGGGTTAAGGCCATGGATACGGGCGACCGCCTTGCTTGCCTCCCTATGCTGGCGGGCGGGGAAGGCCCCGCCCGACCGGCCATAGACGAAAACCTCCACGCCCGGCTGGTCGTGGCGTTCAGCCAGACGCATATGGTTGGCTGCGCCCTCGTCGCCGAAGGGGGCGGGGATGGGATCGTGCACGGCAAAGGCGCGCGCGTCGGAAAAAGCGATGCGCAGCTGCGCCAGCGTTTGCGGCCATTCATGGCTGCGATGCGGCATCGTCACCAGATTGGCGACGGTGAGGTGCGTGCGCCCATCCGCCGTGTCGCTGGCGGGCGAGACAGTCGCGGCATTGGCGGCCCACATGGAGGAGGCGGACATGGCGGCTGCCCGGATATGCGGATCGGCGTCGCCAACATCGGTGCCCAGCTTCGTCAGCCAGGCGACATCGGGCCGCCATTGCGGCAGGAAAATACCCTGGGCGAGGCCGAGGCGGATATTGCCGCGCATCTTCTCCAGCCCCTGAAGCGCCGCAGCACGCGGATGAGCCACCGCGCCCGCATTGCGCGCCGAAGCGAGGTTACCGAGGCTCAGGCCCGCATAATTGTGGCTGGGACCGATGATCCCGTCGAAATTGATTTCCCTGACGCTCATGCCCGCCCTGCCATGGTGAAGGAACCGCCGATATCGAGGCCGATGCGCACCGCGCTGGCTGCATCCATCGAGACTGCGCCGTTGTCATCTTCCTGCACGAAGCCCCAGGTGCAGCGATAATCGGCCAGCTTTCCGGTTGCGATCAGCATCTTGTCCCCGCCTTTTTCATGGGTGGCGGACAGGGTGACGTCGCGCGCCGCCGCGATCGTCTTCAACTGGTCGACCTGCCCCACCATGGTCGGGCCGCCGTCGAATATGTCGACATAGCCGGCATTGTCGAACCCCTCCGTCTCCAGCATCCGCATCGCGGCGCGGCCATTGGGGTGGGGCAGGCCGATGACGGCGCGGGCGCTGTCGGTCAGCATCGCGGTGTAGATGGGCGTCTTGGGCATCAAGTCGGCGATGAACTGGTTACCGTTCACGGCGTTGAACTCGTCCGCCTCCTGAAAATTCATGCCGAAGAAACGCCCGGCCAGCCCGTCCCAGAAGGGCGATCCGCCCGCTTCGTCGATGACGCCGCGCAATTCGGCGATCACCTTGTCGCCGAAGCGCGCGCGATGGCTGCGGATATAGAGATAGCGGCTGCGCGCCAGCAACAATCCCAGTCCCTCGGCCCGCTCGCGCGGGTGGAGGAACAGGCCGCCGACCTCGACCGATCCTTCCAGATCGGTGGTGAGCGAGAGCATCTGCGCGCGGAAGGTGCGGCCGAGTTCCCGGCTGTGCTGGGTCAGCGTGCCGAGGCGGTAGGAATAGAAGGGCCAGCTTTGGCCGACAGTGGAGAATATCTGGCAGGTGCCGCGGACCTGGCCCGTTTCGACATTTTCCAGCACCATGACGATCAGTTCGTCCTCGATGCCTTCGCCCTCCCTTGCGAGCGCCTGTTCGGTGCGCGCCAGCTTGGCGGAGAGTGCGGTGCGATCGGGCGGCAGGTTGGTGAAGCCGCCGCCGGTCAGCTTCGCCATCTCATAGAGCGTCTGCAAATCGTCGGCGCGCGCGATGCGCATGATGAAGCTCAAGCAATGATCCCCTCTTTTATGAATTGCGCTGGATCGAAATGGCCCTGGGCGATCCGCCATAGCGCCAGCGCGGACAGTTGCGCCCGTTCGGGCAGGCTGTCGGTCAGCAGAAATTCCGCGTCGCTATGGATGCTGCCGCCGCGCACGCCCATCGTGTCGACCACCGGCACGCCGCAGGCCGCGATATTATTGCCGTCGCATACCCCGCCGGTATCGCGCCAACCGATGTCGAGGCTGAGGTCCGCGCCGCATTGCCGCACCAGCCCGAAGAGCGCCTGCGCTTTGGCATCCATCGGCTTTGGCGGGCGGCCAAAGCCGCCGTGCAGGTGCAGGCTGACGTCATGGTCGCGCGCGACATCGGCCATGGTCCGGTCGATCAGGGCGCGGGCGGCGATCTCGTCCGCCGGCGTGCGCGGCCGGAAATTGACGCGCAGCACGGCATGGTCGGGCACGACATTGTTCGGGCTGCCGCCGTCGATCTTCGCGGGGTTGCAGGAAAAGCCAGCACCACTCCCCGCCTTTAGCCGCAGCGCCAGGTCGGCGGCGGCGAGCAGGGCGTTGCGGCCGTCGTCGGGGTTGCGCCCGGCATGGGCGCTCAGGCCCGTGACGACGATCGAGAAATTGCCGCTTCCCGCGCGCGCGCCAGCCAGCGTGCCGTCGGGCAGGGCGGAGGGTTCATAGGTGAAGGCCGCCAGCTTGCCCGCCGCCATTTCCCGCAACAGTGCCGCGGATGATGCGCTGCCCACTTCCTCGTCGCTGTTGATGATGACGTCATAGCCTAGCGTGGCGACGGCGTCCGATCCCTCGATAGCATTAAGTGCGGCCAGCATGACCGCGATCCCGCCCTTCATATCGGCGACGCCAGGGCCGTTGAGGATGCCCGGCTCCAGCCAGCGTTGATGCTGGAAGGGGTGATCGACAGGGAACACCGTATCCATATGCCCGGTCAGGAGCAGGCGGATGGGCGCGTCGGGGCGGACCGAGAGATGGAGATGGCGGCCATGGTCGATGGTTTGGACGCGCCCGTCCGGCGACACGCTTTCGACCGGCGCGGGATCGGCCAGGCGGATCGCGCCGGGGAGGGTTGAAAACGCATCAGCCAGCACGCCCGCCATTTGGGCGAGGCCAAGCAGATTGCGCGATCCACTGTTGATCGCCGCCCAATCCTGCGTCTGCGCCAGCATCGGCGCGGCCGCAGCGCGGTCGAGCAGCATCCGTTCCTGCGATGAAAAATCCCTCATCCGCTTTGATCTATCAGAGCGCCGGGGGCGTCTCCACCCCCGCAATAAAATTGCGTGGTTTAGAAATCATAGGTCAGGGTCAGGCGGCTCAGCGTGTCGAGGTCGCGGGTCGACAGCAATGTCTCCGACTCATATTGGATATTATAGGAAAAGGCCGCCGACAGCCGCGTGCTGACTTTGGTTTCGACCGAGGACAGGGCGTTGAGGGTATAGACGTCGCTTTCGGCATAGCCCGACGCGGTCTGCTTGAACGTCAGGGTCGGCGTCGCGCGCCAAGCGAGCGCCATCGATCCGCGGACGCCCAATTTGGTTTCCCGTTCGCCGATCATATATTTCACGTGGCGGATGGATGGACCGATATCGGCCGACAGATCGACCGGCTTGCTGACGATCAGCTTGTAACCGACGCCGACCGATGTGGTGTAGCGCTCGTCATAGCCGATCGACGTGTCGCGCTCGAACTGGGCCAGGCCATAGATGAAGCCGCGCGGATCAAATTCATATTTGGGTTCGTAACCCGCAAAATAGCGTTCGCGCGAGGTGACGCCATTGGCGCGGCGGTAATCGGCGGCGGCGGTCAGCTTATGCGACCATTGCAGCCCGGCGCGAGTCGCCGTGGCGGCGAGGGTTATACCCAGTTCGCTGGTCGAACCGGTCGATCGAAATCCGCCCGCTTCGACCCGGCCGGTCCATAATTCCGTGAAGCGCGCTTCGCGAATCACCGTGTCATGGGTCGCCTTGGTCCGTTCCTTCCAGCTGTTGACCATGCGCTGGATTTCATCGGCCGATCCTGGGTTAGTCTGCTTGGCGATTTTGGAGACGGTGGCGATGTCCGTTTCATTGCCGTTGGCGATCGCCGCTTCCATCATCTCGCGGACGGCCGGGGGCAACAGCGCCGATTCGGCCGCTCGGCCCGTGGCGGGCAGGGCGGCGATCAGCAACGACAGGGGGATCAGGCGGGCATGCATAACCCCGTCATAGCCAAGCGACAGGGGATTTTAAGCCCCCAAACGCCAGTCCGTTCAGATAAGCGCGCGGAACTCCTGCAATATGTCGCGGTACAGCTTGCGCTTGAACGGCACGATCAGGTCGGGCAGCGTATCGGGGGCCGCCCATTTCCATTCCCGAAATTCCGGGTGCTTGGTCTGGATATCGATATCGCTGTCCTGGCCGATGAAGCGGGCAAGATACCAATATTGGCGCTGGCCGCGATATTTGCCGCCCCATAATTTGCCGACCAGTTCGGGCGGCAGATCGTAGAAATGCTCGTCCTTCGCCTTGGCGATGATCTCGACCAAGTCGGGGCGGATGCCGGTTTCTTCCTGCAATTCGCGCAGCGCGGCCGCCTTGGCCTCCTCGCCCTCGTCGATACCGCCCTGCGGCATCTGCCATGCTTCGACCACATTATCCAGGCGCTGGCCGACGAACACCTTGCCGTCCATATTCACCAGCATGATCCCGACGCAGGGGCGGTATGGCAATTCTGTATCATTTGGCATCGAAGCCATGTCATCCCCAAAAGCTTCCGGTTTCGGGCGTTGTTCGCCGCAAAGACCGCCATCGGCGCCGCTTCCCGACGCTTGGGTCAGAATAGGCAGCGGAAGGCTCCGCGTCCATCGGTCGAATCATTCGCCTGCCGATTTGTGGTGGGGCGTTGGAAAAGCTGATGAACGATGGGATGAAGGCAATATGCCCCAATAGCCGCTTGGAACCGGCGACGGTGCGGCGCATTGCCTCGATATGTCTGCCCCCCTTATCCTCTGGCTCCGCCAGGATCTCCGCCTGTCCGATCAGCCGGCGCTCGCCGCCGCCGTCAGTGAAGGGCCAGTGATACCGGTCTATATTTTGGATGATGAAGCCCCGCGCCAATGGGCGATGGGCGGGGCGGCGCGCTGGTGGCTGCACCATAGCCTTGCGCGACTGGATGAAAGCCTGCGCGCCAAAGGATCGCGCCTGATCCTGCGGCGCGGGCGCAGCGCGGAGATATTGGCTGCGTTGGCGGAGGAAACGGGGGCGTCGCGCGTCCACGCGCTGCGGCATTATGAACCCTGGTGGCGCAACGCGGAAAAGGCGGTGGGCAAGACGCTCGACCTGTGTCTGCATGACGGCGGCCTGCTCTTGCCACCGGGCGCGGTGCGGACCGGGGCAGGCGGCATGTATCGCATCTATACGCCCTTTTCCCGGGCGGTGATGGAGCATATGCCGCCCGCCGCGCCGCATCCTGCGCCGCATCTGATCGATGGGCCAGCGCACTGGCCGACGAGCGATTCGCTGGACGACTGGGCCTTGCTGCCGACGAAGCCGGACTGGGCACAGGGCTTCGCGGCGGACTGGACGCCGGGCGAGCAGGGCGCGCGCGCGAATGTCGCGGATTTTCTGGACGAGGTCGGCGATTATCCGACAGCCCGCAACCTGCCCTCGATCGAAGGGACGTCGCGCCTGTCGCCGCATCTGCACTTTGGCGAAGTGTCGCCGGCCTATGTATGGCACCGGATCGAATCTTCAGGCCATGATGCAACGATCTTCCTTAAGGAATTGATCTGGCGCGATTATGCGCATGTCCAGATTTGCGAGTTGCCCGTCTATGGCTCCGAAAATGCGCGGTCGAATTTCGATGCGCTACCATGGCGTGATTTGCGCGAGGCGCAGGCCGATTTCGCCGCGTGGAGGACGGGCAGGACCGGCTATCCGATCGTGGACGCCGGCATGCGGCAGCTTTGGACGACCGGCTGGATGCATAACCGCGTGCGCATGATCGCCGCCAGCTTCCTCATCAAACATCTGCTGATCGATTGGCGGCATGGCGCGCGCTGGTTCTGGGACACGTTGGTCGATGCGGACTACGCCAATAACAGCGTCAATTGGCAGTGGGTCGCGGGCAGTGGCGTCGATGCCAATCTGTTCACGCGGATCATGGCACCGCTGACCCAGTCGGACAAGTTCGACGCGGCCGACTATATAAGGACTTGGGTGCCGGAACTGGCGGGCCTGCCCGACGGGGCGATTCATGATCCCGATGCCCATGGTGCACGCCCGGCCGCCTATCCTGCCAAGATCATCGACCATCGCGAGGGGCGCGAACGGGCATTGGCCGCCTATCGTCTTAGCAAGGGGTGATTGCAGCGGGTGATTGCAGCGACGGGCGGCTTGCGGCAGGATTGGCGTCATGAACGCCATCACTCCCCGGCGCGGCCGGCGCGCATTATCGGTCAAGCATCCGCCGCGGTCGGGCACACCCGGCCTGGCGTCGCGCGCGCTTGCGCCGCTATTCCATCGTCTGCTCGACCGGATCGATCAGGGTCTGGCGGAAGGCGGACTGCAAGCCTCGCTCCCTGACGGTACGCGCCGCCTGCTGGGCGGCCGGGTGCCGGGACCGCATTGCGAGGTGGACCTGCGTTCCTGGCGGGCGCTGGTTCGGCTGGCCGTGGGCGGATCGGCGGGCTGGTATCGTGCCTGGGCGGCGGGGGAGTGGACCAGTCCCGATCCGGTGCCGCTCTTCGCCCTGTTCATGCGCAACGCGGCGGCACTGGGGCAGGCGGCCCGGCCGCGGGGTCCGGTGCGCTGGATCGGGCGCGCGACGCATGGGCTGCGGCGTAACAGCCGGACCGGATCGCGGCACAACATCGCCTATCATTATGATCTGGGGAATGATTTCTACCGGCTCTGGCTGGATGAAACTATGCATTATTCCAGTGCTTTATTCCTTAATCCTGCGGATCGACATGAGGATTTCGAGCAGGCGCAGCGGCGCAAGGTCGATGCGATTCTCGACCGGCTGGACCTGACGGACGGCGCGTCTTTGCTGGAGATTGGCTGCGGCTGGGGCGGTCTGGCCGAACAAGCGATGGAGCGGTGCGCGATCGCCTATAGCGGGCTGACCCTGTCGACCGAACAGGCCGATTATGCCCGCGACCGACTGGGATCGGGCGCGCAGGTTTTGCTGACCGACTATCGCGATGCGCAGGGCCAATATGACGCCATCGCCAGCGTCGAGATGGTGGAGGCGGTGGGGCAAGCCTATTGGCCCGCCTATCTCGCCGCTGTCCACCGGTTGCTCAAGCCCGGCGGTAAGGCCGCGATCCAATATATATTGATCGATGACGCCATTTTCGAACGCTATGCCCGCGGCGCAGACTTCATCCAGGCCTATATCTTTCCCGGCGGGATGCTGATGTCGGAAAGCCGTTTTCGTGCGCTGGCGGAGGAGCAGGGGCTGGAATGGCGCGACGTCCACCGCTTCGGCCAGGACTATGCCGAAACGCTGCGCCGCTGGCGCGAGCGCTTCGACCAGGCGATTGAGGAAGGCCTGCTGCCTGCCAGTTTCGACCAGCATTTCGTCGCCTTATGGCGCTATTATCTGATGTATTGCGAAGGCGGTTTTCGGGGCGGCGGCATCGATGTGGCGCAGGTGACGTTGGTCAAGCCGGCGTAGGCATCATCCCTCGACGCGCATCCGATGCCCGGTCGGCGTATCCGCCGTCACCAGATCGACGATCGCGCTGGCTACGACCTCCGGCCCCTTGAGGCTTGCCGGATCTTCGCCGGGGAAGGCGCGGGCGCGCATCGCCGTGCGGGTCGCGCCCGGATCGACGATATGGGTGCGGATGGCGGAGATGTTCTTCATCTCCTCGCCATAGGCCCCGACCAGCGTTTCCAGCGCGGCCTTCGACGCGCCATAGGCACCCCAATAGGCGCGGGGCGTCACGACCGATGAGGTGAGCGCCACCACGCGCGCATCGCCGCTGGCGCGCAACATGGTGTCGAAGGCGGCGATCAGCGCCTGGGGCGCGGCGATGTTGAGCGTCAACAGCCGAGCAAATTCCTTGGCGTCGATCGCCGGGACCGATGCCAGCGCGCCCAGCGTCGCAGCGTTCAGCACCAAGATGTCGAGCGCCTGCCAGCGGCCGCCGATCGCTTGCGCCAGCCGGCCGATACTCTCGCCATCGGTCAGGTCGAGCGGCGCGATGGTCGCATGGCCGCCGGCCTTGTGGATGCGGTCCTCCACCTCTTCCAGACCGCCTGTTGTCCGCGCGGTCAGCACGACATGCGCGCCCGCGGCGGCCAGCGCTTCGGCGGTAGCAGCGCCGATGCCGCGGCTCGCCCCGGTGACGAGCGCCAATTTGCCGGAAAGTGGGCCAGGAAGGGGGAGGTCGGACATGATGTTCCTCTTGTCCCGATCGCAATCGGAACCGGATGAAGGATGAAAGGGAATGGGCGGCCCGGCCAGGAACCGCCCAGGGCCGTCAGACCACGCGCTCGGCGAGCAACTCCAACTGGTTGGTCACCACCACGTCATCCTGGTCGGTGAGCGTCGTGGGATAATCGCCGGTGAAGCAGGCGTCGCAATATTGCGGGCGGATATCGGCGCGTTTGGCTTCGCCCAGCGCCTTGTACAAGCCGTCGATCGAGATGAAGGACAGGCTGTCGGCATGGATGAAGTCCTGCATCCCGCCCACGTCGAGCTTGTGCGCCAGCAGCTTGGTGCGTTCGGGCGTATCGACGCCGTAGAAGCAGCTATGCTTGGTCGGCGGGCTGGCTATCCGCATATGGACCTCCGCAGCGCCAGCTTCGCGCATCATCTGCACGATCTTCAGGGAGGTGGTGCCGCGCACGATCGAATCGTCGATCAGCACGATCTTCTTGCCCTGGATCAGCGCGCGATTTGCGTTGTGCTTCAGCTTCACGCCCAGATGGCGGACCTTGTCCCCCGGCTGGATGAAGGTACGGCCGATATAGTGGGACCGGATGATGCCCAGTTCGAACGGGATGCCCGATTGCTGGGCATAGCCGATCGCGGCAGGCACGCCGCTGTCGGGCACCGGGATGACATAATCCGCGTCCACCGGATTTTCGATGGCCAGCTGCGCGCCGATCGCCTTGCGCACCGAATAGACGCTGGAGCCGTCCACGATCGAATCGGGGCGGCTGAAATAGACATGTTCGAAGATGCAGGGGCGCGGATGCACATCGCCGAAGGGGCGGTGCGACCGGATGTCGCCTTCGTTGGTGACTATGACCAACTCGCCCGGATCGATCGTGCGCACATAGTCGGCACCGACCACGTCGAGCGCGACGGTTTCCGAAGCGAAGATGGTCGTTTCGCCCAGCGTGCCCATCACCAGTGGGCGGATGCCCAGCGGATCGCGGCAGGCGATCATGCCTTCGGGCGTCATCACGATCAGCGAATAAGCGCCCTCTACCTGCTTCAACGCATCGATGAACTTGTCGAGGAGAGTGCGATAGCTGGACGTCGCCACCAGATGGATGATGACTTCGGTGTCGGAGGTCGACTGGAAGATCGAGCCGCGGCGAATCAGTTCGCGGCGCAGCTTCATCGCGTTGGAGATATTGCCATTATGGGCAATGGCAAAACCGCCGGAGTTCAGTTCCGCATAAAGCGGCTGGACGTTGCGCAGCGACGTTTCGCCGGTGGTGGAATAGCGGACATGGCCGCAGGCGGTATCGCCGGGCAGACCGCGAATCACCTCGTCCCGGTCGAAATTGCCGGCCACATGGCCCATCGCCCGGTGGGTATGGAAATCATGCCCGTCCCAACTGGTGATGCCTGCGGCTTCCTGCCCGCGATGTTGCAGGGCGTGAAGGCCAAGCGCGACGATGGCAGACGCTGTTTCCGCGCGGGAAACACCGAAAATGCCACATTCCTCGCGCAACTTGTCGTCGTCGAAGGGGTTTGTCGTAATCATGGGTGCGAGCGGTTCCATAGCCGTTCCTGACAGGCCCACAGAGCCGTCTTTGGGCGCGCATATAGGGACTTCCGTCCGGTTTGTCGCCCTCCTGTCATAAAAAAGCGTGATGGGCCGAGGGAAGGCTGCGTTTTGCGGGCTTTGCTATCGGCAAAATGCCCCACTGGCGTTGCCTTGCGCGCCCGGCTAAAGACGCAGCCCTGATGCACCGCTTCGCCAATCCCGCCCGCTTTCTGAAGATCGCGCGTCCGCTGACGGGCTGGCTGTTCTGGCCCGGCCTGCTGCTGCTGCTTGCCGGATCGGCCTGCGGATTGTTCGTGACGCCTGCCGACTATCTTCAGGGGCAGACGGTGCGCATCCTCTATATCCATGTGCCGGCCGCCTGGCTTGGCATGGGCGGCTGGAGCGGGATCGCGATCGCCGCATTGATGCAACTGGTCTGGAAGCATCCGCTGGCCGCCGTCGCCGGACGTGCCATCGCCGCGCCGGGCGCGCTGTTCACCGCCATATGCCTGATGACCGGCTCCATCTGGGGGAGGCCGACCTGGGGGACGTGGTGGGAATGGGACGGGCGGATGACGTCGATGCTGGTCCTCTTCTTCCTCTATCTGGGCTATATCGCGCTGGGCAATGCCAGCGCCCGGCAGGCGCAGCAAGGCGGCGTTAGCAACGTGACCGCCATTTTCGGGCTGGTCGGCGCGATCAATATTCCGATCATCAATCGGTCGGTGGTGTGGTGGAACAGCTTGCATCAGGGGCCGTCCATCACGCTGCGCGGGTCGAGCATCGACGGATCTTTGCTTTGGCCGCTCGGCCTGACATTGCTGGGCTTCACCCTGTTGTTCGGCGGACTTGTGCTGATGCGGATGCGCGCGATCCTGGCGCAGAACAAGGTCGAGGCGCGGATGCAGCGTCTGGCCAGAGGTTAGAATGATGAACCAATGGGCTTTCGTGATCGCCGCTTATGCGGTGACGCTGGCGGGCACGGCGATTGTTAGTGTCGTCAGTTGGCGCGCGATGCGTGGCGCTGAAAAGCGGGCCGATCAGGTGTCTGACCGGACATGAAGGCGAAACATCAAAGACTCATTCTGGCGCTCGCGGCGCTGGTGGCGCTGGTGGGGGCGGGGCTGCTCGCGGCCTCGGCGCTCAAAGATGAGGCCGCTTATTTCTACGCGCCCAACGACGTCAGGACGAAGGGTGTCGAACCGGGCAAGGCCGTCCGGCTGGGCGGCATGGTGGTCAAGAACAGCCTCAAGCGCGCGGCCGACGGCGTCACCATCCGGTTCGACGTGACGGATGGCAAGGCAACCGTTCCGGCGACCTTCAGCGGCATCGCGCCCGACCTGTTCAAGGAAGGCAGCGGCGTCGTGGCGGAGGGATCGTTCGATGCCAAAGGCATTTTCGTCGCCACCAACCTGCTCGCCAAGCATGACGAACGCTACATGCCCCGCGAACTGGAAGGCATGAGCTATAATGAAAGCACGCATGAGATGAAGGCGGAACGGTGAGGTGTTTCTCAAACGCCGTTCGCCCTGAGCGAAGTCGAAGGGCTATGCTGAGCATGGCGAAGCACCTCTCTTCGTTCGGTGGAGGGCTTCGACTTCGCTCAGCCCGAACGGCTGATTGGATGAGGAACGAACCTGCATGATCGCCGAAACGGGCCTCGCCGCGCTCTGGCTCGCCGCGTCGCTGGCGTTGCTCCAACTCGTCCTGGCCTTTGCGGGCCTCAAGGGCGGCAAGCCCGACCTGCTCGCAGCCGTCCGTCCCGCCGCCGTGGCGCAGGGCGTGCTGACCGCGATCGCCTTTGCGTCGCTCATTACGCTGTTCCTGCGCTCCGACATGTCGGTGCTGCTGGTCGTCACCAACAGCCATTCGATGAAGCCGTGGCTCTACAAATTCGCCGGCACGTGGGGCAATCACGAAGGCTCGATGCTGCTGTGGGTGACGGTGATGGGCGTGGCGGGCGCCGCCGTCGCCCTGTTCGAGCGGGCGTTGCAGCGGAACGCCCATATGGCGACCTTGGGCGGGCAGGCGGCTATTTCGCTCGGTTTTTATGCCTTCCTCCTTTTCTCCTCCAATCCCTTCGCGCGGATCGATCCGGCACCTGCGGACGGACAGGGGCTGAACCCGCTGCTGCAAGACCCTGGCCTGGCATTCCATCCGCCCACGCTTTACCTCGGCTATGTCGGGCTGTCGGTCGCCTTTTCCTTCGCCATCGGCGCGCTGCTGACGCGGCAGGTCGACGCCGCCTTTGCCCGCGCCATGCGCCCTTGGGTGCTGGGCGCATGGGTGCTGCTGACGCTGGGCATCACGGCGGGCAGCTATTGGGCCTATTATGAACTGGGCTGGGGCGGCTGGTGGTTCTGGGACCCGGTCGAGAATGCGTCGCTCATGCCCTGGCTGGCGGCGACGGCGCTGCTCCATAGCGTCACCGTGCTGGCGACCCGCGACGCCTTGCGCGCGTGGACGGTGATGCTGGCGGTGGTCGCTTTCTCCATGTCGATGGTCGGCACCTTCCTGGTGCGGTCGGGTATCCTCACCAGCGTCCACGCCTTCGCCGTCGATCCGACGCGGGGCAGCTTCATCCTGGGTCTGCTCGCCCTTTATATCGGCGGCGCACTGGCGCTGTTCGGCTGGCGGATCGGATCGGTACGTGAAGGCGCGCCGTTCGAACTGGTCAGCCGCGAAACCATGTTGGTGGTCAATAATCTGCTGCTGACGGTCATATTGGGTCTGGTCCTGATCGGCACCCTCTATCCGCTGATGACCGAAGCCTTTGGGCATAAAGTGTCGGTCGGCGCGCCCTATTTCGACCGGATTGCCGGGCCGATCGCGCTGGCGCTGATGGTGGCGATGGCCGCAGGGCCGCTCACCCGCTGGCGCAAGGACCAGGCGCGGGCTGTTGGAAAACGATTGCTGGTCCCGCTGTGCATCGCGCTGCTGGTGTCCATCTCCCTGTCTCTCTTCGCCTGGGGCCGCATCGGCATCCTGCCCTTCCTCGGCCTCGTCATCGCGGTCGCGGTGGGCGTCGGCAGCTTTGCTCCGCTGTGGAAGCGCAAGCTGCTGCGCACCCCGCTCTTCACCTATGGCATGGTCGTCGCCCATCTGGGCTGCGCGGTCAGCCTGGCCGGCATGGCTTGCGATTCGGCCTTCACGGTCGAAAAGCTGGTGGCCGCCCGTCCCGGCGACGTGATCCAAACCGCCGGCTGGTCGCTGCGCTTCCGCCAGATCATGCCGATCGCGGGGGACAACTGGACCGCGTTGCAGGCGGACATGGACGCCAGCCGCGGCGGGTCTTCGGTGCTGATCCGGCCGCAGTCGCGCTTCTTCGCCTCGCCCCCGACCAGCACCAGCGAGGCGGCCTTGCTGACCCGTTGGGACGGCCAGCTCTATGTCGTGCTGGGCGAAGAGGTTGAGGGCGGCCGTTGGCAGTTGCGCATCTGGTGGAAGCCGTTCGTGACGCTGATCTGGCTGGGCGGCATCATGATCGCGCTGGGCGGCGCGCTGGCGCTGGTCGGTCGCGAACGGCGCGGCTGGCTGATGAAATGGCGCGCGCGGGAGGCGCGGCTATGAGGCGACTGCTGATCTGGTTGCCGCTGGCGCTGTTCCTGGGCTTTATCGGCCTGTTCGCCAGCGGCCTGTTCAAGCCCGACGACCGCGTCATCCATTCGCGCCTGGTCGGCCAGCCCCTGCCAACCTTCAGCCTGCCTGCGGCGGCCAGCGACCGTCCGGCGCTGGCCAGCGCCCAGCTTGCGACAGGCAAGCCGCGCTTGCTCAACATCTTCGCCAGTTGGTGCGTGCCCTGTGCCGCCGAAGCGCCGCAACTTGAAGCGCTCCAGAAGTCCGGCGCGCAGATCGACGCCATCGCCATCCGCGACGCTCGGCCCGACGTGGACGCTTTCCTCAAACGCAACGGCAATCCCTATGCCCGGATTGGCCTCGACGCCCGCAGCGCGGTGCAGATGGCGCTTGGATCGTCGGGTGTGCCGGAAACCTTCGTGATCGATGGCCGGGGGCGGATCGCCCATCAGCATATCGGCGACATCCGCGCCGACGACGTGCCGATGATCCTGCAAAAGCTGAAGGACGCGCAATGAAGCTGATCCTCGCTGTGCTGCTGGCGCTTTTCATAACTCCCGTGAGTGCGCAGACCGCGCTGCCGCCTGCCCCCTATGCCGACCGGCAGATCGCCGACCCGGCGCTGGAGCGCAAGGCGAAGGCGCTGATGGAAACCATCCGCTGCCTGACCTGCCAAAGCCAGTCGATCGCCGATTCCGGCGCCAGCATGGCGGGCGACATGCGATCGCAGATTCGCGAGCGGATCATGGCGGGCGAGCAGCCCGAAGTGATCCGCAGTTGGCTGATCGCCCGCTATGGCGACTGGGTCAGTTATGAACCGACCGCCGCGCCGATCCTGTGGCCGCTCTGGGCCGCGCCGGTGCTGCTGCTGGGCCTTGGCCTGCTGCTGTTGCGTGGACGGATCAAACGGAGGAAGCGGGCATGACCGGCTGGTTCATCGCCTTCGGCCTGGCCGCCGTTGGATTTATCGCCTTGCTGGTGATCGGTCGTATTCCCCGATCGGCGCGGGAGATCAGCGCGGCGGCCCTGCTGCTGGGTCTTGCCGGCTATGCCTGGCAGGGCAATCCGGGCCTGGCGGGCGCGCCGCGTGCCAGCAGGGAGAGCGCGGGCGACAAGTTTGACGAGAAGCTGGCCGAACAACGCCGCGGGCTGGCCGAACGCTATGGCCCGGCTGGCCAATGGCTGATGATGTCCGATGGCCTGGGTCGGCAGGGCAAAACCCGCGAGGCGGCCAATGTCCTGCTGTCTGGCCTGCGCGCGACGCCCGATGATTCCAATCTTTGGCTGGGACTGGGCAATGCCCTGGTCGCCCATGCCGACGGCGTGGTGTCGCCCGGCGCGGACTTCGCCTATCGCCGTGCGCTGACGCTGGACCCGGACGGGCCGGCACCCCGTTATTTCTATGGCCTGGCCCTGGCCCGCAACGGTCAGTTGCAGGCGGCGCGCGACTTATGGGCACCGCTGGCCGCCAGCGCACCGACCGGGAGCAAGGTGAAAGCGGAACTGGAAGCCAATATCGCGCGTATCGATGCGATGCTGGCTACGGGCGCTCCAGCCCGGCCATGATGCAGTGCAGCGTTCGCATTGCGCGCCTTCCGGAGCCATGATAGGGCGCGGCGGTTTACAGGGGACAAGCGGACTATTCCGCCGTCGCCCCCCTATGGGTGTCGATACGAGCATGATCCTTCATGGCTGACCTCCTTCCCAATACTGCCCCGGCTTCCGATGACGAGGAGCAGGGCGGTCATGGTCATGCGCGGCAGAAGGCTACGCTGAAACTGGTAGTAGGCGCGATCGGTATCGTGTTCGGCGACATCGGCACCAGTCCGCTCTACGCCTTTCGCGAAACTTTCGCCGGCCATCACAAGCTGACGCTGGACCCCGATCATATATTGGGCGTCATCAGCCTGATGTTCTGGTCGATGATGCTGGTGGTGACGCTGAAATATGTCAGCATCATCATGCGGGCGGACAATAAAGGCGAAGGCGGCAGCCTGGCTTTGCTGGCGCTGATCAACGGCCAGACCAAGACGCAGCGATGGTCACGCGGTATCGTGCTGCTGGGCGTATTCGCTACCGCGCTTTTCTATGGCGACTCGATGATTACCCCGGCTGTGTCCGTGCTGTCGGCGGTCGAGGGGCTTACCGTCTACAATCCAAACCTGGCACCCGTGATCCTGCCGGTGGCGGTGGTCATCCTGGTCGGCCTGTTCTGGATTCAGGGGCTGGGCACCAACAAGGTCGCGGCCTTTTTCGGCCCGATCATGCTGCTCTATTTCGTGACGATCGCGGCGCTGGGCGTCCTTTCGATCATCAAGACGCCGGGCATCCTCTTCGCATTCAATCCCTATTGGGCGGTGATGTTCTTTGTCACCGATCCGCTGCCGGCCTTCCTGGCGCTGGGGTCGGTCGTGCTGGCGGTGACGGGGGCCGAGGCGCTCTATGCCGATATGGGCCATTTCGGCCGCAACCCGATCCGTGTGTCCTGGCTCGCCTTCGTGCTGCCCGCGCTGATGCTGAACTATATGGGGCAGGGCGCGCTGCTGTTCCGTGAGGGTGCCGCCGCGCTGCATAGCCCCTTCTATAATCTGGCGCCGCAATGGGGCCAATTGCCGCTGATCGTGCTGGCGACGCTCGCCGCTATCATCGCATCGCAGGCCGTGATTTCCGGCGCCTTTTCCGTGACGCAACAGGCGATCCAACTGGGTTTCATGCCACGCCTGCGAATCGAACATACCAGCGCATCGACCGCGGGCCAGATCTACATCCCCCTCATCAACTGGGGTTTGATGGTGATGGTGATCCTGTTGGTGCTGACGTTCAAGACCTCGTCCAACCTGACCGCGGCCTATGGCATCGCGGTGACCGGCGCGATGTTCATCGACAATGTGCTGCTGACCGTCGTGCTGTACCGCCTGTGGCACTGGAAATGGTATTATGCAGCGCCCGTGCTGGCGATCTTCTACCTGGTGGACGGCGCCTATCTGGCGGCGAACCTGACCAAGGTGCCGGACGGCGGCTGGTTCCCGCTGCTGATCGGCTTCGTCATCTTCACCCTGTTGACCACCTGGTCGCGGGGACGCCGACTGGTGCAGGACAGGTTGCGGGAAGCGGCGATGCCGATCCCCGTCTTCGTCGCGTCCGCCGCCAATAGCGCGGTGCGGGTGCCCGGTACGGCGGTGTTCATGACGTCAACGCCCGATGGCGTGCCCCATGCGCTGCTCCACAACCTCAAGCACAACAAGGTGTTGCACGAGCGGGTCATATTGCTGACGGTCAAGATCAGGGACGTGCCGGTGGTCGAGGATGACGGCCGGTGCAAGCTGGAGGATCTGGGCCGAGGTTTCTTCCGCATGGTGCTGCAATATGGCTTCATGCAGGAACCCGATGTTCCCGCCGCGCTCAAGAATGTCACTGGTTGCGGGCAGGCGTTCAAGATGATGGACACCAGCTTCTTCCTGGCCCGTCAGACGCTGTTACCATCGGCCAAGCCGGGGATGCCGCTGTGGCGGGAGAAGATCTTCGCCTGGATGCTGCGAAACGCGGAAAGCGCGATGGAGTTTTTCCGCCTGCCCACCAACCGCGTCGTGGAACTAGGCAGCCAGGTCGAGATATGAAAAGGGCGCGGCCTTATGGCACGCGCCCTTCATTTTCGCATCGATGCCGGGATCAGGCGGCGTTGCGATCCTTGATGCTGATGTCGACCAACTGGCCGCCATTGACGGCGATCTTCTTGGGCTTCATCGCTTCGGGCACTTCGCGGACCAGTTCGACGATCAGCAGGCCGTCGGCCAGGTCAGCCTTTTCGACCCGAACGAAATCGGCGAGTTCGAAGCGGCGCTCGAAGCTGCGGTTGGCGATGCCGACATGCAGGAATTTGGAGCGGTCCGCCGACGGGGCTTCATCCTTGCGACCGATCACCTGGAGCAGGTTCTGCTGGGCGGTGATGTCGATCTCTTCCGGGCGGAAGCCAGCGACGGCCAGGGTCACGCGATAGCGATCCTCCGACAGGCGTTCGATGTTGAAAGGCGGATAATTGTCACCCTGCGCCAGCCGGGCGTTGTTTTCGATCAGGTCGAACAGACGATCGAAACCCACGGTGGAGCGGCGATAGGGGGTAAGGTCAAAAGCACGCATTGTCATAATCTCCCACAGAGCAAAATGAACGGACCGAACCCTGAATCAGGCGTCCGGCGCTATGATGTGCCGTCCCATGAAGGCGACTGCACAAGCCGGATATGGTTTGATCATCCGGGGTTTCAAGAGGGTGGCGCGACCCGACCCGCGGTTGCGAAAGGCAGGGGGGTGGACGCTTTGTCCCATCGCCCGCACCGTCATCATGCCGTAAAGAAGGGGCAATAAAAAACACCCGGATCGTGTTTTCACGATCCGGGTGTTTAATGGACGATTGCTCGTCTCCCCCTTGGCCTGCCTCAACCGCTTCTCAGCCCCCTAAGCTCGAAGCGGGATGCAGTATCCCTGAACCACGGCCTTTTACCTGTGCTTCGATTGTCTTGCTATGACTGACGCGGGGCCGAGTCACGGCCAAAATCCGGGCCGTGCTATTTTCCGTTCGTCGCTGTTGCCACGATGCAACAATCGGGCAATGCTTGCCGTTATAGGCCTCCATGCCTAGAGCGTCAGGCAGACCATCCTGCAAGGGGCCGTTCGCGCCACATGATTCTATCCCGTTACGAACGCATGATCGCCAAGCGCTACCTGTTGCCGGGCAAAGGGGAGGGGTTCATCTTCCTCGTCGCCGGCATCAGCCTGGCTGCCGTCATGCTGGGTGTCGCCGCGCTCATCATCGTCATGAGCGTCATGAACGGCTTTCGCGCCGAACTGTTCGAAAAGATCGTCGGTTTGAACGGCCATGCCGTAGTGCAGGGCTATGGCGGGCGCCTGCCCGACTGGCAGTCCGTGTTGAAGCAGGCGAGAGCGACGCCCGGCGTCACCAGCGCCACGCCGATGATCGAACAGCCGCTGCTCGCGACGTTCAACGGCCGGGTGGAGGCGGTGCTGGTGCGCGGCATGACCGTGCCCGACATTCGCGCCAATAAAACGCTCAAGGGCAAGGTTCTGGCCGGTAGCCTCGACAATCTGGTCGCCAATGAGGGCAAGATCGGCATCGGGTCGCGGCTGGCGGAGAATTTGGGTGTCCAACTGGGCGACAGCCTGACCATCATGAATCCGGCGGGGCGATCGACGCCGTTCGGCACCGTGCCGCGGCAGGTGGCCTATCAGGTGTCGGCGATCTTCGAGGTCGGCATCTACGATTATGACAAGGCGATGGTCGTCATGCCGGTGCAGGATGCGCAAACGCTGCTGCTGCTGGGCGATGTCGTGAGCATGATCGAGGTTGAGACGGTCGATCCCGACAAGGTGGGCCAGATATTGGAGCCGCTGGCGGGCAAGGTCGCCGGTCGGGCGGCCATCACAGACTGGCGGCAGATGAACGCGTCGTTGTTCGAGGCGCTGGCGGTGGAGCGGGTGGCGATGTTCGTCGTGCTGTCCATCATCGTGCTGGTGGCGGTGTTCAACATCCTGTCCTCGCTCATCATGCTGGTGCGGGCCAAGACACGCGACATCGCGATCTTGCGGACGATGGGGGCAAGCCGGGTGGGGCTGGTCAAGATTTTCATGACGGTTGGCGTCACCATCGGCACATTGGGCATGGTGGCGGGCATGGTGCTGGGCTTCACCTTCCTGTTCTTCCGCCAGAGTCTGGTCAATGCGATCCAGTTCGTGACGGGGCAGAATCTGTGGGACCCATCGATCCGCTTCCTGACCGAATTGCCTTCGCAGCCCGATCCGGTCGAGATCACGGTCATCTGCATCATGGCGCTGGTCTTCAGCTTCCTCGCCACGCTCTATCCGGCCTTTAAGGCCGCCAATACCGATCCCGTCCAGGTGCTGCGTTATGAATGATATATTGAAGGTCACAGGCCTGGCCCGCAGCTTCACCCAGGGCGGGGTCACCATCGATGTGCTGCGCGGCATCGACCTGACCGTCGGGCCGGGCGAGATCGTTGCGCTGCTGGGGCCGTCGGGTTCCGGCAAGTCGACGCTGTTGCAGGCGGTCGGGTTGCTGGAGGGCGGGTTCGACGGGTCGATCCGCATCGCGGGGGAAGAAGCGGCGAAGCTGGACAATGACGGGCGCACCCGTTTGCGCCGCGATGCGCTGGGTTTCGTCTATCAGTTCCACCATCTGTTGCCCGATTTCAACGCGACCGAGAATGTCGTCCTGCCGCAGGTGATCCGGGATGTGGACATGGCGAGCGCCAAGGCACGGGCGGAATTGCTGCTGACCTCGCTTGGCCTTGGCCATCGGCTCGACCATCGGCCTAGCCAGTTGTCGGGCGGCGAGCAGCAGCGCGTGGCCGTCGCCCGTGCGCTGGCGAACCGGCCCGCGCTGGTGCTGGCGGATGAGCCGACCGGCAATCTGGACGAGCGGACGGCGGATATCGTCCTGTCCGAATTTCTGCGCCTGGTGCGAGATGAAGGCTCCGCGGCACTGGTAGCCACGCATAATGAGCGGCTGGCGCAGAAGATGGACCGGGTGGTCCGGCTGCATGAGGGCGTATTGCAGGGGGCTTAGGCCGCCACAGACGCGCCATCTCGCACGGTCGCGACCAATATGCGGTCGCGGCCTTCCGTCTTGGCGCGCAGCAGCGCGGCGTCGGCGGTCTGGAGCAGCCGGTCGGGCCGTCCATGATCGGGGAAGGCCGACAGGCCGAAGGACGCGGTGATCGGCCCCAGTTCCTTGCCATTGTGGCCAAGGCGCAAATCCTGGATGCGGCGCTGGATCTGCATCGCGCGGCCTAGCGCCTGATCGAGGGTGAAGCCGGGCATCAGGACGACGAACTCCTCGCCGCCCAGGCGGAAGGCGTGACCATGTTCGCGCAGCGAATCGCTCAGCACATTGCCCACGGCGCGTAACACGGCGTCGCCCGCATCATGGCCGTAACTGTCGTTGAAACGCTTGAAATGATCGATATCGACCATCAGGCAGGCTAGTGACGTGCCGTGGCGATCCGCGTCCTGCACCAGCGTTGCAAGCATCGCGTCGAACTGGCGCCGATTGGGCAGGCCGGTCAGCGCATCGGCCATCGCCATTTCGCGTAGCGCATCGCGCAGGCGCAGATTAGCGAGCGCCAGACCGATATTTTCCGCCAGCATCTCCAGATATTGGCCGGTCCGTTCCCGGTGGTCGGCGCTGCTGTTCGTCGGTTCCTCATAATAGAGCATGCCGATGCTTTCGCCCTGCGCGGCGAGCGGGATGCAGATGGTGCTGACGCTGTTCAGGACGCCTAGGTGCTCACAGGGTATATCGACCATTTCGCCGATCGGCCGATGGGTCTGGCCGCGGCGGAGCGCCCAGCAGGCCGAGGGCGGAAAGTCGATGCGCGAATGCGCAGGGGAGAGCCAGTCGCAAGCCTGCGTCATGGCGTTGCGACGATTGTCGTGGATGTAGAGCCGACCTGGAAAATCGGGCGCGATCTCTGGGGCGAAGCGGCGCACGACATCGACCAGGTCGCTGACGCTGTCGCAGCCCTGCAACCGCTGGGTCAGGCGCGAGATCAGGTCGCGCATCATGCGGTCGGCGTCGCGCTCCTTCTCCAGCCTTTGCCGCTCCAGCCCGTTTTCGCGAAAGATGCGGATCGCCTGCGCCATGTCGCCGATTTCATCGACATGGGCGGTATCGGGCGGAATGGCGTCATAATCCTGCGCGGCCAGGCGGGTGACGACATCGCTCAGGCGTACGACCGGCCGCAATATGCGCTGTTTCAGGATGAAATAGAGAACACACAGGAACAACAGCGCCGTCATGCCCAGCATGATTTCGGACATGGTGCGCCATTGCCGGGCGGTGTCGGTGGCGCGGGTCACCGCATGATCGGTGCGCTGGTCGAGCATATATTGGAATTTGCCGACCTGGGCGGCGACCCGGTCCAGTTCGCGGCCATATTCGTCGCCGAACAATATGGTGCGGGCGGTCCTGTCGTCCTTGCGCTCAGCGGCCCGGATGGCGGTTTCCTGCTCTTCGGTCAGCGCGTCCGCCCAGTGCATGGCCTGGCGCAAGGCAGTCAGTTCGGCTTCGCTCGCGCCGACATCGCGTAGATGGGCGATCCGCTGTTCGACCGAGCGCAGCGCTTCCTTTTCGCGGCGATAGGCGATCAGATGGCTGGGATCGCCGCTGATGACGAAGCCACGGGCCTGTTCGGTCAGGCGATAAACATCCTCCTCCAAGGTGGCGGTCGCCTGGTCGAAGGTCGCGCGCTGCGCGACCGCGGCGCGCTCACGCTCCTCGGCACTGGACGCCATCAGCATCGTGACGCCGGAAAAGAGGGTGAGAGCGACGGTGGCCCCATAGGCCCAGTTGGTGATCGTGGAGAGACGCATGATAGCAGCAGCGATAGCGGCGACAGGTTGGTAATCTGTTAAGCATTGGGTCGTTGTGGCTTACCCACAGATTTCGTCGTCGAAGGGGTGGGCCGAATCAGCCATCGGCCCTAGATTGGCCGACATGCCCCATGCTCCCTTTGTACCGCTGCGCGTCTTTTCCTCCTACACCATGCTGGAAGGGGCGATCGATCCCAAGAAGATCGCCAAGCAGGCCAAGGCATTGGGTTTCCCAGCAGCGGCGATCACGGACCGCAACGGGCTGTATGGATCGATGGCCTTTTCCGACGGGTGCAAGGATGAAGGCGTGCAGCCGATCATCGGCGCGATGCTGGGCATGTTGCGGCCGGGGCGGCCCGCCAATGCGCCGATGCATGACTGGCTGGCGCTCTATGCGCAGGATGCCGCAGGATATGAGAATATCTGCGCTTTGGTATCCATGGCGCATCTCGATCGGCCCGTCGAGGAGGTGCCGCATGTAACGATGGAGGCGCTGGCGGGGCGGACCGATGGCGTCATCGCCCTGACGGCGGGGGGCGAGGGCGCTTTGGCGCGGCTGTTCGCGGAGGACCAGCCTGACGCGGCGATGGCCTATGTCGAGCGGCTGGAGGCGCTGTTTCCCGATCGGCTGTATGTCGAGATTTGCCGCCGGCTCGACCCGGTGGAGGGCAAGGCGGAGCCGTATCTGCTCGACCTGGCCTATGATCGCAACCTGCCGCTGGTGGCGACCAATCCCACCTGTTTCACCGAGCCGCATTTCCATGAAGCGCATGACGTCATGCTATGCATCGCTGACAGCGCCTATGTCGATATGCCCGACCGGCGCACCAGTTCGCCCGACGCCTGGATGAAGCCGGCGGGCGAGATGAAGCGGCTGTTCGAGGATATGCCTGAAGCGCTGGCTAATACGCTGGTGGTCGCGCAGCGCTGCGCTGTGGCCGCGCCCAAGCGCAAGCCGATCCTGCCCAGCCTAGCCGGCGATATCGAGGGCGAAGCGGCGATGCTGCGCGACCTGGCGAGCGCCGGACTGGACGCGCGTCTGGCGAAGCTGGGCATCATCGCGGATGAGGCGCGCCGACCCTATATCGAGCGCCTCAAGTTCGAGACGGACATCATCATCCAGATGGGTTTTCCGGGCTATTTCCTGATCGTCGCCGACTTCATCAAATGGGCGAAGGATCATGACATTCCTGTGGGGCCGGGTCGTGGTTCCGGTGCGGGGTCGGTCGTCGCCTGGGCGCTGCTGATTACCGACCTGGACCCATTGCAACTGGGCCTGCTGTTCGAACGCTTCCTGAACCCGGAACGCGTGTCGATGCCTGACTTCGACATCGATTTCTGCGAAACCCGGCGCGGCGAGGTGATCCGTTATGTCCAGCAGAAATATGGTGCGGACCATGTGGCGCAGATCATCACCTTCGGTAAGCTGAAGGCACGCGCGGTGTTGAAGGACACGGGCCGCGTGTTGCAGATGAGCTATGGCCAGGTCGATCGGCTCGCCAAGCTGGTGCCCAACCACCCGACCGATCCCTGGACGCTGGAGCGGTCGCTGAACGGCGTGGCCGAGTTCCGCGCGGAATATGACAATGACAAGCAGGTCCGCCGCCTGATCGACTATGCGATGAAGCTGGAGGGCTTTCCGCGCCATAGTTCCACCCATGCGGCGGGCGTGGTGATCGGCGACCGGCCGTTACAGCAACTGGTGCCGCTCTACCGCGATCCGCGATCCGACATGCCGGTGACGCAGTTCGACATGAAATATGTCGAGGGCGCGGGGTTGGTGAAGTTCGACTTTCTGGGTCTGAAGACGCTGTCGGTGTTGCAGAAGGCGGTGCAATTGCTGGCGGCGCGGGGTGTGACAGTCGATCTCGACACGCTCGCTTGGGACGATACGGCGGTTTACGATCTGCTCCAGCGCGGCGACACGGTCGGCGTGTTCCAGCTGGAATCCGAAGGGATGCGCAAGACGCTGGCGGCGGTGAAACCAACTAATTTCGGCGACATCATCGCGCTCGTGTCGCTCTATCGTCCCGGCCCGATGGATAATATCCCGATGTTCGGGCGGCGCAAGAACGGGCAGGAAGAGATTGAATATCCGCACATATTGCTGAAGCCGATCCTCGAAGAAACATATGGCATCTTCGTCTATCAGGAGCAGGTGATGCAGGCTGCGCAGATCCTGGCCGGCTATAGCCTGGGCGACGCGGATCTGTTGCGCCGCGCGATGGGCAAGAAGGTGAAGGCGGAGATGGATGCGCAGCGGTCGCGCTTCGTCGAGGGCTGCGCCGCAAGCGACATCAAGCCGGCCAAGGCGAACGAGTTGTTCGATTTGATCGACAAGTTCGCCGGCTATGGCTTCAACAAGTCGCACGCCGCCGCCTACGCCCTGCTCGCCTATCAGACGGCGTGGTTGAAAGCGCATTATCCTGCGGAATTTTACGCCGGATCGATGGCGTTCGACATTCATCTGACTGAAAAGCTGACCGTCTTCGTGGACGATATGCGGCGCATGGGGCTGACCTGCCTGGCGCCCGATCTCAACCGCAGCCAGGCGGACTTCACCGTCGAGGCTGTGCCCTGTGAAGGCGAGGATAAGCGGCTGGGCTTTGCCGTGCGCTATGCGCTGGGCGGGCTGAAGGGTGTGGGCGAGAAGGCGATGGAGCAACTGGTCGCCGAGCGCGAGGCGGCGGGACCGTTCAAGAGTCTGGACGATTTCGCCGACCGGATCGAGCCGCGATTGCTCAATCGGCGGCAGTTGGAAAGCCTGGCGGCGGCGGGGGCGTTCGACGGCGTATATACCGATCGAGCGGGGGTTCACGCCGCGGCCGAGACGATCCTCTCGGTGGCGTCGAGCAATGCGCAGGCGCGGGAGAGCGGGCAGGGCGGCTTGTTCGGCGACGTCGAGACGCCGCACGCCGATGTGCGGGTGCCGCCGCATCAGGCCTGGACCGTGGCGGACCGCATGGCGCAGGAGAAGGAGGCGTTCGGCTTCTATTTCTCGGCCCATCCCGTCGATCGCTACAAGCATCTGGCCGAAGCGCGGGGTGCGCGCAGCTATGGCGCGGTGTGCCAGGCGCCGATGCCCGCGCCCAATGCGGACGGGCGCGCGATGACGATCATGGCGGCGATGGTCGAGGATGTGCGCTGGCGTGAAACCAAGCGCGGGGCGCGCTACGCCAATGCGACCTTCTCCGACCAGAGCGGCCAGTTTCAGGCGAGCTGCTTTGACGAGGCCGCATGCAAGGCGATCGAGGAATTGGCGGCGGATGGCGATTGCGCGCTGTTGGTGGTGGAACTGGACCGGTTGCCGGGCGAGGAGACGCCGCGCGTGACAGTGCGCGGGGTCGAGCCGTTCCGGGCGATCGCCAGCGCGTCGCGCATGGAATTGACGGTCGATGTCGAAACCCCACAGGCGGTCGAGGCGCTGGCGACGTTGCTTGCCGGGGCCAGTGGCGGGCGGAGCGAAGTGTTCCTGCGCGCGCCGGTGGGCGACGGGCAGGCGGCGCGGCTGTTCCTAGGCGATCAGTATAGTCTGGGCGCGGATCAGGTGGACGCCATCTCTACGATCAAGGGGCTGAGCATCCATAGCTTCGAGCGGATGGACGTGAAGGCGGACGGTTACAAGACGCGGACCCGGCGGACGGCTATGCGGTTGGTGGGGTGATATTTTTCGATGGCGGGTGGCGGGCAGGCCTACGGAAGGCGAAGGCCCGATGACCGTCACCCCAGCGAAGGCTGGGGTCTCAGGCGATGGCGCGATAGGTTTGGGACGTGCAGGTTCGACGGTCGCGTGCCTCCGCACGAGACCCCAGCCTTCGCTGGGGTGACGAAAAGAACGAGCCTTAAAACAACCGCATCTGCGCGCCTTCGGGCGGGCGGAAGAGGTCGGTGCGCAGCGTCAGCCGTTCCGCACCAAGGCCTGCGCGCTTGCGGGCTTTGGCGAAGCGGGTGCGGAGGAGGTCGGCCCAGACGCCTTGGCCGCGCATCCGGGTGCCGAAATTAGGGTCGTTGTCGCGGCCGCCGCGCAGGTCGTTGATGATCGCCATCACCTTGGCAGCGCGATCGGGATAATGGGCGTCGAGCCAGGCGCGGAAGAGCGGGGCGACTTCGTGTGGCAGGCGGACTGGGATGAAGGTCACCTCGCGTGCGCCGGCCTGTGCGACGCGGGCGACCAGGGCTTCGATCTCATGGTCGGTGATGGCCGGGATGACCGGCGAGATGCTGGCGGTGACGGGGATTCCGGCGGCCGATAGCTGGCGGATCGCGTCGATCCGGCGCTGCGGATGTGGCGCGCGGGGTTCCAGGGTGCGGGCGATGGCGGGATCGAGGCTGGTGACGGAGACCATCACCGCCACCAAGCCGTCGCGGGCCAGATCGGCGAGCAGGTCGATGTCGCGCACTATGCGGTCGGACTTGGTGGTGATGAAGGTGGGGTGCCGGGTTTCGACCAGCAGTTCCAATATGTCGCGCGTGATCCGCCAGTCCTTTTCGATCGGCTGATAGGGGTCGGTATTGGTGCCCATGGCGATCGGCGCGACGACATAGCTACGCTTCGACAATTCGGCGCGGAGCAGTTTCGCGGCGTCGGGCTTGGCGAACAGCTTGGTTTCGAAATCGAGGCCGGGCGAGAGGTCGTGATAGGCATGGGAGGGCCGCGCGAAACAATAGATGCAGCCATGTTCGCAGCCGCGATAGGCGTTGATTGATTGGGAAAAGCCGATGTCGGGGCTGGCATTGCGGGTCAGGATGGTGCGGGGATGTTCGATGGTGACCTGCGTGGGGCGGCGCGGGACGGGGCCGTCCAGATGCTCGACCGCATCGAGCCAGTCGCCGTCAGCCTCCCGCTGGGGCAGGTTGAAACGGTGACTGTCGCCATTCAGCGTTGCGCCCCTGCCTTTCTCGATCGCCATAGAGCATGAGAACATGAAGGGAACAAAATGTCAAATGAGACAACAAGTGCGACAATAGAATCGCATTGCCTATTTTCATTAATTAGCTAACTAATTAAATATATGCCCCATCTTATCGCTCGGTCAGGCGCGGCATCAATTCGACGAAATTGCAGGGGCGGAAGCGGCTGTCGAGTTGAGTGGCCAGGATACCGTCCCAGGCGTCCTTCACCGCGCCGGTCGAGCCGGGGAGCGCGAAGATATAGGTGCCGCGGGCGACGCAGGCGGTGGCGCGGGACTGGATGGTGGACGTGCCGATGCTTTGGTAGCTGAGCCAGCGGAACAGCTCGCCGAAACCGGGGATTTCCTTGTCCTGCACCTGGGCCAGCGCTTCGGGGGTGACGTCGCGGCCAGTGACGCCGGTGCCGCCGGTGGTGAGGATGACGTCGACCTGCGGATCGTCGATCCAGGCGTGGAGGCGGGCGACGATGGCGGACCGGTCGTCGCGCTCGATATAACGGTCGGCTAGGATATGCCCCGCACGTTCCAGCCGTTCGATCAAGGCGTCGCCGGAGCGGTCCTCAGCGAGGCCGCGCGTGTCGGAGACGGTGAGGACGGCGATCCGAACGGGAATGAAGGCCCTGCCCTCATCAATCGGCATCAGTCGGAACCGCCACCCAGGGAGGCGGTGGACAGAGAGGTTGTGGATAGGGAGGTTGTGGATAGGGCGCGGCCGTCCGCCTTGCTGAGGCGAACCAGCTTGACACCCTTGGCATTGGGGAAGGTCGGCCACATACCCTGGGCCATGCCGGTCAGACACTCGGCGCTGCCCTTCGCCTGGATTTGGTACATCCAGTAATTGCGCATGACGATGTTCACATAGGCGCGGGTTTCATAATAGGGCAGCGATTCCATGAAGAGCAGCGGATCGCCCTTGTCATGGACCTGCGTGTTCCAGCGGCTGACCGGCAGCGGGCCGGCATTATAAGCGGCCATGACCTTGGGCAGCAGGCCGCCGGTGGCGCTCATGTCGCGCAAGGTTTCGAGGTATCGCTGGCCATATTCCATATTGGTCGACGGCACGAACAATTGCGATGCCGAGGCGAGGCCCATGTCGCCGCCGGTGCCGGGCATGACCTGCATCAGGCCGCGCGCGCCCGCGCTGCTGACGACGTCTGAGCGGAAGCCCGATTCCTGGAGCGTGTGGGCGAAGATGAGCGCGGGATCGACGCGCCAGCCTCCGTCGGGCCGCCAGTTCGGCGCCGGGAAGCGGGCGAAGCTGGCGGGTTGCTTGCCGGCCGGGCCGTTATGCGCCAGCCACAACTGGGTCGCAGGCAGGCTGAGCGCGCCGGCCAGGCGGAGGATCGCGTCATATTGGGCGGGGCCGCCGATCTTCGCCTGATAGCGGAGCGCTTCGTCGGCGCGGCTGTTGTCGCCGATCGCCGAGAGGGCAATGGCGGCGCGGACGTTGGGGCTGTCCTTCAGCACGCGCCAGTCCATGTCGCTGAAACGGCTGACCAGGGCCGCGACCTGCATCGGCATGCCGAGCGATTCGCGGGCGAGCAGCCCGTAGAAGGTTTCGTCCGAGCGGGCGGCTTGTTTCAGATAGGCGGCGACCTTCTCAGCCTCGCCGCAGACCATATAGGCGCGCGATGCCCAATAGGCGCCGGCGGCGCGCATGTCGGCGTCGCCGGCGAGCGCGGCGACATTGGCGAAGGCGGGGGCGGCGGTGCGGCAGTCATTTTGACGCCAGGAGGCGAGGCCATTGGTCCAGTGCGCCTGCACCATCCAGTCGCCGCCGGTGCGGGTTTCGAGCGCGCGCGTAGCCATGCGGCGAGCGTTCACATCGTCATTTTCGATATAATAGGCCCAGGCGACGCGCTGGCGCACCTCGGTCAGCCCTTCGGACGTCAGTCCGGCTTCGCCAGCGGCGAGCAGGCCTTCCGCGCCGATCGGATCGTCATTCTTCACATAGGTCTGGATCTGACCCGCGAGCGCCTGCGCCAGCGCGTCGGTCTTGGTCGCGGCGACATATTGACGGCGAGGGGCGGCACCCAGCCAGACCATCTTCTGGATTTGGGGGAGGGTGGGGAGGATGGTTGCGCCGCGCTTTTGCGCCAGGCGGGAGAGTTGGTCCGCCTTGGGCAGCCAGGCGGCCTTGTTAACGAGGTCAAGCAGGTCGAACAGTTCGACCCGCGGCGAACCCTTTGCCAGATAGATTTCGGAGAGCGCGAGCGGACGGACGGCGTCCTGCGGGTCGAGCGCGGCGATCATCGCCTTGGCATCGGTCCATTGTTGCGCCTGGATCGCAGCGAACAGCGCGCGGTAGCGGGCCTTGTCGCCGTCGCTCAGTTGCAACGGGGAGGTTTCGGTGGCGAGGGTCGGCAGGACGGGGGCGGTGTCGGCCCTGGCGGGCAGCGCGGCGGCCAGCCCCATGGCAACAAGGGCGAAACGGGACATTTGGGTCGCTGCGCGAATCACGGACGGGTTTCCTCGATCAGGCTTTGCAGGGTGCGCCAGCATTCCGCCTTGGCCGCGGGCTGGGTCAGCAGCAGCCGGGGGTGGAATGTGGCGATAGCGGGCACAATGCCGCCATCATGATTAAATTGGCGTAAACTATCCGGTGACGTGCCGCCGTCCGTCGGCATTAGCGCACGGATCGTCCGGTCGCCGAGTAGCAGCAGACGATGCGGCTGGGCCAGTGCGACATGAGCGCGCATCCGGTCTGCCGCATGGGCGAGGTCCGACGCCTCCACCATGCCGCCGGGCGGACGGGCGGTGAAGAGCGAGGCGAGATGAATGGCGTCGCGGTCGAGGCCGATGGCCCGCAGCATCGCGTCGAATAGCATTCCGGCGCGATCGGCCAGCAGCCGGCCTTCGCCAATATCGGCAGGATCGGGCAGGTCGGTGACGACCATCAGCGCCGCCTGCGCCGGACCGGTCGGCGCGATCTGGGCACCGGCCCAGCGGCGTTCGGGCTGGGCGGGATCGTTGGCGAGCCAGGCAAGGAACGATTCGAGGGTTTGCGGTTTCTCCACCACGGGCGCGGCGATCACGGCCGCTGTCATGGTGACGGGGCGCGCGGCGACCGGGCGCAGCCAGTTCACCGGCGATTCGCCTATGGCGCTATCCACGCCTGCAAGCTGCCACCACGCCAGATAGGCGTCGGCGGTCGCCGCATCATCCTGCAATAATCCCCGCATCACGAACAGTTAGGGCCAGAGGTTGACGAGGGGGTCAAGGTGCTTCATCGCCTTGGGTGGTAAAGTGTTGGACTAATGCGGCGATTGGAGAGGACGGGGTGCAGCCCGCCGGTCGCCCGATGGAGGGATGAATGAGCGAACGGGAATCGATGCCCTATGACATCGTGATCGTCGGCGGCGGGCCAGCCGGTCTGTCGGCGGCCATCCGGTTGAAGCAATTGGCGAATGATACGGGTCAGGAACTGGCGGTCTGCGTTCTGGAAAAAGGGTCCGAAATCGGCGCCCATATCCTGTCCGGCGCGGTGATCGACCCCAAGGCGCTGGACGAACTGCTGCCCGATTGGCGGACGCAGGGCTGTAGCCTCGCCGACATGCCGGTGACCGACAACCAGCATTGGTTCCTGACCAAGACCGGCAAAATCGCCATGCCGCACATCATGACGCCGGGCTGGATGCACAATAAGGGCACGTATACCGGATCGCTGGGCAATTTGTGCCGCTGGCTGGGCGAACAGGCCGAAGCGCTGGGCGTCGAGATATTCCCCGGTTTCGCTGCGGCCGAAATCCTCTACAATGAGGATGGCAGCGTGAAGGGCGTGGCGACCGGCGACATGGGCGTCGACCGCGAGGGCGAGCATAAAGGCGATTATCAGCCTGGCCTGGAGCTGCACGCGAAATATACTTTCTTCGCCGAAGGGGCGCGCGGCCACCTGACCAAGATTTTGAAGCGCCAGTTCGCGCTGGATGCGGACAGCGAGCCGCAGGTCTATGGCCTGGGCATGAAGGAATTGTGGGACATCGATCCCGCGATGCATCAGCCGGGGCTGGTGATCCATTCGCAGGGCTGGCCGCTGACCGATTCCTATGGCGGCGGCTTCCTCTATCATCAGGCCAATGGGCAGGTGGCTTTGGGCTTCGTCGTGGGGCTGGGCTATCGCAACCCGCATCTCTATCCGTTCGAAGAGTTCCAGCGCTGGAAGCAGCACCCCGAGATCCGCAAGTTTCTGGAAGGCGGTCGCCGCGTGTCTTATGGCGCGCGCGCTATCAACGAGGGCGGCTGGCAGTCGATACCCAAACTGGTCTTCCCCGGCGGCGCGCTGATCGGTTGTTCGGCGGGCTTTGTGAACGTGCCGCGGATCAAGGGCACGCATACGGCGATGAAGTCGGGCATGCTGGCGGCCGAGGCGGCGTTCGAGGCGATCCAGAATGAACGTGCGCGCGACGTGCTGGACGATTATGAGCTGCGCCTGCGGTCGAGCTGGATTGCGGACGAACTGAAGCTGGTGAAGAATGCGGAACCGCTGTTGTCCAAGTTCGGGGGCACGATCGGCACGCTGCTGGCGGGCATTGACATGTGGATGCGGACGCTCAAGATCGGCCTGCCCTTCACGATGAAGCACAAGGCCGACAATGAGAAGATCTGGCCCAAGGACGCCTGCGCGAAGATCGCCTATCCCAAGCCCGATGGCGTGGTGAGTTTCGACCGGCTGTCGTCGGTGTTTCTGTCGAACACCAATCATGAGGAGGACCAGCCGGTCCATTTGCAGCTGAAAGATCCGGCGATCCCGATCAGCTACAATCTTCCCCTTTATGACGAGCCGGCGCAGCGTTACTGTCCGGCGGGCGTGTATGAAGTGGTCGGTCAGGAAGAGGGCAATCCCCGGTTCCAGATCAATGCGCAAAATTGCGTCCACTGCAAGACGTGCGACATCAAGGACCCGACCCAGAATATCAACTGGGTCGTACCCGAAGGCGGCGGAGGACCGAATTATCCGAACATGTAAGCGCCTGACCCTGTTATTGATGTTGACGACCCCGGCGGTGGTTCCGACCATGGCGGGGGCGTCGGTCGATCCCGCCATGGTTAGAAATGGCGCGCTCCACGCCTATGCGCGGGCGCGGATGGCGGATGGGGACGGTGCGCTGGGGCTGGCGGTGGCCAGCTATCGCGAGGCGTTGAAGCAAGACCCGGCGCGGATCGAGATTGCCCGGCGATCCTATGTGCAGGGGGTGGAAAGCGGGGATCGGCTGCTGGCGCGGCAGTCGGCCGCGTTGCTGGACGGCGCGGGGGCGCTGCCGCGGGACGGCACATTGCTGCTGATCGGGGAGGCGTTGGCGGCCAGGGATTGGGCCGATGCGCGGACATTGACCGACCGGATGCTGGAGGAAGGCAATTTCGCCTTTCTGACGCCCATCATTCGTAGCTGGATATCGCTGGGCGAGGGGCAATATGCGCCGCCGGTGATCGACGGCAAGGATCGTTTCGCGGCGTTGGGGCTGCGCTATGCCGATGAACATGCGGCGCTACAGGCGCTGGCGCGGGGCGACCTGGCGACGGCGACGCCCGCGGCGCGGCGGGCGCTGGCGGTGCGCAGCGGCGATGGCGCGGCGTTGCGGCTGGCCTTTGCCGGGCAATTTGCGGCGCGCGGCGCGAAGACGGAAGCCCTCACCCTGTTGCCGGTCGGCAGCGCCAGTTTTGCGCAGGCGCGCGCCGACATCGCCAAGGGCAAGGGGGTGAAGGCGGCCGGGGCGGCGACGACGCCGGCGCAGGGCTTTGCGCGGTTGCTGGCGCGGCTGGCGGTCGATGTGTCGTCTGATTCCGGCAGTTCGACATTGGGGCTTCGGTTGGCGCGGATCGCCACTTTCGCCGATCCCACTGGCCCGGAAATCCATATCGTCGCGGCCCGATTGCTGACGGCGCAGGGCCATGCGGCGGGCGGGGTCGCCGAAGCGGAGAAAGTGCCGGCCAGTGGCTGGTATGGGGCGCTTGCGCAGGCCGAACTCATCGACGCGCTGGCGGCGGCGGGCGACATGGACGGCGCGCTGGCGCTGGCCCGCACGCAGGCGGCGGAGCCGGGCGCGGAGGCGGAGCGGCAGGTGCGGCTGGGGCGGTTGCTGGCGCAACGCGACGATTTCGATGGCGCGGCGACGGCGTTCCGGGCGGCGCAGGCGGGCTATGCGGACGATCAACTGCCCTGGACGCTGCTGCTGTTCGAGGGCAGCGCGCTGGAACAGGGCAAGCGGTGGGACGAGGCGCGTGCGGTGCTGGAGCGCGCGGCGAAGATCGCGCCCAATGAACCGGTGATCCTCAATTATCTGGGCTATGCGCAGATCGAGCGGCGGCAGAATGTCGCAGCGGCGCTGGAATTGCTGAAGAAGGCGAGCGCATTGAAGCCGCAGGATGCGTCGATCACCGATTCGCTGGGCTGGGCGCAGTTCGTGACGGGCGATGTCGATGCGGCGGTGCCGGTATTGGAACGCGCCGCGGCGGCTGCGCCGACCGACAGCACGATCAACGAACATCTGGGCGACGCGCTGTGGGTCGCGGGACGGCGCTATGAGGCGCGCTACGCCTGGGCGGCTGCATCGGTCTTTGCCGAGGGCGATGTCGCCACGCGGCTGGCGGCGAAACGTACAATGGGGATGAGGCCCGAATATGCCGCACCCTGACACCGGGCTGGATGGTGAGGCGTTGATGACGCCTGTAACCGAGATTGCCTACGCCAAGGTCAATGTCGCGCTGCATGTTCGGGCGCGACGGGACGATGGCTATCATGCGCTGGAGAGCCTGTTTGTCTTTGCCGAAGATGGCGATCGGTTGCAGGGATGGGCGAGCGACGATGGCGCGATCGACCTGACGATCGACGGGCCGTTCGGGGCGACGCTGGACGCGGGCGCGGACAATCTGGTGTTGCGGGCGGCGCGGGCGTTGCAGGCTTATCTTGGTGAGCAGCGCGGGGCGGCAATCCGGCTGACCAAAAATCTGCCGGTGGCGTCGGGCATCGGTGGCGGATCGGCGGATGCGGCGGCGACGCTGCGGTTGCTGGCGCGGTTGTGGGATGTGCGGATCGATGACGGGGAGTTGGCGGGGCTGGCGCTGGACCTGGGATCGGACGTGCCGGCTTGCGTCGCCAGCGTGACGCAGATGGTTGCCGGGCGCGGCGAGAGGCTGGCGCGCCATGCCGTCGACGGGCTGGAAGGCTGTCCGATGCTGCTGGTCAATCCCGGTGTTGGGGTATCGACCGCACAGATATTCGCCGGATGGGACCGGGTCGATCGCGGGCCGCTGGATGGCTCCAGCCTTGGAGCGTTGCGGGATGGCGGGCGGAACGATCTGGAAGCGCCTGCGCTGGCGATCGCGCCGGTGATTGGCGATGTGCTGGCGACGCTGGCGGCGCAGGAGGATGTGCTGCTGGCGCGCATGTCGGGGTCGGGCGCCACCTGCTTTGGGTTGTTTCGTAGCGACCGCACCTTGGCAGCGGCGGCGCAGGCGGTGCGACAGGCACGGCCCGATTGGTGGGTGATGAAAACGCGGATCAGGTGCGCATGAGCGAAGCCTATACACAGATTGACGGCGGCGGACTGGACCTGCTGATCGTGGGCGATCATGCGTCCGCGCATGTGCCGGACGATATCGACCTGGGCATCGATCCGGCGTTGCTGCGTGAGCATATCGCGATCGACATCGGCGTGGCGGAGGTCAGCCGGCTGTTGGCGGCGCAACTGGGCGCTACGGCGATATTGGGCGGCGTGTCGCGGCTGGTGATCGACCTCAACCGCGAGGAGGATGCGCCGGGCCTGCTGCCGGTGATGAGCGATGGCCATGCGATCCCAGGCAATCGCGATGCGGATTTAGGCGCGCGTATGATGCGCTTTCACCATCCCTATCATCATCGGGTGGCGACGTTGCTGGCGGGCATGACGTCGCCCTTCATCCTGTCGGTCCATAGTTTCACGCCGCAATTGGCGAGCGATCCGGGGCAGCAGCGGCCGTGGGATATCGGGGTTCTGTATAATCAGGACGATCGCGCCGCCCGGATCGCGATTCCTTTGCTGGAGGCGGCGGGGCTGACGGTCGGCGACCAGTTGCCCTATGCCGGGACATTGCTCAATGCGACGATGAACCGCCATGCCGAAGCCAATGGCATCCCTTATCTGGGCGTGGAGATGCGGCAGGATCTGGTCGGCGATGCCGCCGGACAGGCGCGGTTCGCAGCGATATTGGGACCGGTGGTCCTGGCATGCAGGAGCCGATTGGCATGATACGTGGCGGAATGGGGGTGGCGGCTTTGATGCTGCTGGCGGGTTGTGGTGGCGAGGCGGCATCTTCGCGCGATAACTCTGCCGCTGCGGCGGATGCTGCGCCGGTCGATGACGGCAAGGCGGATTGTGCGCTGGCAGGGTCGGGCGAGTGGGTGCGCGACTGCCTGGTCGAGCGCGTCGGCGAGATGTTGACGCTGCGCCATCCTGATGGCGGTTTTCGGCGATTTCGCGTGTTGGCGGACGGGCGCGGGCTGGAGGCGGCCGATGGCGCAGAGGCGGCCAAGCTCAGCATAGTGGATGACAAGCGGATTGAGGTGGTCGCAGGCGACGATCGCTATCGGCTGCCGGCGCGGATAGCCGGTTCCGGGCGATGACCGACGGGCCGATCCTGACGGCAGCGCAGATGCGCGCGGCGGAGCAGGCGGCTTTCGATGCGGGCGTCGATGACTATGGCTTGATGGAGACGGCTGGCGCGGCGGCGGCGGATATCATCTGGCGGGCCGGGCATAAGCGGGATGCGCTTGTGGTGTGCGGGCCAGGCAATAATGGCGGCGATGGCTATGTCATCGCGCGCTTGTTGCGCGACCGAGGCGTGCCGGTGCGGGTGGCGGCCCTGGGCGAGAGCTGCACCGTGTCGGGCCAGCGGGCGCGGGCGGCATGGGGCGGGCCGGTCGAGAATGTGATGCGCGCTGCGCCGGCGACGCAACTGGTCGATGCGCTGTTTGGGACAGGCTTGGCACGCGGTTTGGACGACGCGGTGGCGGCGCGGCTGTGCGCGCTGGCCGGGGCAGCGGCGATCAGCCATGCGGTCGATCTGCCGAGCGGCATCGACACCGACAGTGGTGCTGTCCTGTCCGTCGTGCCGCATTTCGGTGCCTGCATTGCCTTTGGGGCGTATAAACCGGCCCATCTGTTGCAGCCTGCGGCGGGGCATATGGGGCGTATGGTGCTGGCGGATATCGGCATCGCGGTGCCGAGCGCGGTGCATCGGTTGGGTGCGCCTTTGTTGTCTACGCCGGTTGCGCAGGCGCATAAATATACGCGCGGGCTGGTCGCTGTGGTTGCCGGCGACATGATAGGGGCCAGTTGCCTGTCAGCCGAAGCGGCGGCGCGATCGGGAGCGGGCTATGTCAGATTGCTCGCCCATGGACCGGTTCCGCGCATGAGCCATGCGATCATGCAACACGCTTCTTTGGATTTCGGTCGCGCAAAAGCGATTCTGGTCGGCCCTGGACTTGGCCGCGATCATGCCGCTTGGGAAAGGCTGACCGCCGCCGCCAAGGCAGGCGTTCCGATGGTCGCCGATGCCGATGCCCTGTGGTTGCTTGCGGAAAAGGGATTGGGTGATTTGCCCCCACCCGCGATCGTGACGCCGCATGAGGGCGAGTTCCAGCGGCTGTTCGGCGACTTGCCCGGCAGCAAGATCGATCGCGCGCTGGCGGCGGCGCGACGATCGGGTGCCGTCGTGGTCTATAAAGGTGCGGATAGCGTGATCGCCGCGCCGGACGGGCGGGCGGCGGTGGCGTCGGGTGCTTCGCCCTGGCTCTCGACCGCCGGGACCGGCGACGTGCTGGCCGGCCTCGCCGCCGGGCGGCTCGCGGTGACGGGTAATCCGTTTCGGGCCGCGTGCGAGGCGGTGTGGCTGCATGGCGATGCGGCGCGGCGGGCCGGGGCGGCCTTTGTCGCGGATGATTTGCTTGAGAGCCTGCCAGCGGCTATCGCCGCGCGATTGTGACAGACACCGACCTAGACACCATCATCCGCATCGCCGCCAAGGGCGACGGCATCACGGCCGACGGCCGCCATTTCCCGCTGACCGCGCCGGGCGACCGGATCGGCCCCGGCGGCTTTGTGATAACAGGGCCGCATCATGTCGATCCGGCTTGCATCCATTTTCCGGCGTGCGGCGGGTGCCAGATCCAGCAGTTGGACGAGGCGAGTTACGCCGCGTTCGTGACGGGGCGGGTGACCGGCGCGCTGGCGGGGCAGGGTGTGGTGCCCGCTACC
>JAVBXL010000067.1 GCA_030824575.1 bacterium | reverse complement strand
GTACATCAATTTTGCTTTTGGAGACACGCAATGAGCGAGCAGCTTACGCTGTCGGCCGAGGCACGCGATCGGGCAGGCAAGGGAGCCTCCCGCGCCCTCCGCCGTGAGGGCCGCGTACCCGCCGTCATCTATGGAATGAACGAAGAACCCCTGTCGATCCACGTCGAGGAAAAGCTCCTCAACAAACAGCTCGGCACCGGCCACTTCTTCAATTCGGTCATCATGGTCGAAGTCGGCGGCAAGACCGTCCGCACCCTCGCCAAGGACGTGGCCTTCCACCCCGTCAGTGACCGTCCGCTGCACGCCGATTTCCTGCGCGTGTCCGAACATGCCACCGTTCACGTCCATGTGCCTGTGCGCTTCGAAAATGAAGACGCCTCGCCGGGCCTGAAGAAGGGCGGCGTGCTGAACGTCGTGGCGCACGACATCGAACTCGAAGTCGATGCCGCGGAAATCCCCGACGAAGTGGTGGTCGACCTGACCGGCCTGGAAGTCGGCGATTCGATCCACATCAGCGCCGTGACCCTGCCAAAGGGCACGAAGGCGCTGCACGCGGACACCGACTTCTCGATCGCGACCGTCGTCGCCCCGTCGGCGCTCAAGAGCGCCGAAGGCGAAGCGGAAGACGAGGCAGCGGCCGAAGGCGAATAAGCCTTTCTTCTGCTTTACGAGCACAAACAGCCCCGTTCGGGCTGAGTGAAGTCGAAGCCCTCCACTGAGCGAAGCGAAGCCTGCCTTCCCTTCGTTCAGGCGAGCCCTTCGACTTCGCTCAGGGCGAACGGGGTTTGTTGTTGGAGATTGGTGTCATGCAAATCTGGGCGGGCCTGGGCAATCCGGGGCAGCAATATGCGATGCACCGGCACAATGTCGGCTTCATGGTCGCGGACCTGATCGCGGAGTTGCATCGCTTCTCCCCGCCCAAAAAGCAGTTCCAGGGCTGGGTGCAGGAAGGACGGATCGGGCCGGAAAAGATCATCCTGCTCAAGCCCGCCACCTTCATGAACGAAAGCGGCCGGTCGGTCGGCGATGCGATGCGCTTCTACAAGCTGACGCCGCAGGACGTGACCGTCTTCCACGACGAACTCGACCTCGTCCCCATGAAGGTCAAGGTAAAGCGCGGCGGCGGCAATGCCGGGCATAATGGCCTGCGCTCGACCGACGCGCATATCGGCAATGATTTCCGCCGGGTGCGGATCGGCATCGGGCACCCCGGCCACAAGGACAAGGTCCATGGCTATGTCCTGGGCAATTACGCCAAGAGCGAGATGGACGCGCTGTCCGACATGCTGGGCGCGATCGGCGCGGAGGCGGAATGGCTGGCCAAGAATGACGACGCCCGCTTCATGAATGAAGTAGCGCTGCGGCTGGCGGCCTGAAAAAGCTTAACCCGATTGCGCGTTGCAACATTGCCGGGCCATAAGGCGCGGCGCAAACGCAGTTCAGGGGATATTGGGTGATTCAGACCGTTGCCACAACGCCGTTCGACGACCAGCAGCCCGGCACATCCGGCCTGCGCAAAAAGGTCCGCGTCTTTGCCCAGCCCCATTATGCCGAAAATTTCGTCCAGTCAGTGTTCGACAGCCTCGACGGCTTTGCCGGGCAGACGCTGGTGGTGGGCGGCGACGGCCGTTACCTGAACCGCGAAGTCATCCAGATCGTCCTGAAGATGGCGGCGGCCAACGGCTTTGGCCGGGCGCTGGTGGGCCAGGGCGGCATCCTGTCCACCCCCGCCGCCTCGCACCTCATCCGCGCGTCCGGCGCGTTCGGCGGCCTTGTCTTGTCGGCCAGCCACAATCCGGGCGGGCCGGATGAAGATTTCGGCATCAAATATAATATCGGCAATGGCGGCCCAGCGCCGGAAAAAGTGACCGACGCCATCGCCGCCCGCTCGATGGTCATCGACAGCTACAAGATCCTCAATGCCGCCGACGTGGACATAGACACGATCGGCGAGAGCCAATTGGGCGACATGATGGTGGAGGTTGTGGACCCGGTCGCGGCCTATGCCGACCTGATGGAAAGCCTGTTCGATTTTCCCGCGATCCGCGCCCAGATCGCGGGCGGCTTCACCCTCGCCTTCGACAGCATGAGCGCGGTCACCGGTCCCTATGCAGTCGAGATTTTCGAGCGCCGCCTCGGCGCGCCGCAGGGCACGGTGATGAACGGTACGCCGCTGCCCGACTTCGGTCATCACCATCCCGACCCCAATCTGGTCCACGCCAAAGAGTTGTACGACCGGATGATGGCCCCCGACGCGCCCGATTTCGGCGCGGCCTCGGACGGCGATGGCGATCGCAATCTCATCATCGGCAGACACAGCTACGTCACGCCCTCGGACTCGCTCGCCGTACTGGCCGCCAACGCCCATCTCGCACCCGGCTATGCCGCAGGCCTCAAAGGCATCGCCCGTTCCATGCCGACCAGCGGCGCGGCCGATAGGGTCGCGGAAAAGCTGGGCGTGCCGCTCTATGAAACGCCCACGGGATGGAAATTCTTCGGCAACCTCCTCGACGCCGGCATGGCGACCATCTGCGGCGAGGAAAGCGCGGGCACCGGCTCGGACCATGTGCGCGAAAAGGACGGCATCTGGGCCGTACTCCTCTGGCTCAACATCCTGGCCGTCCGGCAGCAGAGCGTCGCCGCCATCATGGCGGATCATTGGGCGACCTATGGCCGAAACTATTATGCCCGTCACGATTATGAAGCCATCGCCAAGGACAAGGCCGATGCGCTGATGGCCGCCCTGCGCGCCAAGCTGACGACGTTGCCCGGCACAACGAACAGCGGCGGCGCGGTCAAGGCCGCCGACGATTTCGCCTATACCGACCCCACCGACCAGTCGGTCAGCCGTAACCAGGGCGTGCGCATCCTGTTCGATGACGGATCGCGGGTGGTGTTCCGCCTGTCGGGCACCGGCACGCAAGGCGCCACCTTGCGCGTCTATATCGAGCGCTATGTCGGCCCGGACGGCGACCTTGGCTTGGAATCCGGCGACGCCCTTGCCCCGCTGATCGCCGCCGCGCAGGAATTGGCCGACATATCGGGCTATACCGGCATGGATCAGCCCAGCGTCATCACCTGATCGCCCGGCTTTAAGCGCGCAGGACAGAATATAAACTAACGCCCCGGCAACAAGGCGGAAATGCGCGCGGATTAGAGGGACGGGCATTCCTTTCCCGATCCCAGGACACCCATGCGCCGCCTCGCCCTCTGCCTGTCCGCCTGCCTTGCCCTGTTCTCCGCCCAGACGCGCGCGGCGACCAGCGAGGATGAGCAAGTCTGGCTCAACCTGACTGCCATGGGATCGGTAAAGGACGAACTGGTCTATTTTGCGGAAATCCAGCCGCGCTTCGGCGATGGCGTCTCGCGCGTCGACCAGTCGTTGTTCCGCGGGGCGCTCGGCTGGAAAGTCTCACCCACGCTGACCCTTTATCAGGGCTATGCCCATGTCGTCGTGCCGATCGAGGGCGGCAAGGACGTCAATGAGGAGCGCAGTTTCCAGCAGCTAAGCTGGACGCTGGGTAAGCCTTGGGGCGGCGAACTGTCATCACGCACCCGCCTCGAACAGCGCTGGCGCTCCGACGGCGACGACATGGGCTGGCGGCTGCGCGAGATGCTCCGCTACGAAAAACCGTTGCGCGCCGACAGCGACGCCGTCAACGCGCTGGTCTATGCGGAGGGTTTCGCCGCGCTCAATGACACGGGCTGGGGCGCCCGCAGCGGCTTCGACCAGCTACGCAGTTTCGTCGGCGCGGAAATCGGCCTGCCCGGCGCATCGACGCTGGAGGTCGGCTATCTCAACCAGTTGGTCAATCAGCGCGCCGGGAACACCCGCGTCAACCATGTGGCGTCGGTGACCCTCTTCTTCCGGCACTGACGACGCGCACTGCCATTGACGACATATGTCCGTCTTTTTCGCCCATCTCTAACTACGACAAGTCATTGATTACAAAGCAAAATAGAGCATAAGCCGTTCAAGCCGCACAACAGACCGTAAAAAAGTCCCTATGTTACAAACGCTTACAATTGCAATACTCTACACAACTGTCCAACTCGCCGTCTCAAAATGCGGCTTAGCGCCCGTTATCGGCGATGATATCGACGCTGGTCTTGCCGCCCGGCGCATCGGTGAACAGGATGAAATAGGCGCTGCCGTCGGACCCGCGGGTGCCGCCCAGCACGTGGTCGCCGCCCAATATTTTATGCTCGCCATCATAGCCTGCGCGCCGCGCCAGCGTATAATAATAGTCCATCACGCCCTGCCGCGGCGCAGGCGTTACGAAGCTTGCCGCGCGCAGGGTGCAGCCATCGGCCTGCGCGCCCGCCGCCTCTGTCAGCTGCGCGCCAGGAAACAGGCCGAAGGGTTCGGGCAGCCGCTGGGCCCATTCCATGCCGTAATTGAGTTTCTTCGCACAAGCGCCATTGCCACCACGACGCCCGGCTTCCTCGCGCGCGACGGCGCCCAGCGTCACGGTCGACGCCATCGCCTCGCCCTCGCTTGCGCTCGGTGCCGCGAGCAACTTCCCGCCCGCCAGCTTCACCGCCTCCGCCTGCGCCGCGCCCGCGTCGCCCGTCAGGACCGGCACCGCGCCATTGGCAGGCCGATCGGCGGAGCGCACGGCGTTGCGGTTGGCCTCTCCCACCAGTTGCGGATCGACTACGATAGGATTGGCCAGCGCACCCTTGAGCGCCGGGTCGGTCGCATTGTCGGTCAGTTGCGCATCAAGCGCCGCCAGGCTGGCATCCTTGTCCCCCTTGCCGCAGGCGGCCAACGCCAACACCAAAGATACCATTGCAACAGACCGGACACGCGCCATGCTTCACTCCTTCGTAAACAAGCCATGAAGAGGGCAAGTTAATTTTCCATTAGGATATGTGGTGAATCTGCCGATTTTTGCGCAGATGGCCAGCACTTATCGACTGGCCTCGTCCCGCTGTCTTGCTCTGGGACAGTCTTGCCGACATATAAGGGCGATGCTCAATATATTGTCAGGCTTCATCGGCCTTGTCACCCTCATCCTCATGATCCCGGCGGTCATCCCGCTGCTGGGTGCGCTCAACTGGATATTGGTGCCACTGGCCCTGTTCGGCGCGCTGGTCGGCATGGTGTCGTCCAAAAATGGCGGGCGCAATTTCTGCCTGATCGTCGCCGGCTTCGGCGCGCTGCGGCTGTTCCTGGGCGGGGGCATTTTCTGACCCCGGACCCTGCGGAGACGCGCAAGGGGATGCTGGCCGCCCTGGTCGCCTATGGCCTGTGGGGGCTGTTGCCGCTGTTCTTCCGCTTGCTCCACCATGTCGACCCGGTGGAGATCGTGGCCCAGCGCATCCTCTGGTCGATGCTCCTGATCCTGCTGCTGCTGGCCGCTCGCCGGGGATTGGCACCGCTGCTGGCCGCCTTGCGCGACCGGCAGCTGGTGCGGCCGCTGGCAGGATCGGGCCTGCTGATCGGCCTCAACTGGTTGACCTATGTGTGGGCGGTCAATGAAGGCCATGTCGTGGCGGCCAGCCTGGGCTATTTCCTCAACCCGCTGGTCGTGGTCGCGCTGGGCATGGTGGTGTTCAAGGAACGGTTGCGCCGTACGCAGCTGGCCGCCATCGGCGTCGCGGCGGTCGGCGTCGCGATCCTGGCCGCTTCGGCGATCACCACCTTGTGGATCAGCCTGGCGCTGGCCTTCACCTTCGCCTTTTACGGCCTGCTGCGCAAGCTGACCCCGGTGGCGCCGATGACCGGCCTGGGCGTCGAGACGCTGTTGCTGACGCCGTTCGCGATCGCCTATCTGTTGTGGGAAATCACCCATGGCGGCACCGATTTCGGGCAGGATGCGCCAACGACCGCGCTGCTGGTCATATCGGGCGCAGTGACGACGGTGCCGCTGGTGCTGTTTGCGACGGCGGCGCAGCGGCTGCCGATGGCGACGCTGGGGCTGATGCAATATCTGGCCCCCACGCTGCAATTTCTGTGCGGTGTCGTGGTGCTGGGCGAACGGCTGAGCCAGGGGCAGATGGCGAGTTTCGGCCTGATCTGGCTGGGCCTGATCCTGTTCGCGAGCGACGGCATCGCCGCCGCCCGCCGCAACCGGATAGCGGCGGCCTGACCGACCGCCGCCCCGGCGTGTTTCAGCTGAACTGGGTTGCTTCGAAGCGCACAGCTTCGCCGACCGCCGCATTGGCGAGCGCGTCTTCCCACATCACCCGGTTGCCGCGGATGATGGTGCCGATCGCCTTGCCAGTCAGCTGATCGCCCTCAAACGGCGACCAGTTGCAGCGCGACGCGAGCCAGTCGCTGCCCACCGTCCAGCGCTTCTTGAGGTCGACCACGGTGAAATCGGCGTCATAGCCGAGCGCGATCCTCCCCTTGCCGACAAGCCCGAACACGCGCTGGGGTCCCGACGACGTCAATTCGATGAAGCGGCGCAGCGACAGCCGCCCTTCGGCCACATGGTTGAGCAGCAGCGGCACCAGCGTCTGCACACCGGGCATCCCGCTGGGCGAGGCGGGATAGGTCTTCGCCTTTTCCTCGATCGTGTGCGGCGCATGGTCGCTGCCCAGCACGTCAGGCACGCCCTGGTTGAGCCAGAACCACAGGCCGTCGCGGTGCGCGCCCGACCGGATCGGCGGGTTCATCTGCGCATAGGTGCCCAGCCGCGGATAGGCGTCCTCCCCCGCCAGCGTCAGATGCTGGGGCGTCACTTCGCAGGTCGCGATATCCTTGTTCTGCGCGATATATTCCAGCTCGGCCGGCGTGGTGATGTGCAGGATATGGATGCGGCGGCGCGCCTTGCGGGCGAGCGCGATGATCCGTTTCGTCGCGATCATCGCGCTTTCATCGTCGCGCCAGACGGGGTGGGTCGAGGGATCACCCTCCAGCGCATGGACCTTGCGCGCGTTCATCCGCGTCTCGTCCTCGGCATGGATGGCGACGCGGCGGGAGCCGCTGGCCAGCACGCGCGACAGGGCGTCGTCATCGTCCACCAGCAGGCTGCCGGTCGACGCGCCCATGAAGATCTTCACCCCAGACGTGCCAGGGATGCGCTCCAGTTCTTTCAATTGCTCGGCATTGTCCGCCGTCGCGCCGACATAAAAGGCATGGTCGCACCACATGCGGTGATGCGCGCGCTTCAGTTTGTCATGCACGCGATCGGCGGTGTCGGTGTTGGGATTGGTGTTGGGCATTTCGAACACCGCGGTCACGCCGCCCAGTACCGCCGCGCGGCTGCCCGATTCGAGGTCTTCCTTATGCTCCAGCCCCGGCTCGCGGAAATGGACCTGGCTGTCGATGCAGCCGGGCAGCACGTCCAGCCCAGTGCAGTCGATCACCTCGCCCGCATCGCCCAAGGATGTGCCGATCGCCACGATCTTCCCGGCCCGCACGCCCACATCCACGCTCTCCGCGCCGCCCGGCGTATGGACGGTGCCGTTCTTCAGGATCATGTCGAAGGTCTGGGTCATGACGATATTCCTATATTCCGTTCGCGCAGACGGCTTGGCTAAGTCGTGTTGCCGTCCTACCTAAAGCCGATGACCGGCACCACCCTAAGCGACCGCGCGATCCTGAGAATTTCCGGCGAGGAGGCCAAAGCCTTCCTGCAAGGGCTGCTCACCCGCGACGTCCTGACCCTCACCCCCGGCCAGCCGCGCTGGACCGGGCTGCTGACGCCGCAGGGCAAGGCATTGTTCGACTTCATCCTGTGGGCGGAGGGCGACGACATCCTGATAGACTGCGAAGCCGCGCAGGCGGACGCGCTGGCCAAGCGGCTGACCATCTACCGTCTGCGGCGCAAGGTGGTGATTGCCCGCGAAGAGGGGCTTGCGGTCCATTGGTCGCTCGACGCCAGCGACCAGCCGCTTGATCCCCGCCTGCCCGCGCTTGGCCATCGCTGGATTGCCCCCGCGACGCCGGGCGACGCCACCCCCGCCTTCCGCGCGCATCGTCTGGGGCTCGGCGTGTTCGAGGGCGCAGAGGAACTGGGGCAGGACCAGACGCTCTGGCTGGAAACCAATGCGGAAGAACTGCACGGCGTCGATTATGACAAGGGCTGCTATGTGGGGCAGGAAAATACCGCCCGGATGCATTATCGCAACAAGGTGAGCCGTCGCCTCGTCGCCGTACCGATCGCGCAGGCGGACGAGAAGCGCCAGCGCGCCGCGCTGCCCGACATGGGCCTTTCGATCGAACTGCGCCGGGTCGAAACGCTCGATCCCGCCGCCCTGCCCGCCTGGCTGGCCACCGCGATCGAAAGCCAGGCGGCGGAATGAAGGGCTTCCTGCTCGCGCTCTTCAGCGCCTTCGTCCTGGCTCCTCCCGCCCTGGCCGACACGCCCTGGACGTTGGTCAAAACCTATCCGCATGATTCCACTGCCTTCACCGAAGGCCTCTTCTTCCTCGACGGCGCGCTTTACGAGAGCACCGGCCTGGAAGGCCAGTCGGATATCCGCAAGGTGGCGCTCAAGACCGGCAGAGTCCTGCAACGCCGCGTGATCGAGCCACCCTATTTCGGCGAGGGCATTGTCAACTGGGGCGGCAAACTGGTCAGCCTGACTTGGCGCCATCGCCGGGGCTTCGTCTGGAACCTGGCCGATTTTGCGCCGCTATCCGACTTCCGTTATGACGGCGAAGGCTGGGGCATGACGCAGGACGGCCGCAGCCTCATCATGAGCGATGGCACCGCGCAATTGCGCTTCCTCGATCCTGACAGCCTGGCCGAACAGCGTCGCATCACCGTGACCTGGAACGGGCGGGCGGTCGATCGGCTGAACGAACTGGAATATGTGAAGGGGGAGGTGTGGGCGAATATCTGGTACGACACCCGAATCGCCCGCATCGATCCTGCGACCGGCGCGGTGATCGACTGGATCGACGTGGCGCGCCTGCGCAAGGCTGCCGGCGTCACCGACAGCGAAGCCGTCGCCAACGGCATCGCCTATGACGCAGCGAAGGACCGCGTCTTCATCACCGGCAAGAACTGGCCGAAACTGTTCGAAATAAAGGTCGCGCCCAAGCCGTAAAGCCTTGGACGCTCACCATCGTCCGTTCGTTTCGAGCGCAGTCGAGAAACATAGGAACTGCGCCATCCGCTTCTCGACTTCGCTCGAAGCGAACGGAGGTGGCATTATTCATCAGCCCTAACCGCCCGGCGCTCCGTCATGCAGTTTTGCCCAAAGCCCCGCCGTCCCGGCCTCCTGCGCGCTGTTGGTGAACTGGGCGGCGATCAGCCAGCCCTTGATCGGCCGCATCGGCAGAAGCGTCGTCAGGATCAGCACCGGCACGCCCACGGCCAGATGCACCCAAAGGCCCGGCCGCGCCATGATCTCCAGCATGATGATGAAGATGACGCCCGGCACGCAGGCGAACAGTTGGACGAACACCGCCGGGCCATCCGCCGGATCGGCGAAGCTATAGTCCAGATCGCACACCTCGCAATGGTCGCGCATCGTCAGGAACCCGGTGAAGATATGCCCCTCCCCGCACCGCGGGCAGCGGCCGAACACGCCCGTTTCATGCGCCGGGCGCTTCTGCCACGCGCGCCCCTTCTGGTCGATCCAGTGGGTTTCGCGGCTCGGTTCGATCATCTCTTGGGTCATGATCCTTTATGCGGCCAAAGCGCGTCGCTTAGCAATTGCGCCTTTTGTCCCACCCCATTTGCCCGCACCGCGCGCCAAGGCTGGCCATCGGCCGCGCAAACCGCTATCGGGCGCGCAAATCTTCCTGATCTTATAAGGCAGTCAAATGGGTTTTCGTTGCGGTATCGTCGGCCTCCCCAATGTGGGCAAGTCTACCCTGTTCAATGCGCTGACGGAAACGCAGGCGGCGCAGGCGGCCAACTATCCCTTCTGCACGATCGAACCCAATGAGGGCCGCGTCGCCGTGCCCGACGACCGGCTCGACACGATCGCCAAGATCGGCGGTAGCGCGAAGATCATCGAAACGCAGCTCAGCTTCGTCGATATCGCCGGTCTGGTGCGCGGCGCGTCGAAGGGCGAGGGGCTAGGCAACCAGTTCCTGGCCAACATCCGCGAAACCGACGCAATCGTCCATGTCCTGCGCTGTTTCGAGGATGACGACATCACACATGTCGAAGGCAAGGTCGATCCGATCGCCGACGCCGAGACGGTCGAGATGGAATTGATGCTCGCCGATCTGGAAAGCCTGGAAAAGCGCGTCCCGAACCTGGCCAAGAAAGCCGCGCAGGGCGACAAGGAAGCCAAAGCCGCCGCCACCGTGCTGGGCCAGGCGCTCGACCTGCTGCGCGAAGGCAAGCCCGCCCGCCTCACCGTGCCGCGCGACGAGGAAGAAGACCGCCTGTTCAAGCAGGCGCAGTTGCTGACCGCCAAGCCGGTCCTCTATGTCTGCAATGTAGAGGAAGACGCCGCATCGGAGGGCAATGCCTTTTCCGCCCGCGTGTTCGAAAAGGCAAAGGCCGAAAATGCCAGCGCCGTCATCGTATCCGCCGCGATCGAGGCGGAACTGGTGACGATGCCGGTCGAGGAGCGCGTCGAATACCTCGAAGCGCTGGGCCTGGCCGAAGCCGGCCTCGCCCGCATCATCCGCGCTGGCTACGAATTGCTGGGCCTCATCACTTTCTTCACCGTCGGGCCGAAGGAAGCGCGCGCCTGGACCGTCGCCAAAGGATCGAAGGCACCCCAGGCCGCCGGCGCGATCCACACCGATTTCGAAAAGGGCTTCATCCGCGCCGAAACCATGGCCTATGCCGATTATGTCCAGTTTAACGGCGAAGCCGGCGCCAAGGAAGCGGGCAAGTGGCGGTCCGAAGGCAAGGAATATGTGACGCAGGACGGCGACATCATGCTGTTCCGTTTCAACGTCTAACTCTTGCCGTCACCCCAGCGCAGGCTGGGGTCTCAGGCGACAGCGCGCCAAAACGCCTGAGATGCCAGCCTGCGCTGGCATGACACTATTGGGGGAACCCTATGCAACGCAAGGCCGCCTTCCCGCCCAGCGTCGACGCCGATACGCGCCTATTGATCCTGGGGAGCCTGCCGGGCGATGCGTCGATCCGGCAGGGCGAATATTATGCCCATCGCGGTAACGCGTTCTGGGCCTTGCTCGGTGATGTGCTAGGAGAAGACTTGCGCGGTCAACCCTATGCAATGCGCCTGAAACGGTTGCGCGCGCGCGGCGTCGGCCTGTGGGACGTGATCGAAAGCGCTGAGCGCGAGGGCAGCCTGGACGGATCGATTCGCGGCGCCGAGGTACGCAACCTTGGCGCTTTTGTCGGCCGCCTGCCCGCGCTCCGGGCCATCGCCTTCAACGGCAAGACCGCCGCGCTGCATGGTCGGCGGCAATTGGGCAATAGGGCAGGCCTGACGCTGATCGACCTGCCCTCCTCCAGCGGCGCCTATGCCAGCCTGTCGCGGGACGCCAAGCGCACGGCCTGGATGACGCTGCGCGACTGGCTCGCCTGACTCGCTGCGTCGTCTTGTCATATTGCGCCGTTAGGGGGACGGGCTAAGAGTCTGTTTGGAACCGGACTTGAAAAGCGCCCTTTCGCGCTTTTCCAAACAGGCTCTAAGACATATTTGTAAAACAGCCAAATCCAAGGGTCGCTCGTCCATGTTCAACCGCCGCCAGTTCCTGACCGCCGCCACCATAGCGCCTGCCATTGGGACGCCCGCCATCCTGAAGGCGCAGAGTTGGTTCGCCGGCTATCCCTTTTCCCTCGGTGTGACGTCGGGCGATCCGGCGTCGGACGGCTTTGTCATCTGGACCAAATTGGCGCCCAAGCCTTTCGACCCCCATGGCGGGATGCCGATGGTCCCGCTGCCGGTAAAATGGGAGGTCGCCAGCGACGATCGGTTCAAGACCATCGTCGCCAGCGGAGAAGCGCAAGCGCGGCCGGAATTGGGTCACAGCGTCCATGTCGAGGTCGCCGGACTGCAACCCGACCGGCCTTATTGGTATCGCTTTTTCCTGGGGAGCGACCGGTCGTCGCAAGGCCGCGCGCGCACGCTGCCGCTGGCCTCGTCTAGCCCGACCGCACTGAAATTCGGTGTTGCGGGCTGCCAGAATTACGAGGACGGCCTGTTCACCGCTTTCCGCCATCTGGCGCGCGAAGACGATTTGGCCTTCGTCTACCACTATGGCGACTTCATCTACGAATATCAGCAGCGCGCACCGGACTATGACAAGGATGGTCTGCCTGTCGATCAGGTCCGTCACCATATCGGCCAGGACTGTTTCGATCTGGCCGACTATCGCCTGCGCTACGCCCAATATCTGAGCGACTACGACCTGCAGGCGGCGCGCGCGAAGCATACATGGTTTCCGACCTTCGACGACCATGAAATTGAGAATAATTGGGTAGGCGATATCTCCGGCAAGGGGCTGGCCCCGAACGAGATATTCCGCCTGCGCCGCCAGGCAGGATTGCAGGCCTGGTATGAATATATGCCGGTCCGCGCAGCGATGCTGCCCCGCGACGGGATCATCACCAACGCCTATCGCGAAGCGCGCTTCGGCGATCTTCTGTCGATCGACTTCCTCGACACCCGGTCCTTCCGGTCCGACCAGCCATGCGACGACGGGTTCAAACCCTATTGCACGGAGATTGATGACGGCAAGGCGCAGGTGCTTTCGGCGGAGGAGGAAAGCTGGCTCATGCGCAACCTGACGCGCGGGCACACCCGTTGGAACTGCGTGGCGCAGCAGGTGATGATGATGTCGCTCGACCGGCGGCGTTATGCCGACGAAAAGCAGAAAATCTACAATATCGATAGCTGGGCTGCCTATGCCAAGCCGCGCGAGCGACTGCTGGCCAAGATGCGCGGGCTGGACAATGTGGTCGTACTGACCGGGGACGAGCACCAGAATTTCGCAGGCCTGCTGAACGATGGCGACAAGACGGTGGCGGTCGAGTTCGTCTCCACGTCCATCTCGTCGGGTGGCGATGGATCGGATCTGCGCACCGGCAGCGATGTGATGTTGCGCAACAACCCGGAACTGAAGTTCATTAACGACCAGCGCGGCTATCTCGTGTGCGAAGTGACCCCTGAAGCTTGGACCACAAGGATGCGGGTGATGGACCAGGTATCGACGCCCGGCGGCGCGATCAGCACGCGCGCAACGCTGACCGTGCCACATGGCAGGCCGTCGATCAACATCGCCTGACATTGACGTAAACGGAAACGCGCTCTACATCGCCATCGGTTGCAGTAGGAGACCGATGGCGATGGAAGAAATTGTCTATTTCGAGGATATCGCGATCGGCGACGGCTTCGACTTCGGCCCGCTGACCGTCTCGCGCGAAGAGACGGTCGCCTTCGCCGCCGAGTTCGACCCCCAGCCCTTCCATCTGTCCGACGAAGCAGCGGCGCAGACGCATTTCGGCACGCTGTCCGCCAGCGGATGGCACACCACCGCCCTGTTCATGAAGATGTTCGTCGCGGAAATGCAGCGCCAGCCCGGTCGCCAGGCCGCCAGCCTAGGCGCGATGGGCGTGGACGAACTGCGCTGGCTACGTCCTCTCCGCCCCGGCGACACGCTGCATGGGCGCAGCGAAGTGATCGACAAGAAAGCGTCGCAAAGCCGCCCCGAAATGGGCATCGTCCGCAGCAAAGTGGCGATCTTCAACCAGGACGACAAGCCCGTCCTGACCATGATCCCGATCGCCATGTGGCGCACGCGGCCCGTTTGATTATGATATTCCCACCATCCGTTCGCCCTGAGCCTGTCGAAGGGCCGTCCTTTCTCAACGAAAGAAGTGCAGGGCTACGACAGGCTCAGCCCGAACGGGTTTAGGGTTCAACGCGCGGGCTGGTTCGCCTGCGCATCCGCCGCCATCACGCGGACAGAAGCCGCCTTCGATCCCGCAATCTGGACCAGATGCCGCCCGGCAGGCAGGTCGAACCAGACGATCTTGCGGATATCCGAACAATCCGGCCCATGGCCATGCTCGACCGACCCGAGCGATACGTCGCCCGTCACCACATCCACCCAGGCTGGCCCAGACAGCGCGATACCGACCCGCGCCGCCTGCTTGAGCGACAGGCTGAACAGCCCGCCATAGCCATCCTTAGCGCCCTTGCCCGGCGCAACGGGAAACTGGACATGCGCAGCCGGGGTCAGCGTGGCGGTCAGCGGCTTGCCCAGGATCAACTCAGGCGCGCCCTGCGCCAGCACGCCGGCCTTCGCCTGCCCGCTTTGGGTCCAACTGGTCCAGGGTTCGTCCAGCACCGCCGGCACAGCGCAGACGGGATCGACGGCAGCCAGCAACAAGGTGGCCAGGATCATCATCGGCTCATTTCCTCCCAAACAGCTTCTCTATGTCGCCATGGCCCAGCTTCACCCAGGTCGGCCGCCCATGGTTGCACTGGCCCGACCGCGGCGTTACTTCCATCTCGCGCAGCAGGGCGTTCATCTCCGCGACGCTCAGCACCCGCCCCGCCCGCACCGATCCGTGGCAGGACATGGTCGCGGCCACCAGATCGAGCCGTTCCTTCAGCGATAGCGCGCTATCATAGGCCGCCAGATCGTCGGCCAGGTCCGTCACCAAACCCTGCACATCCGATTGGCCCAGCATCGCCGGGACCGAGCGGACCAGCATGGCCGAGGGGCCGAACCGCTCCAGGTCGAGGCCAAAATCCTTGAGTTCAGCGATCCGCGCCTCCAGCCGGTCGCAGGCCGGTTCGTCCATTTCGACAACTTCTGGCAGCAGCAGCGCCTGGGAGGCGACACCCTGCCCCTCCATCGCGCGGCGCATCCGCTCCAGCGTCAGCCGCTCATGCGCGGCATGTTGGTCAACAATGACCAGGCCGTCCTCCGCCTCCGCCACGATATAGGTGCGCGCGACCTGACCGCGCGCCACGCCAAGCGGAAAGCTGTTGCCTTCCGGTGCCGGTGCGGCCGCCGGTTCGGCGCGCGCCTGGGGTGGCGGCGTGATGAAGGAGGTGCGACGATCGGCGAAAGAGGATGGCGCGAATTGGTTGTAGCTCCCCGGTGAGAGCGCCGCCGCCTCGAAGATCGGCATCGCCCCGATGGGGGTGGGCGACACCGGTTCGGGCTTCCAGGCCGACAAGGCGGAAGGGTCGGCATGTTGCACTGCACGAAACCCCTCCGCATCGAGCGCGCGGCGCAGGCCGGACACGATCATGCCGCGGATCAGCGCGGGATCGCGAAAGCGCACCTCGGTCTTGGCGGGATGGACATTTACATCGACTTCCAGCGGCGGCACGTCGAGGAACAGCGCGACGACCGGATGCCGGTCGCGCGCCAGCATGTCGGCATAGGCACCGCGCAATGCCCCGATCAGCAGCCGGTCCTTCACCGGCCGCCCATTGACGAACAAATATTGATGATCACCCACACCGCGATTGTAGGTCGGGATGGATGCGACGCCTGACAGGCGGATGCCTTCGCGTTCCAGGGACACGATCACATGATTTTCCGCCAGCGCCCGGTCGGTCAGCGCAGCGACACGCTCCTCCCGCGCCTCGTCGGCCTGCACGCCCAAAACCCGGCGACCATCATGTTCGACCGAAAAAGCGACGGCGGGATGTGCCATTGCGAGACGACGGACGATGTCGAGACAGGCGGCATATTCGGCCTTGGGCGAGCGCAGGAACTTGCGCCGCGCCGGCACCTTGCCGAACAACTGCTCTACGATGACACGCGTGCCTGGTGGCAGGGCGGCTGGCCCTTCCACCACCAGCAGTCCGTTATCGACCGTGCGGTTCCACCCATCGGCCCCGCGCGGCCGACTGTCGATCGACAGGCGCGCAACGCTGGCTATCGAGGGCAGCGCCTCCCCTCGGAAACCCAATGTGGCTACATTTTCAATGGCATCGTCAGGCAGCTTCGACGTCGCATGGCGTTCCAGCGCCAGCGCCATGTCCGCCGAATCCATGCCGCAGCCATCGTCGCTCACTTCGATCCGGTCGAGCCCGCCATTGGACAGGCGAATGGCGATACGAGTCGCTCCCGCATCCAAAGCGTTTTCGACGATCTCCTTGAGCGCGCTGGCGGGTCTTTCGACCACTTCACCGGCAGCGATACGATTGACCAGATGTTCGGGCAGACGGCGTATTGACATTGATTAGGGACTAGCCCAATCGAGCGCTTTCCGCGAGCCGCGAACCTCATATTTTTTGCACTGCGAGGCGCAAGAAAGAAGCGGCGAACGGCAGAAGCAGAACAGCTTTCCGACCGGTCCCCATGTCGCGTCGCGGGGACGGCGGCGATACAGGATAAGGCATGTCGATCTTTTCGCGTCTCTTCAAATTCACCTCGCAGGATATGGCCATCGACCTGGGCACTGCCAATACGGTGGTCTATGTGCGCGGTCGCGGCATCGTGCTCAATGAGCCTTCGGTGGTGGCGGTCGAGACGATCAATGGCGTCAAGCGGGTGAAGGCTGTCGGCGTGGACGCCAAGCTGATGATGGGCAAGACCCCGGATTCGATTGAAGCCATCCGCCCCTTACGCGACGGCGTGATCGCCGACATCGACGTCGCCGAACAGATGATCAAACATTTCATCACCAAGGTTCATGGCGGCAAGCACAGCCCCTGGCGCGCGCCTGAAATCGTGATCTGCGTGCCGTCCGGTTCGACCAGCGTAGAACGTCGCGCGATCCGCGACGCCGCCAGCAATGCCGGCGCCAGCCAGGTGTTCCTTATCGAAGAGCCGATGGCCGCCGCGATCGGTGCCGACATGCCGGTGACCGAACCGATCGGCTCGATGGTCGTAGACATCGGCGGCGGTACGACCGAAGTCGCCGTGCTGTCGCTCCGTGGCCTCGCTTACACAACCTCAGTCCGGGTCGGTGGCGACAAGATGGACGAAGCGATCGTGTCCTTCGTCCGTCGCCATCACAATCTGCTGATCGGTGAAGCCACGGCGGAGCGGATCAAGAAGCAATATGGCGTCGCCCAGCCGCCCGAAGACGGCGTGGGTGAGACGATCCACATCAAGGGCCGTGATCTGGTGAACGGGGTTCCCAAGGAAATCTCGATCAACCAGGGCCAGATCGCCGATGCGCTGGCGGAACCGATCAGCACCATCGTCGAAGGTGTCCGCATCGCGCTGGAAAACACCGCCCCCGAACTGGCCGCCGATATCGTTGACCAGGGCATCGTCCTGACCGGCGGCGGCGCGCTGCTCAAGGGACTGGATGACGAACTGCGCGACGAAACCGGCCTGCCGGTGACCATCGCCGAAGACCCGTTGACCTGTGTCGCCATCGGCACGGGCCGCGCGATGGAAGATCCGATCTTCCGGGGCGTGCTGCAAACCGCCTGATCGAGAAGGACGATTAAATGGCGCGGCCACCCAGCCGACGCCCCGGTATCAACCGGAAGGCGCAATATAGCCTGTTCGCCAGCTATGTCGTGGCGGTTACCGGTGCAGCCATAGGCCTGTTGCTGGTCGTGGTCGCGATCTTCGATCCCACCGGTTTCTCTGCGATCCGCATTGCGACGGCAGAGATCGGTCGCCCCGTCTCCATGGCGCTCAAGGGCATGGTGAGCGGAGTGAGTTCGGTGGACGAGATTCTGGCCGCCTATTGGCGTGCCGGGACGCAGAATGTCGCGCTGCGCCGACAGGTGGAGGCAGACCGTAACCGCATCATCGAAGCCAAGGGTGTCGCCCAGGAAAATCTGCGCCTGAAAAAGCTGCTCAAGCTGGTAGATGCTGACGCCAGCCAGGTTTTGACGGCGCGCCTGATAGCCTCCTCCGCAAGCAGCGCGCGACGCTTCGCGCGTCTCAATGCCGGACGCTGGCAAGGCGTGCGCCCCGGCATGCCGGTGCGGGCGCCGGAGGGCTTGATCGGCCGCATCCACATCGTCACGCCCAACAGTTCGGACGTGCTGCTGCTGACCGATACCGCCAATATCGTGCCGGTGCGCCGCGCGAACGACAATATCCCGGCCATCTCCACGGGCCTTGGCGATGGGTCGGTGGAAATCCGCGCGCTGACGGCTGGACGCAACCCGTTCAGGCCCGGCGACCTGCTGGTGACGTCGGGCATCGGCGGCGTCTATCAACCCAATATACCTGTCGCGGTCGTTGTCCGCGCGCAGGGCGAGATCGCCTATGCCGTCCCGCTCGCGAACCCCGCCAGGGTCGATGCCGTCGTGGTCGAACGCGCTTTCGAACAAGCCGTCACCCGGCCCGGTCCCGCTGCGCCACCGGTGTCCGAAGAGGGCGCGGCCGACAACGCCGCCACGCCATGATCGACCCGCATCTGTACCATGTGCCACGGCTGGGTCGGCATCCGTCGCGTTTTCGCCTGGCCGGCACGCCGGTGATTACCGTTATGCTGGGGTCGTGCCTGACGGCGTTGCCGGTCATCGCGCAATCCCCTGTCATGCCGCCCTTCGGGCTGCTGCTGCTGCTGTCCTGGCGGTTGCTGCGGCTCGACCTTTGGCGCACTTGGATCGGCCTGCCGCTTGGCCTGTTCGACGACATGATGAGCGGACAGCCCATCGGGTCGGCGATGTTCCTGTGGACCGTGGCGTTGATCGGCATCGACATGATCGAGCATCGCATGGTCTGGCGCAGCTATCGTCAGGACTGGCTAATCGCGGCGCTCGCCATTATCTTCTGCATTGCCGGTGGCTTGTTCTTCGCAAGGATCACCGGTGGAGGTAATGTGCGCTTCTTGCTGGTCGCCCCACAGATGGTCTGGACGATATTGCTTTTTCCCTTCGTCGTCCGGCAATGTGCGCGGATCGACCGCTGGCGTGTGATGGCATGAAATTCCTCACCCCCAAGCGCAAGATCATCACAGAAGCGGCCCAATCCTTCACTTTCACCCGGCGCGCCATGGTGGTGGGCGGTCTGCAAGGCGCGATCGGCGCCGTGCTCATCGGGCGGATGGCGTGGATCAGCGTGGCGGAGAATGAAAGATACAGCCTTCTGTCCGAAAGCAATCGCGTCAACCTGACGCTGATTCCGCCGCGCCGGGGCTGGATCGTAGATCGCAATGGCCGGCCGCTGGCCAATAACCGTACCGATTTTCGCGTCGACTTGATCCCGCAGCGTATCGTGGATGCCGACGCGACCATCCGGCATCTGGCGCAGTTGCTTAATCTGCAACCGGACGATGTCGATCGCATCCGCGACGACCTGGAAAAATCCGCCGGTTTTCAGCCGGTGCAGGTCGCCGACAAGCTGACCTACGACCAATATGCCGCCATCAGCGTGCGCCTGCCCGACCTGCCGGGTGTGGCGCCCAGCCAGGGCTTTTCCCGACATTATCCCGCCGGTGCCACGGTGGGCCATCTGCTTGGCTATGTCGGCGCGGCGACGGCAGAAGATTATAAGGCGAACAAAGATCCACTGCTGATCACGCCCGGTTTCAAGCTGGGCAAGGACGGGCTGGAGAAGGCGTTCGACCGGCATCTGACGGGCAAGGCAGGGGCCAAGCGCGTCGAAGTGACGGCGCGCGGCAAGATCGTGCGGGAATTGACGACGCGCCAGGACACACCGGGCAACTCGATCAAGCTGACGATCGACGCAGGGCTTCAGGAATATGCCGGCCGCCGCCTTGCTACGCAAAGCGGGTCGGTCGTGGTGATTGACTGCCAGAACGGCGATGTTCTCGCCCTCGCGTCGATGCCCAGCTTCGACCCGAACAGCTTTTCCGACGGCATCAGCCATCTGGAATATGAAATGCTGTCGAAGGACGATCATGTCCCGCTGCGCAACAAGACGCTCCAGGGCCTTTATCCGCCCGGCTCGACGGTCAAGCCGATGGTCGCATTGGCGCTGCTGGAGGCCGGCATCGGCCCGCAGGAGACGGTCAGTTGCGGCGGCGCGATCCGGGTCGGCAATACCCTGTTCCACTGCCACAAGCGGCGCGGCCACGGGTCGCTCAACATGCGGGGCGCGATCGCCCAGAGTTGCGACATCTATTTCTACCAGATGGCGCAGCGCATCGGCATGGACCGGATCGCCAGCATGGCCCGCCGTGTCGGCATGGGCCAGAAATTCGACCTGCCCTTCCCCAGCCAAAGTTACGGGACCGTCCCCGACCCGGCATGGAAGGAAAAGAAATATGACCAGAAATGGCAGGTTTACGACACGGTGAACGCCACGATCGGCCAAGGCTATATGCTGATCAACCCGCTGCAAATGGCGGTGATGGCGGCGCGCCTGGCAACCGGCAAGCAATTGATGCCCAATTTCATTCATAACGCCAGGCGGCCCGAACCCGCGACGGTCGGCGCGACCGAAGAGCATCTGGTCGTTATCCGCGACGCCATGAACGCGGTGGTCAATGGCGGCGGCACGGGCGGCGCGGCGCGCAGTTCGATCCCCGGCGTCATGATCGCGGGCAAGACCGGCACCGCCCAGGTCCGGCGCATCACCATGGCGGAGCGCGCCGGCGGCGTGCGCGGCAACAGTTCGCTGGCGTTCAAGCTGCGGGACCATGCACTGTTTCAGGGCTTTGCGCCGTTCGACAATCCGCGTTATGCGATCGCCTGCATCATCGAGCATGGCGGGCATATGATCCGCAACGAGGATGCACCAATGATCGCCAGCGATACCTTGTCCTATCTGTTCGACCCGGCCAAGGCGATGGAGAAGCTGGAAACGCTGGAAAAGGGTTGGGGCGGCACGCCCGCGCAGCGACAGGCGCGCGAAATGGCCGCCTTCCGCCTGGCCAAGGCGATCGAGAAGGGCGAGGTTCCGCCACCTTCGGACAATGTTGCGGACAATGCCAGCAATGCAGCAACGCCCTCCCCGGCCCCGCCGCCCGCGCGTGATGAAAGCGACGATGATGTTCCGCCCCCGCCCGGCGCCAATGTGACTGCCGCGCCATGAGCATCATTCCGCAGCCGCTGACCGAATTTCCCTGGCGTGTCTTGGCCCTATTGCTGGCGATCGCCGGTTTCGGCACGATCGTCCTCTACAGCGCGGCCAGCGGCCACATCTTCCCTTGGGCGGTGAACCAAGCGGTCCGCTTCTGCATCTTTTCCGCCATGGCGCTGACGCTCAGCCGCATTCCGGTGGAGGTCTTCGCCCGCTTCGCCTTCCCTGCCTATGGCGCGGTTCTGGCGGCGCTGTTTCTGGTGGAACTGATCGGCGGCGTTGCGGGGGGCAGCCAGCGCTGGATCAATCTGGGCTTCATGCAGCTCCAGCCGTCCGAATTCATGAAGCCGATCATAGTCCTGACGGTGGCGCGTTTCTACGCGATGCTGCCGGTAGGCGAAATCCGGCGCTGGAACGCGGTCTGGCCTGCGCTGACGCTGATCGGCATGCCGTTCATGCTCGTATTGGTGCAGCCTGACCTCGGCACCGCGACGATGATCGCAGCTGGTGGGGTGACCGTGATGTTCCTGGCTGGCCTGCCGTTGCGACTGTTCATCGGCACCGGCCTCGTCGGCGCGGCGGCGATTCCGATCGCCTTCAGCTTCCTGCACGAATATCAGCAGAACCGCGTGCTCATCTTCATGGACCCGGAAAGCGATCCGCTGGGCGCGGGCTATCACATCAGCCAGTCGAAGATCGCGATCGGATCGGGCGGCTTCTGGGGCAAGGGGTTCCTGCAAGGCACGCAGAGCCATCTCGACTATCTGCCCGAAGGCCATACCGACTTCGTCTTCGCCACCATGGCGGAAGAATGGGGATTGCTCGGCGGCGCGCTGCTGATCCTCGCCTTCATGCTGCTGTTCCGTTGGGGCATCCGGGTGGCGATGCGCACGCAGGACAAGTTTGCGCGGCTCGCCGCGGCTGGGCTCACCACCACCATCTTTTTCTACGTCGCAATCAACCTGATGATGGTGATGGGGCTGGCCCCGGTGGTCGGCATACCCCTGCCCTTCATGTCCTATGGCGGTTCTTCGATGCTGACGGTAATGCTGTGCGTTGGCATCATCATGGCCATCGACCGCGCGGGCAAGCGTCGCACGGGGACGGGAAACTGGGCTTAGGGCGCTTCAACCGGAAAATTTCCGGCATATGGGCGATTTATGGTTTGCAAACATCCAGCCGGCTGCTAACAGCCCGCCCACACCGGAGCGTCTGCCGCACCGGAATGGACGCATAGCTCAGTTGGTAGAGCAGCTGACTCTTAATCAGCGGGTCCTTGGTTCGAGCCCAAGTGCGTCCACCATATTCCTTCGATCGACCGCAACATAGATTGTCAGGCGCCGCTGGGTCCCGTCGATAAGCTGCGGCGGCAGCTTTCGTTACGCAAGGCATGGTCGGGGCGTTTCATGATCCGGTGACTCAGCGAATTGCTGCGTTGAAACGCGGAGATGAAGGATGTGATCGCGACGTGCGGCACATAATCGTCATGCTCCGATTCTACGATCAGGACGTCGCCACCGAACTGCTCGCAGGCGGCAAACGTGCGGTCCTGATGAACGTGCGAAAGTGACGGCGATATTGATTGATCCCGTCACGGCTGATCAGCGCCTTGGGCACGTCCCAATGACTGTCGGGATAAAGGGCGGGCACGCGCAGGGCTAGCCAGTTGACCGTCCGTTCCGCGGTCAGCAGCGTCGCAATATAGCCGCCATAGCTGGTGCCGACAACGGCGATCGCGGATGGATCGACCTGCTCCTGCGCAACCAAGAAATCATTGGCGGCGATGACGTCGGCCAAGCCATCGGCGCGGGTTACGCTGTTACGCTCCTGCTAGTGCCTGGCATGGCAGCGCAGGTCGAAGGTGAAGCAGAATGCAGCCCAGTTGCGCGACCTCCTCTGCCCGTGCCATATCCTGCTCCTGCGACCCGCCCCAGCCATGGATGAAGAGCACGCCGGGTGTCAGGCGCGCAGGCGTAAGGATCGTCCCGTTAGATGCTCGCGACCCACGATGATCGAGACGCGACCTTCATGATCGGTCATAACAATGAAATGTCCCATCATTTTACGAGACGATGCCCAATAGTGTCCGGGACGCGCCGTTTCACCGGAGTAAGTTGGCCGGGACGGCATATCACCGGCGAACGGCGCGCCAGATTATAAGCGGCGCGTGTTGACGTCCATACGCTTAAACTCCCATTCAGACAGAAAGCCATAAAGGCGCATGAGCGGCAGAAAGGCCAAAGCCCCGCCGTGTCATCTTTCAAGGGAAACTCTTCATGCCGCTTGCGACCGTATCGAGACTGTTCGTGCTGACTGCCCTTTGCGCTGCCAGTTCCCCTGCATTCGCGCAGGCGGGAGATCCGGTCAAAGGGAAGACGGTGTTCGCACGCTGCGCGCTATGCCATGACGTCAAGGCCGGACCGAAGAAGATGGGTCCGTCGCTCGCCGGGATATTTGGTCGCACGTCGGGCACTATGGCGGGCTTCACCTATTCGCCCGCGATGCAAAAGGCGAAAATTCGCTGGGACGCAAAGAGCATCGACACGTTCCTGACCAAGCCGAGCGGGCTGGTGCCGGGCAACCGCATGGCCTTTGCCGGCGTCCCCAACCCGGTCGATCGCGCCAACCTGATCGCCTATCTCAAAGCCGAAGCCAAGTAAGCGAGGGCTAGATTCCGCCCGCCGTTACGGTCCAGCCGCCGCGTTCCAGTGCGGCGCTGAGATCGGCGGTGCAGGCGTCCAGCGTAGTTGCATTAGTCGAGCGAATCACGAAATTCGCGCCGGTGCGGCCTTCGCGGAAAAAAGGATAGCTGCCAATCTGGCAATCTTCATGCGCGCGTTCGGTCGCGGCGAGCAGGTCAGCGATTTCGCTTTCGGCCACCCAGCAGCCGATCGTCGCAGACAGCAGCGGCAAACCGCCTTCCAGCGTGCCAGTCAGGCAGTCGAGCATACCCGCGGTGATATAGGGCACGCCGGCCATGATGAAGATGTTTCCATGGCGGATGCCGGGCGCACCAGACATACGATTCTCGATCAGGTCCGCGCCGGCCGGCACCCGTGCCATCCGCAGTCGCGCTTCGGTCAATCCGCCGCGCGTCTCATAATAGCCCGACAAGATAGCGCGCGCGCCTTCATGGATTTCCACCTCTACGCCCAGCGCCGCCGCGATCGCATCGACCGTAATGTCGTCGTGAGTCGGGCCGATGCCGCCGGTCGTGAACAGATAATCGTTGCGGGCGCGCAGCGTGTTGACCGCCTCGACAATCGCGTCCTGCACATCGGGCACCACGCGCACTTCGCGCAGGCGGATGCCCTGAACGCCCAGCCAACTCGCGACTTGGGCGATATTTTTGTCCTGGGTGCGGCCAGAAAGGATTTCGTCGCCGATCACGATCAGCGCTGCGGTCCAGATGCGGGTCGGATCGGCCATGCGCCAGCCCATAGCCTGCCCCGGACGCCCTGCCTAGTCGCCCTCTCGCATTATGCGGCTATTGCGCTTATAAATAGGGCATGACTGACTATATAACCATGACGGCCGATGCGCCGATTTCCCGCTCCGCTGCAATCAAGCTGTATGACGAATCCGGTTTCGCCGGCATGCGCAAGGCCGGGCGGCTCGCCGCAGAGATATTGGACGCGCTCGTGCCGCATGTCGTGCCCGGCGTCACCACTGGCGAACTGGACGATATCGTCCGCCGCATGTCGCTAGACGGTGGCGGCGTGCCCGCGACCCTGGGTTATCGCGGCTATACCCATAGCTGCTGCATCTCGCTCAACAATGTGATCTGCCATGGCATTCCGGGCGACTATCGGCTCAAGGACGGCGATATCCTGAATATCGACGTCACCCCGCTGGTCGATGGCTGGCATGGCGACACCAGCCGCATGTTCATCGTCGGCGACGCTGCGATCAAGGCGCGGCGGCTGGTCGAAGTCACCTATGAATGCCTGATGCTGGGCATTGAGCAGGCTAAGCCCGGCAATCATCTGGGCGATATCGGCTATGTGATCCAGCGGCACGCCGAAAAGCACCGCTATGGCGTAGTGCGCGATTTTTGCGGCCATGGTCTGGGCCAGGTGTTCCATGACAGCCCCGAAGTCGTCCATGTCGGCCGCCCTGGCACTGGTCCTGAACTGCGTCCCGGCATGTTCTTCACGATCGAGCCGATGATCAACATCGGCAAGCCCGGCGTGAAGATGATGGACGATGGCTGGACCGCGGTCACGCGCGACCGCACGCTGTCGGCGCAGTTCGAACATAGCATCGGCATCACCGAAACAGGCTGCGAGATATTCACGAAGAGCCCGGCGGGCCTGGACTGCCCGCCTTACACGCTCTGACGATCAAAATGCTGCTCAAAAAACGGGCAACGAGCCAGGATATTGCCCTGAATCCGGGCAATATAGACAAAGATTGCTGCATCGCCGAAAGCATGTTCTAGCGATTCGCGAGTTGGCACGGTAATTGATTGTTGAGGGGAACGGCGCCGGCCTTGGGGGGCATGACGATCGTTTCCTGAAGGAGAGAGGGATGCGGGTCGCCCCCGCATTCTGCACGTGCGTCATGGGTTGGGATTACGAGTGATGAAAAAGATCGAAGCGATCATCAAGCCGTTCAAGCTGGACGAGGTGAAGGAAGCGCTCCACGAAGTGGGCGTATCCGGCATTACTGTAACCGAGGCCAAAGGTTTCGGCCGCCAGAAGGGGCATACCGAACTGTATCGCGGCGCCGAATATGTCGTCGATTTCCTGCCTAAGGTGAAGTTGGAGGTCGTCGTCGACGACTCGCTGGCCGATCGCGTGGTCGAGGCGATTTGTTCTGCGGCGCAGACCGGTCGAATCGGCGACGGCAAGATCTTCATTTCCGCGGTCGAGGGCGCTGTACGCATCCGCACCGGCGAGCGGGACAGCGACGCCATCTAAGTTTTCGTGCGTTTCCGCCGAACTAGGGCGGATACGGTCTTCAACTGCCCCTTCGGGGGGGTATTTCTAAGAGAAGGGCAAAAGCACATGGCCAATACGCCAAAAGACATCCTGAAGATGATCGAAGAAAAGGAGATCGAATGGGTCGATGTCCGCTTCACCGACACAAAGGGTGCCTGGCACCATCTGACCATGTGCGCCGGCGTGATAGGCGAAGATGAACTGACCGATGGCCTGATGTTCGACGGCTCCTCGATCGAGGGCTGGAAGGAAATCAATGAATCGGACATGATCCTGAAGCCGGATCTGGACGCCGTCTACATCGATCCGTTCAGCGCCACGCCGATGCTGATCCTGGTCTGCGACATCGTCGAACCCGAAGACGGCTCGCTCTATGCCCGCGACCCGCGCTCGACCGCCAAGCGCGCCGAAGCCTTCCTCAAGACCACTGGCCTTGGCGATACGGTTTATATCGGCCCGGAACCCGAATTCTTCATGTTCGACGACGTGAAGTTCGAAAACACCTACAGCTCCAGCTCGTACAAGCTGGACGATGTGGAACTGCCGACCAACACCAACACCACTTATGAAGGCGGCAATATGGGCCACCGCCCGCGCGCCAAGGGTGGTTACTTCCCCGTCGGCCCGGTCGATGTCACCACCGACATCCGCGCCGAAATGGTGTCCACGTTGCTGGAAATGGGCCTGCCCATGGACAAGCATCACCATGAAGTCGCGGGCGGGCAGCACGAACTGGGCCTGACCTTCGGCAAGCTGGTTGAAACCTGCGACCGTATCCAGGTCTACAAATATGTCGTGAAGATGGTTGCCCAGGCCTATGGCAAGACAGCGACCTTCATGCCCAAGCCGATCAAGGCCGACAATGGGTCGGGGATGCACACCCACATCTCGATCTGGAACGAAGGCAAGAACACCTTTGCCGGCGACGGCTATGCCGGGCTTTCCGAAACCTGCCTGTTCTTCATCGGCGGCGTGATCAAACATGCCAAGGCGATCAACGCCTTCACCAACCCGACCACCAACAGCTACAAGCGCCTGGTGCCCGGTTTCGAAGCGCCCGTGTTGCTCGCTTACTCGGCGCGCAACCGTTCGGCATCGTGCCGCATCCCCTATGGTGCCGGCACCAAGGCGAAGCGCGTCGAATTCCGCTTCCCCGATCCGCTCGCCAACAGCTATCTCGCCACCTCGGCGCTGCTGATGGCCGGCATCGACGGTATCGAGAACAAGATCCATCCCGGTGGTCCGATGGACAAGAACCTGTATGATCTGCCGCCCGCAGAACTGAGCCAGGTGCCGACCGTCTGCGGTTCGCTCCGCGAAGCGCTGGACAGCCTCGTTGCCGATCACGACTTCCTGCTGAAGGGCGGCGTGTTCACCAAGGACCAGATCGATGCCTATATCGAACTGAAATGGCCTGAGGTTTACGCGTGGGAAATGGCGCCGTCGCCGGTCGAATTCGACATGTATTACAGCGGCTGATCCTTTCAGCACTGTTTTCGGGAAAAGGTCCGGTCGCGACAAGCGGCCGGGCCTTTTGCTTTGTGGCGAATGGCCCCAGATAGAGCACATGAACTCGCTCGCCATGCTGGGCCTTGCCCATCCGATCATCCAGGCGCCAATGGCCGGCGTGTCCACGCCGGAGATGGCGGCGGCCGTCAGCAATGCCGGTGCGCTTGGGTCAATCGCTGTGGGCACCGCCGATGCCTCTGCCGCGCGTACCATGATCGATGCCGTGCGAACGCGAACGGACCGGCCGTTCAACGTCAATCTCTTCGTCCATGCGCCCGCCAGAGCCAGACCGGCGTTGGAGCGGCGTTGGATCGATGCGCTAGCGCCGCTGTTCGGCGAATATGGCGCGCAGCCCCCGCCCTCGCTTCGCGAAATCTATCGCAGCTTTGCGGAAGACGACGCGATGCTGGCCATGCTGGTCGATGCGCGGCCGGCGGTTGTCAGCTTTCATTTCGGATTACCCGACCGCCGAAAAATCGATCGGTTGAAAGCGGCGGGCTGCCTGCTGCTGGCCAGCGTGACCCATCTGGACGAAGCGCAGGCGGCCAAGGCGGCAGGCATGGACGCCATTGTGGCGCAGGGTTTCGAGGCAGGCGGCCATCGGGGAATGTTCGATCCCGATGCGCCCGACGATAGCCTGGGCACCGTAGCGCTGACCCGCCTCTTGGTCGAAAAAGCTGGACTGCCCGTCATCGCGGCCGGCGGTATCATGGACGGTAGGGCCGTGCAGGCGGCGATCGACTTGGGGGCAGTAGCGGCGCAATTGGGCACGGCCTTCATCGCCTGCCCGGAAAGTAGCGCAGACGCGGCCTATCGCGCGGCACTGTTCAGCCCGGCGGCGGCGCATACGGTCATGACCCGCGTCGTGTCAGGACGGCCTGCCCGCTGCATCGCCAATCGGTTTACCGCCTGGGGGCAGCAAAGCGACCGGCAGCCGCCCGATTATCCGATCGCCTATGATGCGGGAAAGGCGCTCAACCAGGCTGCGAAGGCGGCCGGTGAAGGCGGCTATGGCGCGCAATGGGCCGGACAGGGCGCGCCGCTCGCCCGCGCATTGCCCGCCGCCGATCTGGTGGCGCTATTGGTCGCGGAAATGCCGGAAGCCCGGCATGAGGGCCTTTCCTGAGACAGCGAGCAAGACAGTTGTATGCGATTATCGCGTGCGATCCGGGATCGACGCGCCGAACAATATGATCGGCTCGCCCGGCGGCGACAGGGCGATCTCGCCGCCCGATTCCGCCACCATCTGGCGCACCATCCAGGCGGCGGCCGTGCGGGACGCCAGCCCTTCGATCGGCAAGGTGCCGGCCAGTGCGGCGCGCAGGTCTGGATCGAGCACGACCTTGGGGCCTTCGCCACGCACCACGATCTCGGTCAGGCCCGGCCGCTTTTCCGCGCCAATGTCCAACTGCCCGCCGCGCACCAGCGCGTCGCCGGCGATCAACGCCAGGTTGAGCAAGATCTTGGCGGCCAGCTTGTCAAGCATCTGTTCCTCGACCAGCCAACCGACCTTGACCCGGCCGGTGCTCGCGAACATGCCCTCGATCGCCACCTTCGCTTCATGGGGCGGGACGGCATCGCCAAAGCCGCCAGCGGAGCCGAAGGCCAAGCGGAAGAATTTGAGCTTGTTGGCCGAAGTGCGGGCGCTGTCGCCCAGCAAGTCCAGGCAACGCTGGCGCATTTCCGGGTCGGTTTCGTCCGCCATCAGCTCCAGCCCATTGTTGAGCGCGCCGACCGGGCTCAGCAGGTCATGGCACAGGCGCGAGCAAAGCAGGCTGGCAAATTCGATGCTGTCGGTCGGGTTGGTCATGCGAGCTCTGGGTCACCGGATTATGAAGGAAATGAACGGGTCTTTGGCTAATGCGCCGCGCCGCGCGCCGATGCAAGCCCGGCCTACCGCCTTTCGCTCACCGACTGTCGAGATGCATTTTGGTGAAATGGACATTAACCGCCGTCCCCGGCACTGCCCGCCATAAAGTCGCGCCCCCTGCCCCGACGATCAGCCACAAATTTCCATCGGGTGCCGCGCAGGCCGCATCGGTCGCGGATGGCGCGGCGATGCCCGACGGATGCGAATGATAATGACCAATGATCTTTGGCCCACCTGATCGCGCCGCCCGGTGTGCGGCGATCAGCGCCGCCGGGTCCAGTTCGAAATGGCGGGCGGGATCGGGCGCCACATTGGCCGCGGGGGCAATCGCCTCGATCCGGTCGTCCGAACCCAGTAACAGCCCGCACACCTCATGACCATCGGCGGCCGCCAGGGCCATGATCTGTTCCAACAGAATCCTTGAAATTTCGACCCGCATTCCTACATCTCTAGCCAATGGGTCCGGGGGTTTCCATCATCGAAGCAGCTATTGGCGAAGCGCAGCATGGCTGGCGCCTCGATCGTGCGCTCGCGGACATCTTGCCCGACCTGTCGCGCGAACGGCTGAAAGGCCTGATCGGCGAGGGACAGGTACAGTCCGCCAACGTCGGCAAGATCAGCGTATCGATGAAGGTCGCGGCCGGGCAGATGTTCACCATCACCCTCCCCCCGCCGGTGCCGCTGGATACGTTGGCGCAGGATATCCCCCTCACCATCGTCCATGAGGACGCCGACCTGATCGTGATCGACAAGCCCGCGGGGCTGGTCGTCCATCCGGCCGCCGGCAATCTGGACGGCACGCTGGTCAACGCGCTGCTGCATCATTGCAAGGGGCACCTGTCCGGTATCGGCGGCGTCGCCCGGCCCGGCATCGTCCATCGCATCGACAAGGACACGTCCGGCTTGCTGGTGGTCGCCAAATCCGACAAGGCGCATGAGGGGCTGGCCCGCCAGTTCAAGGACCATAGCATCGACCGGCTCTACGCCGCCATCGTCTATGGCGTGCCCAATCCAGCGGCCGGGACGGTCGACACCTGGATCGGCCGATCCGACGCTGATCGAAAGAAGATGGCGGTTCATCGGGAAGGACGCGGCAAGCACGCTGTTACCCATTATCGCACGACACAGAGGCTGCGCGACGCAGCGCTGGTCGAATGCAAGCTGGAAACCGGCCGCACGCATCAGGTTCGCGTGCATATGCACTATATCGGACACCCCTTGATCGGTGACCCGGTTTACGGTAGAGAAAGAAAAGGTTTCAAATCAATACTGGAAACACTGGGTTTCAAAAGGCAGGCATTGCACGCCAAAAGCCTGGGGTTCATACATCCGGTAACGAATGAGCAGCTCATGTTCCAAAGTGCACTGCCCACCGACATGCAGGAACTGTTAAGCCAGCTCCACGTATAGTGTTCAACAAGTTTGCGACGGCGCCTGTGACGCCTCTTCTGGGTCCCGCCGCGCAATGAAAGGGAAAGGTGACGACATGGCCAAGAGCAATGTCCCCGCGGTTCCAGCGCTGGGCGGTGAAGCCAGCCTCAACCGCTATCTGTCGGAAATCCGCAAGTTTCCGCTGTTGACGCCTGAGCAGGAATATATGCTCGCCAAACGGTATGAGGAACATCAAGACCCCGAAGCCGCGGCCCAGTTGGTGACGTCGCATCTGCGCCTGGTGGCGAAGATTGCAATGGGCTATCGCGGTTACGGCCTGCCGGTTAGCGAGCTGATTTCCGAAGGCAATATCGGCCTGATGCAGGGCGTGAAGAAGTTTGAGGCCGAGCGCGGCTTCCGACTGGCCACTTATGCCATGTGGTGGATCCGTGCGTCGATCCAGGAATTCATTTTGCGCAGCTGGTCGCTGGTCAAGATGGGCACCACCGCGTCGCAAAAGAAGCTGTTTTTCAACCTGCGCCGCATGAAAAATAATATCGAAGCGTTCGAGGATGGCGACCTGCGCCCCGAGGATGTGACGAAGATCGCGACCGATCTGGGCGTCAGCGAACAGGACGTCGTGTCCATGAACCGCCGGATGGCGATGGGCGGCGATACGTCGCTGAACGTCCCGATGCGCGAAGATGGCGAAGGTCAGTGGCAGGACTGGTTGCAGGACAACGACCCGTTGCAGGACGAGCGCGTCGCCGAAGAGCAGGAGCGCACCCAGCGGCATGAGATGCTGGTGGAGGCAATGACCGACCTCAACGACCGTGAGAAGCATATCCTGGCCGAACGCCGTCTGGCTGAAGAGCCCAAGACGCTGGAAGAGTTGTCCCAGGTTTATGGCGTGTCGCGCGAGCGCGTCCGTCAGATCGAGGTTCGCGCCTTCGAAAAGCTGCAAAAGGCGATGATGCGCATTGCCGGCGACAAGCTGGGCAAGATGGCGCGGTTCGCCCTGGCCTGATCCTGCGATAGACCGAAACGAAAAAGCCCCGGATTGATCCGGGGCTTTTTTGTGCCTCCCGCTGGCAGAGGAGCGGCGGATTATTGGGAGATAGTCCGTTCCATGGCGAGACTGCCCTCTCCATAGCCCGCTCCGTCGTTCACAGGCAGGAAGCCCTGTTTCCGCCAGAAGGCGTCTGCGCCGTTGACGGCGGTCAGCGTGATGCGCGCGAAGCCCGTGCTATCCGCCTCATCAGCGACCAACTGCACCGCCTCCGCCGCCGCGCCGGCGCCGCGCGCCTGTGGCAGGAGCGCCAGATCGTGGAGATAGTAGCGATCCGCGGCTGCAGGCACGGCGAGGATGGGGGCATTGAGCGCTGGCGGCCGATCGCCCTGCCAAGGGTGGCTGATCAGATAGCCTAGCGCCTCCCCGGCCCGTTCCAGCATCCAGCATCCGGCCGGATAGAGTTGCAGACGTTCGGCGTAGATGTCGGCATGTTCGGTATAGGTGCCGTGCACTGCGTCGGAGATCGCCGCCACCGCCGGAATATCGGCCGGGCGCATCGGTCGCCACAGGCTCATGCAGACAGACCCTGTGCGTGGCGGGTCGCGGCCAATATCTCGTCCGACAGCGCTGGGTCGCCTACCCCGCGGGCCAATATCATGGCCCCGACCATTTGCGCCATGCGCGCTAGGGCGTCCTGCCTGTTCACGTCAGGCCCCGACTGCTCCAAAATGGTGGCCAGTTCCTCAAATCCGTGGCGGAAGGCGTCCGCCAGATCGCCGCCGCGCCGCGCCGCGTCCGGCGCAAGGGCGATGAGGGCGCAGCCGGTTTCCGGCGCGTCGCGATTGCGGGCGCTGAGATAATTGTCGGCGATCGCTGCGGGCGCACCGCCCTCCCCGGCCGCCTCCGCCACAACCCGCCACCGCTCGGCGCTGGTCGCCAGCGACGCGGCGCAGGCTTCGGCCGCCAGCGCCTCTTTCGAGTCGAACTGATTGTAGAAACCGCCATGGGTAAGGCCGCATTCGCGCATCACCTCCCCAATGCCGACCCCTTCTACCCCGCGCGCACGAAACAGGCGTGATGCGGCATCGACCACCTTTTCCCGATTGCGCGCAGCCTGATCGCGGCTGACCTTCATATCCTGCCTCCTTCAACTGGCCCCTTGACCTTATATATGATGTCCATCATTTAACACCAGTCCGATCATGACCCAGAGGGGGCGTTTATGCTGTCGACCCTGTTTGCGCGCCACCTTGCCACGCGGAATATCCATTATGGCTGGGCGGTGGCCGGTACGACCTTCCTGACCATGTTGGTAGTTGCCGGCGCCGTCGGGGCACCCGGCGTTCTGATCGTGCCGTTGCAAAAGGAGTTCGGCTGGAGCGCGGCGGATATCAGCGGGGCGCTCGCGATACGGTTCCTGCTGTTCGGCGGTATGGGGCCGTTCGCCGCCGCCTTCATGAACCGTTTCGGTGTGCGGCGCATGATGTTGATTTCGCTATCCATCGTCATCGGCGGGATGCTGTTGTCGCTGGGCATGACGCAATTGTGGCAGTTGGTGCTGCTGTGGGGCGTGGTCATCGGCATCGGGACCGGGCTGACCGCGATGGTGCTGGGCGCGACGGTGGCGACGCGCTGGTTCGGGCAGCGACGCGGCCTGGTCATGGGGCTGTTGTCAGCCAGCACGGCGACCGGGCAACTCGCCTTCCTGCCGCTGCTCGCGGGCCTGACCGAAAGTCATGGCTGGCGCGCCGCATTGCTGCTGGTGTGCGGGGCGATCGTCGTGGCGGCGGTCGTCGTGCTGCTACTGATGCGCGATCGACCTGCCGATCTGGGGCTGGCACCCTATGGCGAGACGCATATCCAGCCTGCCGCAGCCCAGCCCGCCAGTTTCGGCGCGTTGCTGATGATGCCGTTGATCGTGCTGCGGGACGCGTCAAAGGTGCCGACTTTCTGGATCCTCTTCTTTTCCTTCTATATTTGCGGGGCGAGCACCAATGGGCTGGTGCAGACCCATTTCATCGCACTGTGCGGCGATTATGGGCTGGCTGCGGTCGGCGCGGCGTCGATGCTGGCAATGATGGGATTGTTCGATTTCGGGGGCACGCTGGCGTCGGGTTGGATGTCCGACCGGTTCGACAATCGGTGGCTGCTCTTCTGGTATTATGGGTTGCGTGGGCTGTCGCTGCTCTACCTGCCATTCAGCGATTTTTCGCTCTACAGCCTGTCCATTTTCGCGATTTTCTATGGCCTGGACTGGGTGGCCACCGTGCCGCCGACGGTGAAGTTGACGGCGCAGCGTTTCGGGGCGGAGCGGGCGAATATCGTCTTTGGCTGGATATTCGCCGGGCATCAGTTGGGCGCTGCCAGTGCGGCGCTGGGCGGTGGACTCGCCCGGACCGTGTGGCTGAGCTACATGCCAGCCTTCATCGGCGCGGGCATATTGTGCCTGATCGGCGCTGGGATGGTGCTGCTCATCAATCGCGACCAAAGGCAGGAGACGTTCGCGACCGCTTGAACCGGGGAAGCGGACCGCGCTACGACAGGCGGCATGACCGCACCAACCCTATCGCACCGCCGCCGTTCCCGCTGGATCATGATCCCGATCAAGATCCTGTTCGGCTTCATCGCCCTGTCGTTGCTGATGGTGGCGATTTACCGCTTCGTGCCGCCGCCGGTGACGCTGACGATGCTGTTCGACCCCAATGGCATCACCAAGGACTGGATGTCGCTGGAGGATATAGACCCGGACATGGCGCGAGCGGCGATTGCGGGGGAAGATGGGAAATTTTGCAGCCATCATGGCTTCGACGTGGACGCCATCGCCAAGGCGGCGATCCATAACGCCAGCGGCGGGCGCATCCGCGGCGGATCGACTATCAGCCAGCAGACCGCCAAGAATGTGTTCCTGTGGCAGGGCGGCGGTTTCGTGCGCAAGGGGCTGGAGGCTTGGTTCACCGTGCTGATCGAGGCGATGTGGGGCAAGAAGCGAATCATGGAAGTCTATCTGAACGTCGCCGAGACGGGGATCGGCACCTATGGAGTGCAGGCGGGCGCGATCCGCTATTTCCGTCATGGCGCGAGCAGGCTGAGCAAGGCGGAGGCCGGGCGCATCGCCGCCGTGCTGCCGCTGCCCAAGAAGCGCGCGGCGGTGGCGCCGAGCGGCTTTACCCGTCGCTATGGCAACACGATCGCGGCGCGGATCGGCGTGGTGCAGCGGGATGGGCTGGATAGTTGTTTGCGGTGAAAAATCTCGAACTTCTTGCGTGTGACGTGCGAAAGTTGGCGCTAGGTGCCGATATCCAATTTGTCTCCAACAAAAAAAGGGCGCGGATTGCTCCGCGCCCTTTCTATTTTGGCTGGTCGGGAAGGATCAGAAGCTGACGTGCACCGAACCCGAAACCGCGCGGGGCGAACCCAGCTGGATGAAGCCGGGGTTGCCATAAACACCAGTCGTGTAGTTGACCGTCTGGTTCAGACCGCCGCCGAAACCGCCAACATAGAATTTGTCGAACAGGTTGCTGACATTGAGCTGTACCCAGACGCCTTCAGCACCGAACTTCTCCAGCGAGAAGCGCGCGTCGAGATCGACCAGCGTATAGGCAGGAGCCGCCGCGCCGTAAATCTGGACTGGGGCCAATGCGCCAACTGCGTTGCGGAACGTCGGCAGGTTGTTGTCGTAGACATAGCGCTTGCCGGTCCGCTTGGCCTGAACGCCGATGGTGACGCCTTCGATATTCAGTTCGCCACGCGTGCCGAGCATGTAGACTGGCGCGCCGCTTTCACGCTTGCCGGCGGTCGGGGCGAACACGGTCGTGCCGTTGGGCAGAGCGCCGATGGCGATATCGTCCTGGATCTCCGACTTCAGGTAGGAACCGAAGACGTAGATGTTGAAGAAGTCGACAGGCTGGTAGGATATGCTGCCATCAAAGCCGTATTTCTTCACATCGCCCAGGTTACGATAGACGCTGACGTTGAGTTCAGGATCGAACGACGAGGCCAGGCGGTTCTTATAAGCGGTATACCAGAAGGTGCCCTGAGCCTGGAACTTGCCTGTCGTATAACGGCCACCAAGGTCGAAGCTGTCGCTGGTTTCCGGTTCAGGCACCGAACCTTCAACGCCCTCCGCGAAGAAGAAGCTGTTGTAAAGCGGATCGGTGCCAGGCACCTGAAGCCCCTTGGAATAGTTCCAAAAAACGCTCGCTTCAGGAGTAACCTTGTAGTTCAGGCCGACACTCGGCAGGATCTTGTCATATTTGAAGGTGCGCTTCTGCGGAACGGCCCATGTCGGGTTCAGGGTCGACACGTTGGCCGGGATGGTGGCACCGGTGCCAAAGCATTCGACGAAGCCACCAGCAGTGCTGGTGAAGCAGTTGTTGGTCAGTTCGCGTTTGAAGAACGGCGCGCGGATGCCGGCCTGAACAGTCAGGGCGCTGTCAAAGAACTTGCCGACATATTCGCCCGAGACCTGGTTCAAGATGGCGTAGGACAGGCGGTCCCGCTTTTGCAGGACGGTGCCGTTGGCAGCAAGCTGCGGTGCATCGACGGGGAACACATCGACGGTCTGGCCGGAAGGGCTGAGCAAGCCGACTTCGCCGGTTTGGCGGTGACGGCCATGGTCGAAGGTGTAGGCGATGCGAATGCGGTTGTTGTCATCGATGTCGTACCGCAGCGAACTGATCACTGCGAAGCGATCGGTCGTGGTCTGGCTGGGCGACAGGACGTTGACGATATCAAGCAGATCGCCATCGCCATTGAGGTCGCGGCCGAAGTAGGCGGCACCGCCGAAGAAACCGGGGGTACAGGATACTGCTGCACCATTAGCAGCTGTAGCGCAGTTGGCAGCACCGCCCGTGGGGTTGATATCGCGCGCCGCTTCATTGCCTGCCACCGTGCCGCCGCCGTTTGCCTTCACATATTGATAAGACGGATCGATCGTCAGGGTCAGCTTGTCGTTAAGCGAAAATTTCGAGTTGATGCGGATGTTGCCGGTGTTCGACGGGTTGAAGCGATAATCGAACAGCGTGCCGCACGTACCGGCCGCCTGAGCGGTGCCACCTACACCGACTGGGCGTGTGCAAGGCGCGATGTTGTAGAAGCGCTCGTCTTTGTTGATCGGGTATCGGTTGCCGGCCGCCGAGCCCACGACGCGACCCTGGTCGGTATCTACGCGCAGCGGCAACGAACCGAAGAAGTTGCTGCGGTTGGCGTTCCAGTGGCCTGCGATCGATATGAAATCGCCGTTGCTGCCGATCGGCTGATAGATTTTTCCGTTATACTGCTGCTTATCGATCGCACCGAAATTATTATAGACGTTGTCGTTTCGCGTGGTGCTGGCCGAAAACCAGGCCTTCGTGCCCCAAGGCGTGAATACGCCGGTTTCGACCAAGCCGAACAGACGGAAGAAATTATATTCGCCGCCAGCGCCCGCCATCGTCACCTTGAAATCGTCCGACCCTTCGATCGAGCGATAGTTTACCGTGCCACCCGACGCCGCCGCGGTCGGGCTGTCAACATCGGTCGAACCCAGGTTGACATTGACTTCCGAAATCAGTTCGGGATCGAGTTGCTGGTTAGAATAGATGGCGTAGTTGCCGGTGTCGTTGAGCGGCATGCCGTCGAACGTGAGCGAAACGCGATCGGGACCGAAGCCGCGAATGTTGAGCTGACCACCCGACGAACCGTATGGATCGTTGTTCTGAAACGACACGCCAGGAATGAGGTTGATCGCGTTCAGGATGGTGTTGCCCGAACCCTGCTTCGCGATGATTTCCTGCGTCAGGACACCCTTGGCCTTGGTCGTGTCGGGCAAGACGATGCCGCCCATGCCCTGATCGACCTTGCCGCCAGTGACGACGATAGTGTCTTCGAAATCGATCGAACCGGTCGACTGCGCAAACGCTGCAGTGGGGATGGCGACGGCGAGTATCGCGGCGCTGCCCATCAAAAATTGCTTCATATGACCCTTGTCCCTTTTCAAGAGTAGCGCATGGCCGCGCCCCCAAAAACCTGTCTTGCTGTTTCGAGCCAGCACCGCTTTTTGGCGGCTGCTGACGACCGCCCTGTGATGCGTCGATTGCATTTATGTTACAATGCACCCGCAGGACTGTCACAATCCTCCCCTGCCCCGTCGGCTCACGCTTGAGGGCACCCCGCCTCTGTCCGTAAATTATTGAAATTTAATGACAAGATACGGTTCGGACGCAATAGTTTGACGGTGGTGCAATTTTGCAACGCAGCAAGAATTTTTGTGCGGCGCACGCAAGCGTAACGAAAAAGGGCCGGCGATTGCGCGCCGGCCCCTTAAAAATGGGTCAAATGTAGCGGTGGATCAGGCTGCGTCTTCGGCCCGCTTTTCCTTCTCGCTGAACACGCGAATCGGTTCCTTGGTGCCGGCCACGACATCCTTGTCGACCACCACTTCGCCGACGCCCTCCATTGAGGGCAGGTCGAACATGGTGTCGAGCAGGATCGCCTCCATGATGGAACGCAGGCCGCGCGCGCCGGTCTTGCGTTCGATCGCCTTCTTCGCGATAGCGACCAATGCGTCGTCGGTGAAGCTCAGGTCGACATTTTCCATGTCGAACAGCTTGCCATATTGCTTGACCAGCGCGTTCTTGGGTTCGCCCAAAATCTTGACCAGTGCCGAGACGTCCAGATCCTCCAGCGTCGCGATGACGGGCAGACGACCGACAAATTCGGGGATCAGGCCGAATTTGAGCAGATCTTCCGGCTCGCTGGACTTGAGCAGTTCGCCGGTCTTGCGCTCCTCGGGCGCGGCGACATAGGCACCGAACCCGATCGACTTGGCTTCCAGACGGTCACCGATGATCTTTTCCAGGCCCGCGAACGCGCCGCCGCAGATGAACAGAATGTTCGTCGTGTCGACCTGCAGAAACTCCTGCTGCGGATGCTTACGGCCGCCCTGCGGCGGGACCGAGGCGGTGGTGCCTTCCATCAGCTTGAGCAGCGCCTGCTGCACGCCCTCCCCCGACACGTCGCGGGTGATGGACGGGTTTTCGGCCTTGCGGCTGATCTTGTCGATCTCGTCGATGTAGACGATCCCGCGCTGCGCCTTTTCGACGTTGTAATCCGACGCCTGGAGCAGCTTGAGGATGATGTTCTCCACATCCTCACCAACATAGCCGGCCTCGGTCAGCGTGGTCGCGTCGGCCATGGTGAAGGGCACGTCGAACGTCTTGGCCAGCGTCTGCGCGAGCAACGTCTTGCCGCAGCCGGTCGGGCCGACGAGCAGGATGTTCGACTTGGCCAGTTCGACCTCACCCGGCCTGGAGCCGTGGTTGAGGCGCTTGTAATGATTATGGACCGCGACCGAGAGCACGCGCTTGGCGCGCTTCTGGCCAATCACATAATCGTCGAGCACATCGCAGATTTCCTGCGGGGTCGGCACGCCGCCATCCTTCCGCCCGACAAGACCGCCCTTGGTCTCCTCACGGATGATGTCGTTGCACAATTCCACGCACTCGTCGCAGATGAACACGGTCGGCCCCGCGATCAGCTTACGCACCTCATGCTGCGACTTGCCGCAGAAGGAGCAGTAAAGCGTGCTTTTCGAATCCGAACCGGTAAGCTTAGTCATTCGCCATTCTCTCTTCCCCCCCGGTCTACAGTCACCAGAACCGCGTTCGGTGAGGGATTTTCTGGTCCAAAGGCCATATTAGACCGGGGCGCGCTGGTTCCACAAGGGAAGAAAGTGGCGCGACCCGGTAAAGATAGTCTTTAAGCGTCGGCAGATTCCGGCGCGGCGGGGCGGCGATCGAACACCGCGTCGACCAGACCGAAGGCCTTGGCCTCATCCGCTTCGAGGAAAGTGTCGCGATCCATCGCCTTTTCGACCGCCTCCAGGCTCTTCCCGGTATATTTGACATAGAGATCGTTCAAGCGACGGCGAATCCGCAGGATTTCCTTTGCCTGGATCTCGATATCGGACGCCATGCCCTGCGCGCCGCCGGACGGCTGATGCACCATGATGCGCGCATTGCCGAGTGCGATGCGCTTGCCCGGTTCGCCCGCGGCGAGCAGGAAGCTGCCCATCGATGCGGCTTGGCCGATGCAGACAGTGCCGACCTGGGGCCGGATATATTGCATCGTGTCATGGATCGCCATCCCCGCCGTGACGACGCCGCCGGGCGAGTTGATGTACATCCAGATGTCCTTCTTCGGATTTTCCGATTCGAGGAACAGGAGCTGGGCGACGATCAGCGAGGCCATATGATCCTCGACCTGGCCGGTGACGAAGATGATCCGTTCCCGCAGAAGCCGCGAAAAAATGTCGAAGCTGCGTTCGCCGCGATTCGATTGCTCGATGACGATGGGGACCAGCGCGGCCATGGGATCATGCATGATGTTGGTCATTATACTCTTTCAGTCAGGTGCTTTTGCCCAACCCCTACATCGGCACAAAAGGCGAATGGTTCAAGGGGGAAGGCGCTTGGCGTTGCGGCTTCAATCGCGACGGGCGAAGTCGGACGGCGCACGGAAGGCGAGATAGGCGAGGCGTCGCACCTCCCGCCGACCGCGGACTACGGTGTCGAGTATGAGGCCGCACATGGCCGATAGGGTCGACAGGATCATAAGGCCGGTGACCAGGATCGCGGTCGGGAACCGCGGGACGAGGCCGGTGTCGATATAGGTGACGATCAGCGGCGCGGCGAGACCCAGGCCCAGCGCCGCCAGGAAGGCCGCGATGATGCCGAAAAAGAGGACCGGCCGCTCGATGCGGTAAAGGGTGATGATGGTGCGCAGGATACGGAACCCGTCGCGATAGGTGCTGAGCTTGCTGACCGATCCTTCTGGACGGGCACCATAGGCGGTCATCACTTCGGCGACCGGCATGGCGAGTTCGAGCGCGTGGACGCTGATCTCCGTCTCGATCTCGAAACCAGCCGACAGGACCGGGAAGCTCTTCACGAAACGGCGGGAGAAGACGCGGTAGCCCGACAGGATGTCAGTGAAGCTGCGACCGAACAGTTGCTTCAGGAGGCTGGTGAGCGCCCAGTTGCCGAAGCGATGCCCGCGGCGATAGGCGGCGTCCGCCTCTTCGCGGCGGCAACCGACCACCATGTCGAGATTATCCTCCAGCATGGCGGCTATCATGGCCGGGGCGGCGGCGGCCTCATAGGTCGAGTCGCCATCGGCCATGATATAGATGTCGGCGTCGACGTCGGCGAACATGCGGCGGACGACATGGCCCTTGCCCTGCTGGCCGACGCGGCGGACGATCGCCCCTGCCCGAGCCGCAAGGTCGCGACTACCGTCGCTACTATTATTGTCGAAGACGTAGATATCGGCGGCAGGCAATATGCGGCGGAAATCCTCCACCGTCTGCACGATCGCGCCAGCCTCATTATAGCAGGGCAGGATCACGGCGACGCGCGGGGTCGCCGTGGCCGTTTCGCTATTCATAGCGAGATTCACTGGCGGATATTCCTTCATCGTCGCGACTTGCCCCGTCCCACCCTGGCTGCCTTATGCCGCCTGCATCGGACATCATCCTTAATATTTCATCTGCCATGCCGCCCCCGAAATGAAAAGCGCCCGCACTTCACAGGGAAGGCGGGCGCTCATTCTATCGGATCGACAGGCTTATTCGGCCTTGGCGGCGGCCTTCTTGGGAGCAGCCTTTTTCTTGGGCTTCTCTTCGGCAGTCGCTTCGTCGGCGACGGCTTCGTCCTTCTTGGCGGCGGCCTTCTTGGGCGCGGCTTTCTTGGGCGCTTCCTCGGCGGCCGGCGCTTCGTCGGCGGCTGAGGCTTCGGCGTCAGCCTCTACCTTCTTTGCAGCCTTCTTGGCCTTCGGCTTTTCGTCATGATGGTCGTGACCGCAGTTCGGGCCATGGACATGGGGCTTGATGTCGCCGTCTTCGGCTTCAATTGCAGCTTCCAGCTCTTCCTTGGTCACGGCGCGGTCGGTGACTTCTGCCTTGTCGAACAGGAAGTCGACGACCTTGTCCTCATAGAGCGGTGCGCGCAGCTGGGCTGCGGCCATCGGATCCTGACGCACATATTGCACGAAGCGCTCGCGGTCCTGCGGACCATATTGCTGCGCGGCCTGCATGATCAGGCGGTTCATTTCCTGGTCGTTGACGATCACGCCATTCGCCTGACCGATTTCCGAGAGGAGCAGGCCCAGGCGGACGCGGCGCACGGCGATCGCGCGATAGTCTTCCTTTTCTGCTTCCATTTCGGCGATCGCAGCGGCCGGATCTTCCTCATGGGTCGCTTCATGCTGAAGCTGCTGCCAGATCTGCTCGAATTCAGCTTCCACCATGCTGGGCGGCACGTCGAAATCATGGGCAGCGGCAAGCTGATCGAGCAGCTTGCGCTTCATATGCGTGCGGGTGAGGCCATTATGCTCCTGCTCGATCTGCCCCTTGAGCAACTCCTTGAGCTTGTCGAGACCTTCCAGGCCCAGCGACTTGGCAAATTCTTCGTCAACCTTCGGCTTGTCGCCGTTCAGGATCGACTGGACGGTGATGTCGAAGGTCGCGGCCTTGCCGGCCAGATGCTCGGCGCCATAATCCTCTGGGAAGGTGACCTCGATGGTCTTCTCCTCACCCTTCTTGACACCGGTCAGCTGCTCTTCGAAGCCAGGGATGAACTGGCCCGCGCCGATCTTGAGATTGACGCCCTCGGCCGAACCGCCTTCGAAAGGTTCGCCGTCGACCTTGCCGACGAAATCGATCTTCAGCGTGTCGCCTTCCCCGGCGGCATGATCCGCGTCATGTTCTTCCAGCGCGCCCTGCTGCGTGGCGATGCGGCCGGCGGCCTCATCGATCTGCGCGTCAGCGACTTCGACGGTCAGGCGCTCCAGCTTCAGACCTTCGACGCTGGGCGCGGCGATGTCGGGCAGCACTTCCAGCGCGACCTTGATTTCGGCGTCCTTGCCAAATTCAAAGCCTTCGTCGAGTTCGACCGACGGTTGCATGGCAGGACGCAGATTCTGATCGGCGATCAGCTTCTGGATGCTTTCCTGGATCGAATTGTTCAGGGCGTCACGCTGCAGCGATTCACCGTGCATCTTCTTGACGAGGTTCACGGGCACCTTGCCGGCACGGAAGCCGGGCATGCGCACCTGCGGTGCGATTGCCTTCACTTCCTTGTCGACACGGGCGTCGATATCCTTCGACGTGATGGTTACGGTGTAGGCGCGCTTAAGGCCCTCGTTCAACGTCTCGACAGTCTGCATCTCTTCTCTCAAACGCTTTCTTCAGCTGAATTTCGGTGGCTTTGCCGCAGGCGGCGCACTGGTGCGGGCGAAGGGACTCGAACCCCCACATCTTGCGATACCAGAACCTAAATCTGGCGCGTCTACCAGTTTCGCCACGCCCGCATCGGTCGCCGGTCGGCGCGGCATAGAGAAAAGCGCG
>JAVBXL010000189.1 GCA_030824575.1 bacterium | reverse complement strand
GGGAATGGCCATGCGGGTTGGCATAGCAGGCATCATCGGCTCGGTCGTGCTGGCGTCCGGCGCGATGGGCGCGCGGGCGGACTGGCGCTGGCCCAGATTCCCGGCGGGGGTCAGCGCCCCTGCCCTGCCCGCCGAAAATAGCATGAGCGCGGCCAAGGTCGCGCTGGGCCGCCGCCTCTTCTACGATCGCGCGCTGTCGCATGACGGCAGCATGGCCTGCGCCGATTGCCACCAGCAGGCGCGCGGCTTTACCGACGGCCAGCCCACCCATGTCGGCGTGACCGGTGACATGGGCGTACGCAACGTGCCGGGCCTGGCCAATGTCGCCTGGCGCAGCGGCCTGACCTGGACCGATGCAGGCATCACCACGCTGGAGGCGCAGGCGATGGTGCCGATGACCGGAACCAAGCCGGTGGAAATGGGGATGGCCGGCCGCGATAGCGATCTAGCCGCGCGACTCGATGCCGATCCCTGCTATCGCCGGATGTTCGCGCAGGCCTTTCCCGGCAAGAAGGGCGCCACGGATTTCCCCAGGGTGACGGCGGCGCTGGGCGCGTTCCAGCGCACGATGATATCGTTTGGCAGCGCCTATGATCGCGGCACCCTGACCCCGTTGGCCGCCAAAGGCGCGGCACAGTTCAAGGCGTCGGGCTGCGCATCCTGCCATAGCGGCCCGGACCTGACCGATGGCAAGGTCCATTATGTCGGCACGGCCGCGCCGCGCGAATCGGATGATCCGGCCTATGGCGGCAAACCGCCGCCGCCCGGCTTCGAGCCGCCGCCCGAACAGTTCCGCACCCCTTCGCTCCGCAACGTCGCGGTCACTGGGCCATGGCTGCACGATGGCAAGGCCGACAGCATCGACGGCGCGATTCGCCGCCATGCTGCCGCGCATCTGACCGGGATCGACATGCCCGCGCTGCTGGCGTTTCTTGATGCGCTGACCGACCAGGATTTTCTCAGGAATCCCGCGCTGGGGCCACCGCCTGCCGACTGCCCTGTCCCGGCTTGATTTGCTTAGCATCGCGTGCTCCCGCGCAGGCGAGAGCACGGATGGCATTGACGGCGGATAAACAAAAAAAGGGCCGGCCCATGAAGGACCAGCCCGTAAAGTTTTAGGAGAGGATGCCTGAAAGGCACCGCCTCTATGAAATGTTAGCGCCACCATCGCAAGTGCGAACGGCGGTGCCACGGTTGCAAATATTGCAATCGCATGACCGCCGCCCCGCCGGACGGCATCCGATCAGCGCGTCAGCTTCTTGTAAGACAGCGCGGTCGGGCGGTCCGCGGCGTCGCCCAGGCGGCGGCGCTTGTCTTCTTCATAGGCTTCGAAATTACCTTCGAACCATTCGACATGGCTATTGCCTTCGAACGCCAGGATGTGGGTGGCCAGGCGATCGAGGAAGAAGCGGTCATGGCTGATGACCACGGCGCAACCCGCGAAATTTTCGATCGCTTCTTCCAGCGCGCCTAGCGTTTCGACGTCGAGATCGTTGGTCGGTTCGTCGAGCAGCAGCACGTTGCCGCCCTTTTTCAGCATCTTGGCGATGTGGACGCGGTTGCGCTCACCACCCGACAGCTTGCCGACATTCTTCTGCTGATCCTGCCCCTTGAAGTTGAACGCGCCGACATAGGCCCGCGTCGACATGTCGTGGCCGTTGACCTTGACGTAATCCAGGCCGTCCGAGACTTCCTCCCAGACATTCTTAGACCCGTCGAGATGATCCCGGCTCTGGTCCACGAAGCCCAGACGCACGGTCGATCCGATGTCGATCTCGCCCGCATCGGGCTTTTCCTGGCCGGTGATCAGCTTGAACAGGGTGGATTTGCCCGCGCCGTTCGGCCCGATCACACCGACTATGCCGCCCGGCGGCAGCAGGAAGGACAGATCTTCGAACAGCAGCTTGTCGCCGAACGCCTTGGTGATGCCCTTAAATTCGATCACCTTGCCGCCCAGGCGCTCTGGCACCTGAATGACGATCTGCGCCTTGCCGGGCGAACGGTTGTTCTGGCCCGCAACCAGTTCCTCGAACTTCTTGATACGCGCCTTGGACTTGGTCTGGCGGCCCTTCGTGCCCTGCCTGATCCATTCCAGTTCGTCGTTGATCGCCTTCTGGCGGCCGGTGGCCTCGCGGTCTTCCTGCTCCAGGCGCTTGGACTTCTTCTCCAGATAGGTGGAGTAGTTGCCTTCGTAAGGAAAATATTTTCCGCGATCGAGTTCCAGAATCCAGCCGACCACATTGTCGAGGAAGTAGCGGTCATGGGTGATCATCAGCACCGACCCGGCATATTCCTTCAGATGATTTTCCAGCCAGGTGACGCTTTCGGCATCCAGATGGTTGGTCGGTTCGTCGAGCAGCAGGATGTCGGGCTTCTGGATCAGCAAGCGGGTCAGCGCGATGCGGCGCTTTTCACCGCCCGACAGGCTTTCGACCGACCAGTCGGACGGTGGGCAGCGCAGCGCTTCCATCGCCAGTTCCAGCTGGCTGTCGAGCGACCAGCCATCCACGGCGTCGATCTGCTCCTGAAGCGTGCCCATTTCCTCCATCAGCGCGTCGAAATCGACGTCTTCGGGCGGGTCGCCCATGATGTTGCTGATTTCGTTGAAGCGGTCCATCTTGTCGGCCGTCTCGCGCGCGCCGTCCTTGACGTTTTCCAGCACGGTCTTGTTCGGGTCGAGTTGCGGTTCCTGCGGCAGATAGCCGACGGTGATATTCTCGCCCGGCCAGGCCTCACCCGAAAAGTCGGTGTCGATGCCGGCCATGATCTTGATCAGCGTGGATTTACCCGCGCCGTTGGGACCGACGATGCCGATCTTCGACCCGCGGTAGAATTGCAGGTTGATATCGCTCAGCACCGGCTTGGCCGCGCCGGGGAAGGTCTTCGTCATGCTCTTCATGACATAGGCATATTGCGAGGAGGCGGACATGTTCGGGCAGCTCCAACGTAGGATAAGAGGATTTGGCGCGGAGTTAGCGGAGGCGGGGCGCATTGGCAAATAGGTGATGGCCCGCTACGCTCCCACCCATGCAGAAAATCCGATCGGGCACGCTCGCCGCCCTCCTCCTTGGCAGCATCTTCACCCCCGTCCTTTCCCACGCCGCCCCAGCGGACAGCGCCGCGATTCGCGATGCGGCGCTGAAAGACGATGTCGCCTTCGCCTTTACCGAAGGGCTGACGACGGAGGTCGGCCCCCGCCCCGCCGGCACGCCACAGGAAGCGCGCGCCCGCGATTGGGCGGTGGCGAAATTGAAGGCGCTGGGCTTTTCCAATGTCCGGGCCGAACCTTATACCATGCCGGTGTGGGTGCGCGGCCGTGACGAGGCGCGCATAGTGTCGCCCTTCCCGCAAAATCTGGTACTGGCGGCGCTGGGGAACAGCGGATCGACCAGCGAGAAGGGTATCGAGGGCGAGATCGTCTATTTCGCCAGCATCGCCGATCTGGAAGCCGCACCCGCCGCAGCGCTTAAAGGCAAGATCGCCTTTGTCGATCATGGCATGAAGGCGACGCAGGATGGCTCCTCCTACGGCTATTTCGGCGCGGCGCGGCGGCAGGGACCAAGCATCGCATCCAAAAAGGGCGCGATCGCGATCCTGATCCGATCGATCGGCACCGACCATCATCGCGTGCCGCATACCGGCGTGCAGATGTGGGCGGACGGCGTGACGCCGATCCCGGCCGCCGCGCTGTCTGTGCCGGACGCCGAACAGCTTGCCCGCGTGATCGCGCGCGGCCAGCCGGTGAAAGTCCATCTGACGCTGACATCCAAGATGTTGAAGGACCAGCCCTCGGGCAACGTCATCGCTGAAATCCCCGGCAGCGATCCAGCGGCGGGCATCGTGGTGGCCGCCTGCCATCTCGATAGCTGGGACCAGGGCACCGGCGCGATCGACGACGCAACCGGTTGCGGCATCGCGGCGGCTTCCGCCTTACAGGTCGCCAAGCTCGGCCAGCCCCGCCGCACCATCCGCGTGCTAATGGCGGGCGCGGAGGAAGTCGGCGGCGACGGCGCGCGGGCCTATTATAAGGCACACGGAGCGGAGAAGCATGCGCTGGCCATCGAATCGGATTTCGGGGCGGATCGCATCTGGCGCGTCGATTTCAAACTGCCGCAGGGTCATGAGGCGCTGGCCAAGCGCATCGCGGGCGCGCTCGCGCCACTGGGTGTGGGTGCCAGCACGCAGGAAGCAGGCGGTGGGGCTGACATCGCCCCCTTGGTCAAGGCCGGGGTGCCGGTGATCGACCTGCAACAGGATGGCACGCGCTATTTCGACCTGCACCACACGCCCGACGATACGCTGGACAAGGTCGATCCCGCCCAGTTGCGCCAGAATGTCGCCGCCTGGGCGGTGACGCTAGAAGCCGCCGCCAATGCACCAGAATCCATGGGCGTTAACTGAACTTTTATAGTAGACAACGCCCTGTCGCGTGATTCCTTCGTTTCACCGGCGCAGAAAAGCATTGATTTGTGCATCGCACACGTTAATGCGGGTCGCTCGCGTAGGGTTACATTTCAAACGTGCCTGACGCGGCATAATGCTATGGGAGCCGTACACAATGAAGAAGATCGCTGCTGTTTTCGCTTCGGCCAGCCTGATGGCCCTCGCCGCTTGCGGTGAGAAGCCGGCCAACGAGACCGCGAACGCTTCGAACGCCGTCGTCGAAAACGTCGTTGAGAACGCCGCCAACGCTGCGGACAACGCTGCTAACGCTGCCAATGTTGCTGCTAACGCCGCCAACGTTGCTGAGAACGCTTCGAACGCGATGTAATCTTCGCATTTGCGAGATTCTCGAAGGGCGGGCCTTAACGGCCCGCCCTTTTTGTTTGTGCCGCACCCAACCGCATTGCGTGCGGAACATCCTTGCCCCTCCACCGCTTTTATCCTTGCGACATGAGGAGAGATCGACATGGGTAAGGGCATATTATTGTGGCTTCTGGGCGTGCCCATCCCCATCATTTTGCTATTGTGGCTGTTCTTTCACTGATCGGCGCGATCGGCGATTGACGGGACGCGCATTCCCCCGCTAAGGCCGCCCCTCGTCGGGGAGTAGCGCAGTCTGGTAGCGCGCCTGCTTTGGGAGCAGGATGTCGCAGGTTCGAATCCTGTCTCCCCGACCACTTTCCTAAAAAAAGCGCAGGACCATGATCCACGCTGGCAACGCCGCCACCGCGAGGAAGGTGCCCAATGGCACCCGCGCGGTGCGGCTCTTCGCCCGTCCGCTGGCCAGCATCACGACCAGCCCCATCATCGACGCGATCAGCAGGATGAAGGGCAACGCCTGCCATCCAAACCAGGCGCCCAGGGCGCCCAGCAACTTGGCGTCGCCCAGGCCCAATCCATCACGCCCCCGCAACGCGCGATAGCCCATCGATATGGCCAGCAATGCGCCATAGCCGATCGCCGCGCCAATGACGCGGTCGATCAGGATGACGTCGGTCGCCCACATGCCGATGGTGAGGCCCAGAAAGGCTAGAGGCAGGGTCAGCGCATCGGGCAACCAGAAATGCCGCCAGTCGAGGATCGCCAGTGTCAGCAGCGTCCAGCCGAGCAGCGCCCAGCCGATCCCGCCCAAATCCGGCATCCCGCCAATCGCGAGCGCGCCGATGATCGCGCATCCCGCCTCCACCCGGCCATGCAGCGGGTCGATGCGCCCGCCACAGGTGCGACAGCGGCCGCGCTGGACCATCGCGCTGAACAGAGGAATAAGGTCGCGCGCCGCCAGCGTTCGGCCGCAGCCATCGCAGGCCGATCGTCCTCGCGCTACCCCCCGCCCCTGCGGCCAGCGCAGGATCAGCGTCGCAAGGAAGCTGCCCAGGATCGCACCGATGAGCGCACCGGCCAACGCCGCAATCGGCTGGATCACAGCCTCCCTTCGACCTTGAGCAGCTGGGCGTTGCCCACGCCCGCGAAACCGGCCTGGCCCAAAGTCGCCGCCAGCTTCGGATCGGCGGTTTCGACACGCATTTCGGCGGTATAGCGTCCCGATCGCCAGATGCGCAGGCTGATCTTCTCCATGCCTGACTGGCTGACCAGCGGCAACAGCAGCGCATCGCCATCGCAGCTGACCACGCCCGACAGGCCCTGCGTCAGGTTCAGGCCGGGAAATTGCCCCGCCATCCGCGCCCGCACGCGCCCTTCGGCATGGCCGCAGCGATCGCCCGCATAATAAGCGCTGACATCCTCCAGCATCAGGCTGCCCACGGGCAGCGGCGCGAAGGTGCGGCCCAGCGGCACCGCGCCGGTGACATCGTCCACGCCGATCCGGCCGAAGCCGACCGTCAGGGCACCCTGGACATCATCCGCCAGCCCCTTGGTCCGGGCGACGTCGAATCGCGCCCGCCCGACCAGCAGGGATATCGGCGACAGACCGGCACGCACGCTGCCAAGCGGCATATTGCCCAGCATCAACTGGTCGATCCGCCCGCTCCATACGGTGCCGCGCACCTCCCGCGCCGCAACGCCCAGCCGCTCCAGCCCGGCCAGGCCCAGCGCGACCCGCATGGGCAGGAACAACAGCAGGCCCAGCACCAGCGTCATGAGGAGAATGATCCGCATCCGGCGCGACAGCGACAGGCCCATCATCGTCCCTCTCCCCGCACCAGCATGGCCTGCACCGATACGCTGCCCGCGGTTGGCGATGGCCGCGCACTCATCGTTTCCACCCGGACGCCCTGCGCCTCCAGCGCCGCCAGCCAGGAAAAGAGCGCAACCGGACGGATCGACGCAATGGCGATGTCGATCCGGTCGCCGCCCTGCGCCTGCGCCCGTTCCAGCGTCAGCCCAGCCTCGCCTGCGCTCTGCCCGACAAACTGATCGACCGGGGTGACCGGCCCCGTGGCGGCGGCGTTGCGCGGCAGCGTCTTGAGCTGCTTCACAGCGGCGCGCACCGCAGCGTTGCGATCGGTCGCTTCATTGAGCGTATCGCGCGCGCTGCGCTGCGCCCGGTCCAGCGGCATGGCGATGCCGAACCACAGGATCACGACCGCCAGCAGCGCGAACATCACGCCCAGCAGCCATTGCTCGCGGCTCGATCGTTCCGTCCAATATGCGCCTAATCGTTCCATCATGACCGCACCGTGATATCTGCCAGCGTCCGCCCGCCCGGTTCCTGGGACGGGGTCGCCGTGATCGTGAAACCGGCCGCCTGCAACGCCAGCAGCACGATATTGATGTCGTCCGCCTTGGCCGCCGCCAGGGTGGCGCGGACCATGCCGTCGGGATCGCGCGAGAGGCTGGTGACCGCGACGCCCGGCGCATCCTGCATCGCCGCCAGCAAACCGGCCACCGGCGCGGTGAAGGCCCGGCCACCCGCGCCCCGCGCGGCGAGCTTGCCCTCCATTTCGACAAGCGCCTGCACCGCGTCGGTGGCACCGGGCGTCACCTGCTGCGCCAGCGCCAGGCTTTCCCGATCCAGGCGGCTTGCTTCCCCATGCTGCTTGGCGATGCCGATCAGCGCGATAGCAAGGCTGGCGAGTAGGATCAGCCCGCTCCACAACGCGACGCGGCCGACCGCGCGGCCATCCATGGCGCGGCGCACGCGCTTGGCGAAGTCGCCCTGCCGCAGGTCCAGCGGCGGCGCATCCAGCGCGGCGATCGCCCGCCCCTCGACGACGCCTGACGACACATCGGCGATCGGCGCGTCGGCGATCAAGGCTGGCGCCATGTCGGCGGTGAGCGCCATATCGATACCGCGCAACACCGTGTCGCCAGCGATCAGCCCGCGGGCAAAGCCGCTCTCCGGCTCCGGCAGCAGCAACGGGGCCGGCACGATGATGTCCGGGTCCAGCCCATGATGTTGCGCCCAAAGCAGCCAATGCAGCATGTCGGCGCGGCTCGCCACCGCGACGATATGGGGGTTAGAGGGATCTTCATTGGCGTCGGTCGCGGCGAATAGTTGGTCGGATGGCAACAGCCCGCCGGCCAGCGCCGCCACCCGCGCGGCGGCGCGCCCCTGCCGCACCGGCAGGTCGGGATGCATCGTCCAATATAGCGTCACCAGCGCGGCCGGCGGCACCAGCATGACCCGTGCCTGATCGGGCAGCGCGGCGATGCCGCAGGCCGCCAGCCAGTTCGCGCCCACGCCCGCCTGGACCAGCGCGCCGTCCACCACCCGTATCCAATGGGGTTCCGCCCCCGCCGCTTCGGGCAGGAAGACGATCAGGGCGTCGCGACTGCTCATGCCCCCGCCCCCCAACTGCGACGCACCAGCAGCGCCGGGCTTTGCCGCGCATCGATCAGCGCCCGCTCCACCACCTGCGTTCCCCCAACATCCACCGACACGTCCACTCCAAAAAATCCCGTCGTCAATTTCACCTGTTCCTGCACCTCGGTCATCGGCGAAAGCCCGGCGAGGGAGGGCAAGGCCCAGAATTGCACCGTGCTGCCGTAGCCGTCCGTCGGTCGCTGCGCCAGCAGTTGCCGCGCCTGTGCAACGCTCAATTGCCCCGGTATCAGCATCGCAAACAACGGGGCCTGATCGGGCAGCAGCGTATTGATGTTGATCGGCGACAAATCCGTGACCGGCAGGGCGCAAATCCATGGGCGCGCCAGCGCGTAGATGGCGGGGCTGATCCCGCTGACCGCGCGCAATTCGCTGGCGTCCACCATCATGCGGTTGGCGGCGCGATACGGCCGCTCCATCCGCGCGTAGGTTTCGTCCTCTGCGCCGCCGGGCTGAGGCGCGCTGTCGGTGTCGATCCAGTCGGCCAGGCTCGCCGCCGCGGCCTGCGCCTGCCGCGCATCCACGCCCAGCGCCTGCAACAGGCCCTGAAACTGGCTGACGCCAATCGGGCGGACTTTCAGGTTCGCCTTATTATCGCCGCTGACGACGCTGTTGAGGTTGAAGCAGTTGCCCGCGTCCGTCACCCGCGCGGTGGCGATGCCGCCGGGCACGGGGATGCTTTGCGGTGTGCCCATCCATCCGCCCGCCAGCGTGATCTTCGCCGGGTTCGATGCGGTCAGGTCGGCGATGCGCAGCCGTGCTATCTCGGTCGCAGCGTCAGCATAGGCGCGGCCCTGATCGACCGCGCCGCCATTGCCGGTTATCCGCGTCGCCAGCGCGACCCGCTCCAGCGCCGTCGCGGCGACCACGGCCATGACTGCTACCAACAGCAGCACGGTCAGCAAAGCGGCGCCGCGTTCGTTTTTGTTACATGGATCAGGCACCGGGCGCGACCTCCAGCTTTTCCACCGGGCCGGGTGCCACCTGGAAGCGCAGCATGACCGGCGGCTCGCCTGTGCGCGTCACCGTCATTTCGACCGCACGGGGGAGCAGGTCCGGCTGGGTCGGGGTCCAATCCTCCCGCCATTTGCCCTGCGCATCGCGGAAACGCAGCACGACCGCCTCGACATTTTCCAGCAGCGCGGCCGGATCGTCGCCCGTCGCGCCGTCCAGCTGGGCATAGGTCCGCCGTTCCAGCCGCCCCTGCCGCACCCAATATTCGACCTTCTGCAAAGATGGCCGGGGCAGGTCGCCCAGATTGTCCCATCCGCCGCGCACGAACTGCATCACAGGCGCGCTCTCGCCATCGTCATGCGACCAGAAGGCAGGGGCCAGCGTACCAGCCTCTGTCCGGGTAATGCGCGACACCGCCTGTCCCAGGTCCCCGGCCAGCGCCCCGCCCGCGCGCTGAACCGCCGCGCTATCGTCCAGCCGCGCCTTGATCTGCGCCTGCGCCGACACGCTGTTGCCCAGCAGCAGCACGCCGGCCCCCGCCAGCATGGCGAAGATCATGAGAGCGACGAGCAGTTCGATCAGGGTGAAGCCGTGTTGGGCGGAACGATCAAAAGACGTGAAGCCCTGCTGGGCGGAACGCTCGGAAAGCGTGAAGCGCTGTCCGGCCGGAGTGTGGAAGCGGGCCATCATTCGACTACCCGCACGAAGCTCAGCACCACCGGCGACGCGCCCGGCTGGCCATCGACGGTCAGGTCCACCTGCAACAGCCGCGCGTCGTCGGTCGGCTTGACGGTTCGGCTCCAATGCCAGCGCCGCCCGCCATTGTCGACATCGCCATCCGCCTCACCCACAGAGGGCGGGATCGGATCGGTCTGCACATCGACCATCAGGTTGCGCGCGACGATCTGTCCCAGCGCCTTGCTGTCCAGATCGGCCGCGGTGCGCAGGGTCACGCCCTGCAACCGCACCAGCGCCAGCGCGGCGAGGCTGAACACTGCCAACGCGACCAGCATTTCCAACAAGGTGAAACCGGCCTCGCGCTTACCCACCGACCATGACCTTTCCCGCCATGTCGACGGTCACAGCCACCCGCTCGCCTTCGCGCGCCAGGGTAACGGTCAAGGGATCGGTCGGCAGGCCGGTGCCGTCGAAGGCGATCTGCTGGCGGCCGTCCTTGCCCACCAGAGCGCGGGTGCCGCCCTTCCAGTTGGCGGTGACGAAGGGTTTGTCTTCCAGTGGCACCCATTGCCCGGCTTCGCGACGCTGGAAACCATAGCCGGAGGCCGACACCCACAGGCCCATCGGACGGGCAGTCACGACCGCTTCGTCGCGCGCGGCGGCGACGCGCGCGGCAAAGCGGTCGGCATCCTCGATCACGCGCCCGCGCGGATCGGGAATGGCGAGCACCACGGCAGCAGAAATGAAGCCGATGATCGTCAGCACGACCATTAGCTCGACCAGCGTGAAGCCGTTTTCGGCGGAATGCCTCAAGGGCATAAATCCCGCCTCGGTCGAGCGCTTCATACGGGCAAATCCGTTCAGCGCGTCAGATTTCGCTGGAATAGATATCCGCATTTTCTTGATCTCCGCCCGGCTGGCCGTCCGCGCCCAGCGAACTGATGTCGAACGCGCCCTTGCGGCCCGGCACGGTATAGACATAGGCGCGGCCCCACGGATCGTCGGGCAGCTTCTTGATATAGCCACCGCGGCGATAACGCTGCGGCTGCGCCAGCGAGGCGGGCGGGTTGAGCAAGGCCTGCAACCCGTCCGATCCGGCCGGATAGGTCAGGTTATCTAGCCGATACTGCTCCAGCGCCTGTTCGATGGTGGCGATGTCCGCCTTCGCCTTTTCTACGCGGGCGGTGTCGGTCGCGGGGATGACGTTGATCGCCACGATCGTCGCCAGCAGGCCGATGATGACGATGACGACCATCAGTTCGACAAGCGTGAAGCCAGCCTCCCTCAACGTCTCGTTTCCGTTCGCCCTGAGCCTGTCGAAGGGCTTTTCTTTTCTTTCCAAGAAGGACAGGGCTTCGACAGGCTCAGCCCGAACGGATGTTAGTTTCAACATATTCAACTCCTTCAAGCCCCGGTCAGGCTTTGCAGCTGCAGGATCGGCAGCAGGATGGACAGGATGATGACGGCGACGATGCCGCCCATCAATATGATGATGATCGGCTCCAGCATGGCGAGCGCGGTGGAGGTGAAAGCGTCGAACTCGCGCTCCAGATAATCGGCGGCGCGTTCCAGCATGGTGTCCAACCGCCCGGCGCTCTCGCCGCTCGCCGCCAGATACACGAGCAGCGGCGGAAACACGCCCGCTCGGCGCAGCGCGGCGGACAGGCTGCCGCCACCCCTGATCGCCTCGACGATCTCGTCCGATGCCTTGCGCAGCACGCGGTTGTGGACGGTGTTGGCCGTCAGCGTCAGCCCCTCCATCAGCGGCAGGCGGCTGGCGACCATGGTGGAGAGCGTCCGCGCCATGCGCGCGGCGTGAAGGTCACGGATCAGTTTGCCCAGCACGGGCAAGCCCAGCATCATCGCGTCGAAGCGATAGCGGAAACCGTCATTCTTCATGGCGCGCCAGAAACCGAAACCGCCCAGCAGCATCAGGATCAGCAACAGCCACCAATAGGCGGCCAGGAAAGCGGATATCGCCATCACGATCCGCGTCAGCAGCGGCAATTCCTGCCCGACCGTATCGAACTGCTCGACCACCTTGGGCACGACGAAGATCATCAGCGCGGCGACCACGAACACAGCGAAGGTCGCCAACACCGATGGATAGGCGATGGCGGTCAGCACTTTCGAGCGCATCACCGCCTGCCGCTCCATCAGGTCCGACAGGCGCTCCATGATGGTGGGCAAACTGCCGGAGCTTTCACCGGCGGAGATCATCGCACGATAGAGCGGCGGGAAGCTTTTCGGCTCCGCGCCCAGCGCGTCGGCCAGCCGCCGTCCTTCCATCACCCCGCCATGCACCTTGCCTACGATCGCGCGGACATGGTCCTGCTCGCTCTGGCGGCCGATGGTGCGCAGCGATTCCTCCAGCGGGCTGACCTGGGTCAGCGTCGCCAACTGGCGCGTGAACAGCGTCAGTTCCTTGGGGCTGAGGCGCGGGCTGCGCAGCGACAGGTTCGCCCGCTTGCGCGCGCTTTCCACCGCACCCGGCTCGATCCGCACGATGAACAGCTTGCGCGCGTCCAGCTTGGCGCGCGCATCCTCGATCGTATCAGCCTTGATCCTGCCGTCGCGCGCCCGGCCTGCCGGGTCGATCGCGCTATAGTCGAAATCAGCCATCGGCGATGGTTTCCGCCTCGACCGAGTCGCGGCGCGACACGCGGATCGCTTCCTCCGCCGTGGTCTGGCCGTCGCGCACCAGCGCCCGCGCTGCCGACCCCAGATTGGGCGCATTCAGGAACGCATGGCGCGCGATGAGCGATTCGTCGCCGCCATCGTTGATGAGGCGGCGGATCGTATCGTCCACCCGGATCGCCTCGAACACGCCGATCCGGCCCTTGTAACCGCTGCCGCCGCACGTATCGCAGCCCTTGGCGCGATAGATGATCGTGCCGGGGTCGAAGCCCAGCAGCGCGCTGGCCGACTTGTCCGCCTGCACCGGCTCGCGGCAATTCTGGCACAGCCGTCGGACCAGCCGCTGAGCGATGACCGCGCGCAGGGTGGAGGCGAGCAGGAAGGGTTCGACCCGCATGTCGCGCATTCGAGTGATCGCGCCGACCGCGTCGTTGGTGTGGACCGTGGACAGGACGAGATGCCCGGTCAGCGAAGCCTGCACCGCAATCTCCGCCGTCTCGCGGTCGCGGATTTCGCCGACCATGACGACGTCGGGGTCTTGCCGCAGGATGGCGCGCAGGCCGGCCGCGAAGGTCAGGCCCACCTTCGCGTTGACCTGGGTCTGGCCCACACCCTCCATCGCATATTCGACCGGGTCTTCGACCGTCAGGATATTGCGCGTGCCGTCATTGAGCTGACGCAGCCCGGCATAGAGCGTGGTCGTCTTGCCCGAACCGGTCGGTCCCGTCACCAGGATGATACCGTTGGGTTCGCTCAATCCTTCGCGGAAGATGCGGTCGGGCACCCCGTTCATGCCCAGCAGGTCCAGCGTGATGCCCGCATTTTCCTTGTCCAAGATACGCAGCACCACCCGCTCGCCCGCCCGGCTGGGTAGGGTGGAAACACGCACGTCCAGCAGCTTGCCGCCCAGCGTCAGGCCGATGCGCCCGTCCTGCGGCACGCGCCGCTCGGCAATGTCCAGGCGCGCCATCACCTTGATGCGGCTGACGACCACGGGCGCGACATGGGGCGGCATCCGCAGCGTTTCGCGCAGCACGCCGTCGATCCGCATCCGCACGACCAGGCCGGTTTCATAGGGTTCGATATGAATATCCGACACGCCCTGCCGTGCCGCTTCGGCGATAATGCCGTTGATCAGGCGGATGGCGGGCGCATCGTCCGCGCTGTCGAGCAAGTCGTCGGCGGTCGGAATGTCGGCCGCCAATATGTCCAGTTCGTCGGCGCCGACCTCCAGCGATCCGGCCATGGCGGCGGCGCTGCCCTCCATCGCATAATGGTTGGACAGGTGCCGGTCGAACTCGCCGGGTTCGACGAAGATGACATCGAAACTGCGCGCCAGATGCCGCCGCACTTCCAGCAGAACGCGCGGATCGCTGCCCGCGCGCACCGCGATGGTCAGCCGCTGGCCCTCGATCGGCAGCATGACGACGCCATGCTTGCGCGCGAAGACATAGGGAATGTCGATGGGGCGCGACGGCGGCGCGGGCGGGAACATGGCATCGGGTTGCTTCGGTTCGCTCACTTGCGCTCTCCGCTCGCCGGTATCTCGACCGGCCGCACCACGCCGCTTGACTGGCGGACGATGGGTTCGATGACCTCCACCGGTGCGCCCGCAACCGGCGCTACAACCGAATCGTTCGGCTGGGGCGGCAATGGCGGGGTCGCGCCCATATAGTCGCGCACCAGTTCGTCGATCGTCGGTTCGACTTCAGGATTGCGCTGCAACTGCATCCCCCGGACATAGCCATAGCGCTGCTGCGTCAGCCGCTGCGCGTCCTCCTTCGACCGCAGGATCGTCGGCCGGATGAAGACCATCAAATTGGTCTTGGTCCGGCTCTTGCTGCGCGATTTGAACAATTCGCCCAGCCCCGGAATGTCGGACAGCAGCGGGATGCGCTCGATCGTCTTGCGTTCATTATCGTCCAGCAGGCCGCCCAGCGCCAATATCTCGCCATCGTCCACCGTGACCGTCGTCTCGATCTCGCGCTTGTTGATGATGAGGTCACTGCTGGAGTTGCTGACCGGCCCGGCCACGCTCGACACTTCTTGGCGCAGGAACAGCTTGATCGCGCCGCCGGTGTTGATCTGCGGCTTCACCTCCAGCTTGATGCCGACATCCTGGCGCTGGACGGTGCGGAACTGATTGTCGAAATTCTGGCTCAGCGCCTCGCCGGTCGTCACCGGCACCTGCTGCCCGACCAGGATCGACGCCTTCTGGTTGTCCAGCGTCATGACGGACGGAGTAGACAGCAAATTGCTTTCCGTGTCGGATTTCACCGCATTGATGATCGCGCCGAAAATGCCGTTCTTGCCGATGCTGCCGCCCAGCCCCAGGATCGCGCCGGTCGCGCTGGTCAGGCTGCTGATCGCCGATTCCTGCAATGTGCTGGCGAGATCGCCGCTATTCTGCACCTCCGTCGTGGTTCGCGTACCGTCCGGGGCCACAACCGTCGTGGTCGTGGTGCCCAGCTGCGTCGCGCCATAGGCGCCCGCCAGGGTCAACAAATTGGGCGAAGCGTTTGAGTAGTTGCTCGCGGCGAAGCCGGTCGACGTGCTGCCGAGCAGGAACTGCACGCCCAGCTTCTTGGCCGCCGCATCGCTGATCTCGACAATGATCGCTTCCACCAGCACCTGTTCGCGCCGGGTATCGACCTGGCGGATGGTTTCGCCCAGCATCCGCTGCACGTCGCTGTTGGCCGCGACGATGATCGCGTTCGCGCCTTCGTAACGGGTAACGATCGCCGGGCCGCGCGTCGAAATGCCGCCGCCGCTGGAGGAGGAAGAGGAGGAGGATGCCGCGACCGGCACAGCCGCTTGCGCGGCAGGCGCAGCGCCTGCGGACGGCGTCGATGCCGTCACCGGCTGGCTGGTCGATTGGCCGACGAGTTGCTGCAACACGGGCAGCAATTTTTCGGCATCGGCATGTTCCAGCCAATAGACGCGGATTTCGGTGCCGCTCGCCGCTTGCTGATCCAGTTGGCGTGCCATCGCCGCCAGCCGGGCCACGGTGCTGGCGTCGCCGCGGATCGCGACGGCGTTACTGCTGTCGATCGGCACGACGGTCGCGGCCGATGCCGCCGCATTCTCGCCACCGCCGTTGGTCGCCACCAGCGCCTGAAGCGAGGTCGCAATTTCCCGCGCGCCGGCATTTTTCAGCATCACCATCTGCGTGGCGGACGTGTCCCGATCGATCCGGGCGATCACCTGGCGGATGCGGGCGATATTGTCGGCATAGTCGGCCACGACCACGCTATTGCCAGCACGGTTGGCGGTGACGGAGCCTTCCTTACTGACCAGCGGGCGCAGCGTTTCAAGCGCGCTCGCCGCGTCGATGGACCGCAGGCGGAACACCTCCGTCACGAAGCTGTTGCGATTGGCCGCGCCGCCGACGCTGCTGGGCTGGCCCGCCGCGCCATCGGCTGGCTGGATGCGGTATGCGCCGCCGGGCGCGGGGACCGCGACCAGGCCGTTGGCGCGCAGGGTGGACAGCACGATCTCGAAATATTCGGACCGCGACAGCGGCCGGTCGGTCACGACCGACACTTTCCCCTGCACCCTATTGTCGATGATAAAAGTCCGTCCCGTCACCCGCGCCGCATCCTGAATGAAGGCGCGGATGTCGGCGTCGCGGACGTTGAGCGTCTGCTGCGCCATCAGCGGCGCGGCGATCGGCATAGCAAGGACGAGCGCCGTAGCGGCGGTAAGGAGGAGTTTGCGGGTCATTGGCCTTGCACTATGATGTTGACCGATGCCACGGCGGCGCCGCGCTCGACGGTGAGGGAAAGGCGCGCACCGGGCGCGATCTGGTTCTGGAGCGCCTGGAGATCGGCGGCCGATCCGATCGGCTGTCCGTTGATCTGGCTGATGATGTCGCCGGGGCGGAAGCCTGCGCCTGCGAAGGCCGGCCCCTTGGCCATGACCGCGACGCCGGTGACGCGGCCATTCTGCATCCGCGGGGCAAAGCCGATGTCGCGCTTCAGGCTGTCTACGGTCGGGCCTGCGCCAGGCGCGGTGGGCGGTGGCGGCGCGGCGCTCTGCCAGCCTGCGCCCTGGGTAGGGGCGGGTTCGGCTTCGGGCGCCGGAGTCGATTGATCGATGAAAATCTGTTCTTCCGCGCCGCCCCGGTCGATCGTCACATGGTCGAACGCCACCGCTTTCAGCAAAACGCCTGGCATGATTTCGTCGCCCACGGCAAAACTGTTCTGCACCCCGTCGGGCGCGGCGATGATGGCTGATCCAAAGCCCGATCCCTCGTTCACCCGCACACCATAGAGCGTCAGCGCCAGCGAGGTGACGACGCCGCTGCCCGCCTGTTGCGGCGCGCCGGTTCGAAAAAAGGGATCGAAGCTGGCGAACAAAGCTTGTCGCGCGCTGGGTGACAGGATCTGCGCCTGCCGCCCTTCCCAGGGACCAAAGCTGCCGACCGGCACGACGACCGCCCAGACCAGCCGCACCAGTTGCAAAGTCAGCAGGACGAGCAGCGCCCGTTCTAGCAGCGCAAGCCAGTCGACCGCGGGAATGGCCGTGGCCCTCCCGCGTCCAAAGCCGCGCATTCTGTCGCTAAATGGCACCCGCATGCTGCTGCCCCACGCCCCCAATCATTCGGGAGCCTGCTAGGCATCTGATCTTACTGCTGCATGACAGTTATATTGCGTAAATATGACATGGCTCTGCCGTCTTGCATTTCCGCGGCTGGAATATAGCTACTGCGACATCTTACGCCATTATTCGCTTCTTTCGGAACTCGCCATGACGGACCTGACCGCCGCGCCTCCAGCCCTCGCGACCGACGCAGACCCTGCCTGGATCGCCGCCCATCCGCGCGTCCAGCGCGTGCCGAGCCGCGCCTTGACCCTATTCATCCAGCGCCGTTTCCTGACCGCGGACGAATGTGTCAGGCTGATCGATCGGATCGACACCAAACGCCGCCCCTCCACCATCGCGGACGCCAATGGCGACGGCTATTTCCGTACCAGCGAAACCTGCGACCTCGACCATGACGATCCCTTCGTCGCCGTCATCAATGCGCGGCTGGACGCCTTTGCCGGGATAGCGACGCCCCATGGCGAACCCATCCAGGGCCAACGCTATGATGTGGGTCAAGAATTCAAAGCGCATACCGACTATTTCGATCCCAAGGGGTCCGATTATGCGCAATATTGTTCGGTGGCAGGCAATCGCACCTGGACGCTGATGGTCTATCTGAACGAACCGGCGGCCGGCGGCGCGACCCGCTTCACGAAAATCGGCAAGACCGTCCAGCCCGAAACCGGCAAACTGCTCGCCTGGAACAACCGCGACGGGGCAGGCGCGCCCAACCCAGCCAGCCTCCATCACGGCATGAAGGTGCGGTCCGGGGTGAAGCATGTCATCACCAAATGGTATCGGGAACGTCCATGGGGTTGAAGCGGGTCAGGTCCAGAAACGGCGCGCATCGACAAATTCGTCATGCGCCTGTGCCGCTGCGGTAAGCAAGTCCGTCTTCTCCGTCCTGCCGGTCCCGATATCGGCCGGCAGTCCATGACGGGCGAGCGTGACGGGCGTCGTGACCAGATCGTTGAGCGTGCCCAGCACATCCTGCATGCTTTCCAGCCTGCCCAGAAATATCTTGCGCCGCCGACGCCGCTTCTTTTTGTCGTCGAACACTCCGGTAAAGAATTCAGCGCCATAGCGGAGCCTTTTCGCCTCTTTTCGCACCTTATGGCGCGCCTCGTCGCTGAGCCGCGCCATAGGCTTGCCGCCCTTCGATATCCGCTTGCGAAGCTTGCGCAGGCGGGTCGCGGCGAAGGGAGCCGCCAACCGATCCGCTTTCGCGCCCAGCCCCGCCCCCAGCGCCAGCCATTCCACCAGGTCGAGCAGCAGCATACGCACCCGCGCCGATGCCAGCCATTGCAGCGCGCGGCCCTGCGCCGCCGCCCGCGGCCCCTCGATCCGCGCGTCGCCGATCCGCGCCGCCAGAACATCCAGGTCGCGAGCCTCACCAAGAGTTGCCGCCAGCCAGCGCAATTCATTTTGGAAGCGCGTCACGTCCAACGCCTGCAAGACCGGACTGAACAGTTTCAGCGCCGATCGCATCCGCCGGATCGCGACTCGCGCCTGATGCAGCGCTTCGGGCGTATAATGGTCGAGCAGCAGCGCTTCGTTAAGCCGATATTGGCGCAGGCATGAAGCGGCGATCCGCAGGAAAGCCTGACCGACCGTCATAGCCGGGTCGAGCGCCACAGGTTCGGCCCTGAACGCGGTCGGCAACGCCGCCGTCAGCCGATAGCCGCGCTCGGCCTTGCTCAGGACGCCGGGCCGCAGGGCAATGTCCGCGTCGATACGCCGCGCCAGGGCGAACAGCGCCGCCGGATCGCCTGCCTTCAATTCCAGTTCGATCTCGCAGATCGCCTGTTCCCGCCCCGCCGCCAGCACCGCGCCGCGATCCAGCACCAGTTCGATCGTCGCGCCGTCCTGCGTCATCAGCCAGGTCCGGCGCTGCACATCGACGGTGAACATCCGGTCCACTTGCCCCACGGCCTCGCCCAGCAGCGCGGCGACAGGCGTGCGATCGTCCAGCACCGGCGTAGCATCGCGCACCGGCATTTCCCATTCGTCGCGCGCGAACAGGCCCGCCCCCTCGCGCCCGTCCGCCTTGACCGTCTGCACACGCCGCCTGCCTGATCGCCGGATGCGCAGGCTCATGCCCCGCTTGCCCAGTTGATGATCGGGCGTATCGAAATAGGTGGCGTGTAGCGCCGCCGTCTGGCTCTCCGTCGGCAGAAAGGGCCATCGCGCGAACATCTCCGCCGCTTCGGGCGTCAGGTCCAGCTTCAGTTCGATTTCCGGTTGCAAGCCCATCTCCTGTCAGCTTCCCACCCGGCATGGCCTGTAGCACGGACCACCTTAACCATGGAAATGCCGAAGGAGTCTTCAAATTGTCATTTGAATGACGCTGCACTGTCATAGAAGCAGCATCAGCCTGTCATCTGCCGCGCCTAACTGCCCGATCTGAGGGCGACAGGGGGCGTTGTCCGATTCGAAATTCCCCTGCGCTCCGCACTTCAACAATCCCGGCAATAGGCCGGAGCGGAGACGACATGGCCAAGATTAACCGTATCCAAACGATCCTGATGGCGAGCTGCGCCTGCGTGGGCCTGAGCGCCTGCGGTGCCGACGACATCGCTTCGCCGGGCGAAGGCACGATCGTCATTCCCGCGCCGACTCCGACGCCTACGCCGACCCCCACGCCCACGCCGACCCCCACGCCGACCGCGGTAACCCCGGCGGCCAACTGCCCGACCATCGCCGGCCCCAACCAGCTGAGCGACCTGGGCACCATCACCGATGGCACCAACACTTGGCGTAACTGCGCCTTCCCGGCGCGCTTCACCGCGACGACCGCGATCGCCAAGACCACCGGCGTCATCTATTCGTTGCCCGGCCGCGTCGATGTCGGCACCGACCAGGGTGCCGCCACCACCAACACCGACGTCACGCTGAACATCGATCCGGGCGTGGTCGTGTTCGCCAGCACCGGCAACGCCTATCTGGCGGTCAACCGTGGCAACAAGATCAACGCCGTTGGCAGCGCCACCGCGCCAATCATCTTCACCAGCCGTGAGAACGTCACCGGCGCCTCGACCGACCAGTCGTCGGGCCAGTGGGGCGGCATCGTGTTGCTCGGCCGTGCGAAGATCACTGACTGCCAGGCCCCGGCCGCAGCGCCGGGCACCACCGCCTGCGAACGCGATACCGAAGGCACCAGCAACGCCCTCTATGGCGGCGCGAACGATGCCGACAACTCAGGCCGCCTCAGCTACGTCCAGATCCGCTATTCGGGCTTCGTCCTGGCGGATGCGCGCGAATTGCAGGGCCTCACCCCCTCGGGCGTGGGCAGCGGCACCGTGATCGACCATATCCAGGTCCACAACAGCTCCGACGATGGCATCGAAGCGTTCGGCGGCAGCTTCAACATGAAATATCTGGTGCTGACCGGCAACGAAGACGATAATCTGGACACCGACGTCGGCTTCCGCGGCACCGCCCAGTTCGTCATCTCCGCCCAGCGCGAAGGCAACAATATCGGCGACACCTTCCTCGAAACCGACTCGAACGGTTCGGCGACCAACAGCAACGCCAGCGAAGACGCCCTGCCCCGCCAGTATCTCAAGGTCGCCAACTTCACGCATATCCAGCGGTCGAACACCGGTGACGATGGCGCGTCGATGCTGCTGCGCGGCGGTGCCGATCTGGCGCTGGTCAACGGCATCATCGTCAGCCCCAACCAGAGCTGCCTGCGTATCAACGGCGCCGCTGCCGTCCGCGACGCAGACACCGCGCTGCAGGACGCCGGCAAGCCGCGCTACCTGTCGGTGGTGATGCAGTGCAACAGCACCCCGTTCAAGGGCACCGGCACGGGCGTTGACGCCGCCCTCGTCCAGTCGATCTTCACGGCCGGCGCGAACAGCAGCTTCACCTACACCCCGTCGCTGACCAGCCTGTTCATCAACGGCGCGACCGAAACCGCTGTCGTCGCGATCGACCCCAAGACGATCGATACGGCCTTCACCACGACCGCCTATATCGGCGCGGTCAAGGACAGCAGCGACACCTGGTATGCCGGCTGGACCTGCAACTCGGTGAGCGCCAGCTTCGGCAGCACCAGCAAGAACTGCACGGCAATCCCGACGACCTGATCGGACCCACGACCTCAACAGGGGCGGGGGAGCGTGACGCAGCGCTTCCCCGCCCTCTTTGCACTGAATTTTCCCAAGGGGGATATATAGCATGTCGAAGCCGCTCAGTCTGGCGCGCCTGCTCCTGATTTCCACCGCGTTGGTCGCTCCTACGGCGATGGCGCAGACCGATGCCAGCCAAGCCGGCGCATCGACCGCCGGCGACGCCGGCATGTCGACCACGCCCAGCGCCGCCGACGAAGCCGCTGCCCAGTCGGGTAATGTCGACGTGTCGGTCCCCGGTTCCGACATCATCGTCACCGGCCGTCGCAACAGCAATATTTCGCAGTCCGCGCCGCAGGTGGTCAATGTCCTGTCCGCCGCCGACATCAAGCGCACGGGCGAAGGCGATATCGCCGGTTCGCTCCAGCGCGTCACCGGCCTGTCGGTCGCGGCGGGCGGCTATGTCTATGTCCGCGGTCTGGGCGATCGCTATTCGCTCGCCCTGCTCAACGGTTCCCCGCTCCCCAGCCCCGAACCCTTGAAGCGCGTGGTGCCGCTCGACCTGTTCCCCACCAGCGTCATCGCATCGACCCTGGTGCAGAAGAGCTTTTCTGCCAACTTCCCCGGTGAATTCGGCGGCGGCGTCATCAACCTGACGACCAAGGCGATCCCGACCGAATCCTATCTGGAATTTGGTGTCGGCAGCTCCGCCAACACCGAAACGTCGGGCCAGCTCGGCTATACTTATTATGGCAGCAAGTCCGACTGGACCGGCTTCGATGACAGCTCGCGCGATGTGCCGCCGCTGCTCAAGAACGCCTTTGGTTCGGGCGTTCCCTTCGCCAACATCACGCGCGACGACCAGCAGGCGATCGCGATGCAGTTCCTCAACAGCAAGACCTCGGTCGTGCAGCGGACGAACAGCCTGCCCTTCAACTTCTCCGGCTCGCTGAATGGCGGCACGGCCTTCGACATCGGCGACGCACGCGTCGGCGTTATCGCCACGGCGGGCTACAGCAACAAATGGCGCACCCGCGACAACCTGCAACAGGCGTCGCTGACCGTGTCGGAAGGCGCCGGCAAAAGCTATAATCAGGTCGTCACCGACAATCAGGTGACGCTCAACGGCCTGCTCGGCTTCGGTGTGGAATGGGGCGAGCAGAAGCTGCGCTGGACCAACCTCTATATCCGCGACACGTTGAAGCGCGCGTCGCTCGCGGTGGGACAGAATGATGGCCAGATCCAGGGCGCCGACTATCTGACGCAGCAGACCGCCTGGTATGAACGTCAGTTGATCGACACCCAGTTCGCCGGAGAATTCAAATTCAGCGACGCGATCAGCCTCGATCTGCGCGGCTCCTACGCCAATTCGCAGCGCGAAGCGCCTTATGAGCGCGAATTCGTCTATGTCCGCTCCAACCGCGATCTGGCGATCGATCCAGTGGGCGATCGCTTCATCAACGCGCTCAATCGCCAGCGCGGCGACGCATCGGTGACGTTCAGCGACCTGGAGGAAAATCTCTGGTCCGGCGGCGCTGACTTGAGCTTCAAGATCGCGCCGAAATTCGTGGTGACCGGCGGCTACGCCTATACCGATACGAAGCGGACGTCGTCGCGCTACGAACTGCATTTCGACGCGGTCAACCTGCCCGTCGCGGTGCAGCAGTTGCGCCCGGACTATCTGCTGTCGGATGCGACGATCCAGCTTTATGATTTCGCCCTGCTCGACTTCTCGGGCAATTATCCGGTCTATGACGCCGCGATGCGCGTGCATGCCGGCTATGGCCAGGTGAAGGCGGAACTCTTCCCCGGTTTCAGCATCGATGCCGGTGTCCGCTATGAAAGCGGCCGCCAGTCGGTGACGGGCGTGGACGTCTATGCGACCGGCGTGACGCCGTTCAACCAGATCAAGAATAATTACTGGTTGCCCGCCCTGACGCTGACCTATGATGCCGGTGGCGGCCTGCAATTCCGCGCGTCGGGGTCCAAGACCCTGGCCCGCCCGCAGTTCCGCGAACTGATCGCCCAGCCGTTCATCGATACCGACTCCAACCGTTTCTACCGCGGCAACCCGTTCCTGCAGGATAGCGAGCTGTGGAACGCTGAAATCCGGGCGGAATGGTATATGGGCCGCGACGAGCGGCTGACCGCGTCGGGCTTCTACAAGAAGATCAAGAACCCGATCGAAACCTACACGACGATCACGGACACCTATGCGGTAACGACCAGCTTCGCCAACGCACCGGAAGCGACGCTCTACGGCGCGGAAGTCGAAGCGCAGAAATATATCCCGCTCGATGGGTTCAGCTCACCCTTCTTCCAGAGCCGCCGCGTCGCGCTGATCGCCAACTACACCTATACCCAGTCGGAACTGAAGGTCAGCGATGGCGACACCACCATCCCCTACACCTACACGACCGGCGACCTGCCCGCCGCGTCTGACTATTTCATCGACGGCGCGCCGTTGACGGGGCAGTCGGACCATCTGGTCAATCTCCAGATCGGCCTGGAAGACACGGAAAAGCTGTCGCAGCAGACCCTGTTGCTGACCTATGCCAGCGACCGCGTCACCAGCCGCGGTCCCAACCTGCAGCCGGACATCAAGGAACGGCCGGGCGTTCAACTCGACTTCGTGGCGCGGCAGGGCGTGAAGCTGCCCGGCGGCATCAACAGCGAGGTCAAGTTCGAAGCCCGCAACATCCTGGGGCGCAAGTTCCAGGAGTTTCAGGAACAGGACGGCAATCGCGTCTATTATAACCGCTACAAGATCGGCACGACGCTCGCAGCCTCGTTCACCGTGGCCTTCTGATCGGACGATCCATTGCCTGAAAAAGGCCGGCCGGGGCGACCCGGTCGGCCTTTTTCATGTTCAGCAAAGCGAAGGGGCGCCGCCCTGTCGGACGACGCCCCCGGTCCCTGCACCTTATGCTGTGCGATCAGCGCATGGCGTAGCTGGGGTTGAGGCGGGTAAGCGCGCGCATCGCGACCGTGCGCGAAGATTCCTCCGCGCCATTGGCCAGGACCAGCGTCGTTTCCGGCGCGAATCGGGCGGAGCGATAGGCTTCGCGCGCCTGCGCCAGGCGGCCGACACCGGCATAGGCATTACCCAGGTTGATGAGGCGGGCCGGGTCATTCTCGCCATAAACCTGCATCGGCTCCAGCTTGCGCAGCGCCGCGTCGTAGCGTCCCGTCGCCAATGCGTTGGCGGCCAGCCGACCTTCGGGACCGGCGACGACCACCAGATCCTGCCCCTCGGCCGCCGCCTGGGCCATGTTCGGCGTCATCGCCGCCAGCGCCAGACCCATGATTGCAGCGACCTTCTTCATCTCTCATGCCTCCAGAAAAAACTTCTTACTATAGCCAGAAGTATTTCATTTAGATGACATGAGGACAAGGGCGCATCGGACCAGCAAAAACGATTTTGTTTTCTTTTATTTCAATATTTTATGATTTTTACGCCATAATGTCATAAAAGCGTAATCGAAAAAGTATGCAGATGGAAGGCGATTCGAATCACCCATTCCGCGCTATGGGTCGGCTGCAACGGACGCGCCTGCACCCAGCGCTACCGGCATAAGCTACAGCGGCGCAAGACCAGCGGCGCGCAAGGCCTGCCGCATTTATCTAAAGATAAGGGATAGGTCCGGGAGGTTCTGTTGCCCGGCCCTCCCGGAGGCCGCTGAATTCCCTTCTGTTGCCCGGTGGGTTCAACCGCGCTATTTTAGGATAATATCAGGCCGTGAGGCCCTCAATTACGCTGCAATGGCGAGTGCTTCGTTATCGTTGGCACTTGTGAGTTTTGCACAGTTTAACGGCTTACACGGGCCGGGTAAAAATATCGCCTTTGAACACACGTCGATCCTAGTTCGCCCCCGTCAGACACCCCGCTAAAAGCGGGGCATGTGGTGGAGACGCCGGGTACTGCCCCCGGGTCCGCTGCGTCTATTATACGACACAATTTATCACCATAGCCGGGCGAACCCGGCACGACCCATATGGCCCCAAGCGGATGGTTTTTCAAGCGGGATGCGCATCGGCGCAGGATCGGATCGACCGCCTCTGGTGGAATGCGAGCCTTCGCTCCCCACTTCCCCCGGCGCGTATCCCGCGCTAAGGCTCTGTCCCATGATCCTCGTCATCGACAATTATGACAGCTTCACCTGGAACCTGGTCCATTATCTGATGGAACTGGGCGCGCAGGTGGAGGTCGTCCGCAACGACGCCATTTCGGCGGGCCAGGCCCTGTCCAGCGGCGCGAAGGCGTTCCTGCTGTCGCCCGGTCCCTGCACCCCCAATGAGGCGGGCGTCAGCCTGGACCTCGTCGCCGCCTGCGCCGATGCGGGCGCGCCGTTGCTGGGCGTGTGCCTGGGCCATCAGGCGATCGGCCAGCATTTCGGCGGCAAGGTCGTGCGGGGCGGCCTGATGCACGGCAAGACGTCGCCGGTCACCCATGATGGCACCGGGCTTTTTAAGGGCCTGCCCTCCCCCTTCACCGCGACCCGCTATCACTCGCTGATCGTCGAGGATATCCCAGACAGCCTCATAGTGAACGCCACCAGCGAGGACGGATCGGTCATGGGCTTCCGCCATGCGACCCTGCCGATTCATTCGGTGCAATTCCATCCCGAAAGCATCGCCACCGAACATGGCCATGACATGCTGGCCAACTTCATGGAGATCGCCGGTATCCCCGTGCGGGATCGCGAAACGGCCTGACAATGGCCTTTCGCTCGGTCGCTTTGCGAATATTGCGCGAATAGGAAACGGAATTTCACGGCCGAGGGAAAACTGCGCCCACAAGCGCTAACGCCCCCTCGACTCTCCCGCCCGCCGCCGACTAAGGCAGGGGCCATGACCCGCCTGCCCGATCCTTCCGCGCCGCTCGGCCCCGACGCCGCAGCCCAGGCCTTCGACTTGCTGTTCGACGCCGATCTGGCGCAAGCGGACATCGCCGCCTTTCTCGTCACCATGGCCCGCCGCGGCGAAACCGCGGTGGAGATCGCCGCCGCCGCCCGCGCCATGCGTTCCCGCATGCTGTCGGTCAGCGCGCCGGACGGCGCGATCGACGTCTGCGGCACCGGGGGCGATGGCCATCATACCCTGAATGTCTCCACAGCTGTCTCGCTCGTTGTCGCAGCGGCAGGCGTGCCCGTCGCCAAACATGGCAATCGCGCCGCCTCGTCAAAGGCGGGCGCGGCCGACACGCTTGAGGCGCTGGGCCTCGATCTAGACAGGGCTGCCGCGACCGCCGAAGCGACGCTGGCCGACCTTGGCATCTGCTTTCTCTTCGCCCAGAATTACCATCCCGCGCTCAAGCGGCTCGGCCCGATCCGCAAGGCGATCGGCGAACGCACCATCTTCAACCTGATGGGACCGCTCGCCAATCCGGCGGGGGTCCGCCGCCAGCTCGTCGGCATCGCCCGCCCCGCCTATGTCCCCATCTATGCGCAGGCGCTCGCGGACCTCGGCGTCGACCATGCCATGATTATTTCCGGCGACGAAGGGCTGGACGAACTTTCCCTGGCAGGCGGCAATGACATGGCGGAGGTGAAGGGCAACGCGCTGGTCGCGATGCACCGCCTGACCGCCGCCGAACTGGGCCTCTCGACCCAGCCGGTCGAGGCGATCCGCGGCGGTGACGCGGCCCATAACGCCGCGGCGCTCCGCGCTCTGCTGCAAGGCGAACCGGGCGCCTATCGCGACGCCGTGCTGCTTAACGCCGCCGCCGCCCTTGTCGTCGCGGACGCCGTTCCCAATCTGCGCGAAGGCGTGGAAGAAGCCGCCGAAACCATCGACCGCGGCCTTGCCAACGCGCTCCTCAATTGCTGGATTGCCTATCAATGACCAACAAACTGATCGAAATCTGCGATTTCAAACGCGAGGATGTCGCCCGCCGCCGCGCTGCGACCACTGTCTCGGCGCTGCACGCCCGCGCCAGCGAGCAAACGCCGCCGCGCGGTTTCCGTCAGGCGTTGGACAACGCCGCGCGGTCGGGCTTCGGCCTGATCGCGGAGATCAAGAAGGCCAGCCCGTCCAAGGGGCTGATCCGCGCCGACTTCGATCCGCCCGCTCATGCCGTCGCTTATGCGGCCGGTGGCGCCGCCTGCCTCTCCGTGCTGACCGACGAACCCTATTTCCAGGGACATGACGATTATCTGATGGCTGCTCGGTCGGCCTGCGCGATCCCCGTGCTGCGCAAGGATTTCCTGGTCGATCCCTGGCAGGTGCTGGAAAGCCGCTCGCTTGGCGCGGACGCCATCCTTATCATCGTCGCCGCGCTGGACGACGGCCAGATGCAGGAGATCGAGGACGCGGCGCTGGGCCTGGGCATGGACGCCCTGATCGAAGTGCATGACGAGGCGGAACTGGAGCGCGCGCTGAAGCTGCGCTCGCGCCTGATCGGCGTCAACAACCGCGACCTGCGGGATTTCAGCGTCGATTTCGCCCGCACCTACGAACTGGTGGGCAAGGCGCCCGAAGGCTACACGTTCGTCGCCGAAAGCGGCCTGACCGGGCATGCCGATCTGGTCGCCATGGCGGATCATGGCGTGCGCTGCTTCCTGGTCGGCGAAACGCTGATGCGCCAGGCCGATGTCGAGGCGGCGACGCACAATCTGCTGACGGGCGCATGAGCGGCCTCACCCATCTGGACGAGGACGGCGCGGCCCGGATGGTCGATGTCTCGGCCAAGGCGGTGACCGCGCGTGAGGCCATAGCCTCCGGCCGGATCGACATGAGTGCCGAGGCGGCGAGGGCGATCGCCGAAGGATTGGTCAAGAAGGGCGACGTACTGGCCGTGGCGCGAGTGGCGGGCATCATGGCGGCGAAGAAGACCGCTGACCTGATCCCGCTCTGCCACCCGATCGCGCTCAGCGCCGTGACCGTGGATTTCGACCTAGACGACCGCGGCGTCACCGTCACCGCGACTGCCCGCACCGCCGGCCAGACCGGGGTGGAAATGGAAGCCCTGACCGCGGCCTCCGTCGCGCTCCTCACCATCTATGACATGGCCAAGGCGCTGGATAAGGCGATGATCATCGGCGGCATCGGTCTGATCGCCAAGACCGGCGGCAAATCAGGCGATTGGCATCGCGCGCCATGAGCCTGCTGCCGGTCGCCGATGCGCAAGCGCGCCTTTTGGCGCTCGCCGGCAGGCTGGCGACCGAAACAGTGCCGATCACAGCCGCCGCCGGTAGCTGGCTGGCGCGGGATCTGACGGCGCTGCGCAATCAGCCTTGGGCCGACCTGTCGGCGATGGACGGCTATGCCGTGCGCGCGGCCGAAGCGCCCGGCCCTTGGCGCGTGACTGGCGAAAGCGCAGCCGGTTCGGCGGGCCTTCCCGCCCTGGCACCGGGCGACGCGAGCCGTATCTTCACCGGCGCACCGCTGCCACCGGGCGCGGACGCCATATTGATACAGGAAAATGCGACCCGTGATGGCGACCGGCTGACCGCCAGCGCCGATCCCCTACCCGCCGGGCGCCATGTCCGCACCGCCGCCTCCGACTTCGCGCAGGACAGCCTGTTGCTGGAGGCGGGCAGCCGCCTCGGCCCCGCCCAGATCGCGCTCGCCGTGCTGGGCGGCCATGGCGTCGTGCCGGTCGGCGGGCGGCCGACAGTCGCGCTGCTTTCCACCGGCAACGAACTGGTGCCGCCCGGCGCGCCGACGCCGCCGGGTTTCCTGCCGTCCTCGAACGCGCCGATGCTCGCCGCGCTACTCGCCGCCCTGCCTTGCGACGTCATCGACCTCGGCATCGTGCCGGACGATCTGGACGCCATGGTGGCCGCGATCGAACGGGCGCGGACGGCCGACATCATCGTGTCGACCGGCGGTGCCTCCGTCGGCGACCATGACCTGGTCCGCCCCGCCTTCGTTAAAGCGGGCGGCACGCTCGATTTCTGGAAGATCAAAATGCGGCCGGGCAAGCCGCTGATGGCGGGGCGAATCGCCGATACGCTGTTCCTGGGCCTGCCGGGCAATCCCGTCTCAGCCTTCGTCACGGCCACGCTGTTCCTGCTGCCGCTAGTCCGCCATCTGTGCGGCGCGCGTAATCCGCTCCCGCCCATGAGCGACGCGCCGCTCGCCGCGCCGCTGCCTGCCACCGGCGATCGCGACGATTATCTGCGCGCCTGGCGTGGGCCGGACGGCATCGTATCGGTCACGTCGCAGGACAGCGCCGCCACCGCCGCCATGGCGAAGGCCGACTGCCTGATCCTGCGCCCGGCCGGATCGCCGCCGGCAGCGCCGGGCGATCGGGTTGTGATTCTCCCGCTGCCCTGACATGTTCGGTGCTTGACTAACCTTCATCTGTTTCCTATGCGTTCCTCATACGTTCCACGGAGGACCGCAATGTTGACGCCCAAGCAGCAGGAATTGCTAAGCTTCATTCAGACCCGATTGGACGAAGGCGGCGTGTCGCCCTCGTTCGAGGAAATGAAGGATGCACTGGACCTGCGGTCCAAGTCCGGCATCCATCGCCTTATCAACGCACTGGAGGAGCGCGGCTTCATCCGCCGCCTGCCCAATCGCGCCCGCGCGCTGGAGGTGCTGAAGCTGCCCGATGCGATGCATCGCGCGCCCGCCCCTGTGATCGCCCTCAAGCCCAAGGCCCCCGCCCCGGCTTTGGTCATCGCCGCCAACGATGTGATTGAAATCCCGATGCACGGCCGGATCGCGGCTGGCGTGCCGATCGAGGCGATGGAGGGGCAAGCGATGCTGTCCGTCCCCGCCGCGCTGCTCGGTGCGGGCGATCATTATGCACTGGAAGTATCGGGCGATTCGATGATGGAGGCCGGCATCCTCGACGGCGACTTCGCCCTGATTCAACGCACCGACGTCGCCCGTGAAGGCCAGATCGTCGTGGCGCTGATCGACGAAGCGGAAGCGACGCTGAAATATTTCCGCCGCGAAGGCAGCCGCGTCCGGCTGGACCCAGCCAACCCTGCCTATGAGCCGCAAATCTACGACCCGCGCCAGGTCCGTATCCAGGGCAAGCTGGCGGGGCTGCTGCGCCGCTATAATTGAGGTCGTGATAGAGGCCTAAATGATTCAGGCTGGCCCCGCCATGCGCGGCGGGTTGGGCGGGCGATCCAGGGATGTGCGTCACCCGCCCGATGGACGGTGTATACTTCGCCCTTCGCCAGGATGATGGACAGGCCGCCGGTACGCGCGAGCAGCCGGCGGTCGACCCTCATCCAGCGCGGCCGGCACCAGCGCGGCAACCCCCGATCGCTGACGACGATGTCCGCCGCCGCGCAATCGCGCGCGAAGCTCGACCGATCAATCAGCACATTGCTGCGAGTAAAGAGAAGCCGCCAGTTGCGGCCATTGCCATCCTTCATCCTTACGGCGCACAGATCCTGCGAACAGCGCGCCTCCGGCAATGCTGCGATCGCTGCCAGTTCGCCGTCATAGCCTGCACTCTCCGACAACACGTCGCGCACATAGTCCCCCGCCCGATCGCGCAATATCGCCATGCCTTTGCCCTTTCTCACGGCGACATGTCGCCCGTCGCCGGTAATCAATATGTCGGGCGGCGATGCCGCAAATGTGACCGCCACACCGATCAGCACCGGCGCGATCCCCAACCATCGCCATCCCGTCCGCCACAACAGGCACCAAAGCAGCCCGATAACGGTTATGCCGAACAGCCCCGTGCCCATGGTCGGCGCGAGTAATGTCGCCATCGGACTCGCCGCAACGCCGTGAGCCAGTAACAGCAACAGGTTCAGCGCCTGCTGCGTCAACCACCAGAAGGGCGCGCCCAACCCCACTACATCCAGCACCAGCGCCAGCGCCTCCAGCGGCATGACGACGAAGGTGGTCAGCGGGATCGCGATCAGATTGGCGAAGGCGCCCAGCAGGCCCGCCTTGTGAAAATGGAATAGCGCGATCGGCATCAGCACCAGTTCGACGGCTATGCCGGTCGCCAGCGTAACCGCCAGCAACCGACCCGCCTTGCGCACCACCCCCTCGTCCCGCGCGGCGGCAAAGCTGCGAAAGCGCGGATGTTCGGCCAGCGCCACCAGCGCTGTCACCGCAGCGAAACTCATCTGAAAACTCGGTCCTGCCAGCGCTTCCGGCCACATCACCAGCACCACCAGCGCCCCGGTCGCCACAAGCCGCAATGTCACCGCGTCGCGCCCCATCGCCAGCCCGCCAAGCACCAGCAAGGCGGCGACGCAGGACCGCACCGTCGGCACCTCCGCCCCGGTCAGCAGCGTATAGCCGATCCCCGCCAGCGCCCCGCCAGCCGCCGCGATCAGCATTAGCGGCCAGCCTAGCGCTGCCCGCTGGCTCAAGGCCATCACCCGCATCAGCAGGAAAATGACCGCCCCGATCAGCGCCGTCACATGCAACCCGCTGATCGACAAAAGATGCGCTAGCCCGCTGCGCCGCATCGCTTCCGCATCGGCTTCGGGGATCGCGCCCTGGTCCCCGGTCGCCAGCGCAGCGGCGATCCCTTCGGCCGGGCCATCGACCCGTTCCAATATATGGTCGAACAGCCGCGCCCGCAGCGGTGGCGCGGCGGCGGAGGGGATCACTATCTCGACGGGCTTCAACGCCTTGCCCGTCGCCCCGATGCCCTGGAAATAGGCGCGGGCCGCAAAATCATAGCCGCTCGGCACGCTCGGCGGCGCAGGCGGCATCAAGCGCACGCGAAACCGCAGCCGCGCGCCCTCGCCCAGCCCTGACGGCACATCGGCATCGGCCATATTCACCCGCACGACGGCGGGCAGATCGGGCGCGTCGACCGGACGCAGCATGACGCGCACCATCGCCTGTGCCGGAATGGGACGCACGCCCGTCACATCGCCGGTCAACTGCACGAAGGTTGCCCGGGCCAGCGGCGGCTGACCCCACAGCATCGCCTTCCCCCAGACGAGCAGGCACCCCATGCACGCCAGAATAGCACCCGCCACGAACAGCCGCCGCAACCGCCCGCCCACCGGCAGCATCGTCCCGATGCAGGCCATCGCCAGTGCGCCGCAACAAAAGGCCAGCCACGCCATGGCATGGGGCAGGATGAACCAGGCGGCAATCCCGCCACCCAGCCCGATCGGCACCCATAAGCCGATCTGTTCGCGCTCGCACTCCAGCCAGCTTTCGAGTCGCTCCAGCCCCGCCCGCGCCAATGCCGCCGGCTTCGCACCAAGGGAGGTTTGTCGTGGCTCAAAAGCCATGCTAGGGGGCGCAGCATCCATGGGTCAGCTAGGCGAATGTCAGGGAATATGACGGCAAGTGCAACGGGAATGAACAAGCCGGTGGTGACCCGTTTCGCCCCGTCCCCAACCGGGTTCCTGCATATTGGCGGCGCTCGCACCGCGCTGTTCAACTGGCTGTTCGCGCGCCATCATGGCGGCAAGTTCCTGCTGCGCATCGAAGATACCGATCGCGCCCGTTCGACCGATGCGGCCGTTGCGGCGATCTTCGACGGGCTGGAATGGCTGGGCCTGGGCGGCGATGAACCGGCCGTCTTCCAGTTCGCCCGCACCCCGCGCCATGCGGAGGTCGCCAACCAGTTGCTGGAAGCGGGCCATGCCTATCGCTGCTATGCGACGCCGGAAGAACTGTCCGAGTTGCGCGAACAGCAGCGCGCCGCCAAGCAGCCGATGCGCTATGACGGCCGCTGGCGCGACCGCGCGCCCGAAGATGAGCCCGCAGACGCGCCCTTCGTCATCCGCATAAAGGCGCCACGGACAGGCGAAACCGTGATCGAGGACGCCGTCCAGGGCCGCGTCGTTGTGCAGAATGCCGAGCTGGACGACATGATTCTGCTGCGGTCCGATGGCACGCCCACCTATATGCTGGCCGTCGTGGTTGACGATCATGACATGGGCGTCACCCATGTCATCCGTGGCGACGATCATTTGAACAACGCCTTCCGCCAGCTCAGCATCATCAAGGCGATGCAGTGGGAAGAGCCGATCTACGCTCATATTCCCCTGATCCACGGATCGGACGGCGCGAAATTGTCCAAGCGCCACGGCGCGCTGGGCGTGGACGCCTATCGCGACGAAATGGGGATGCTGCCCGAAGCGGTGCTGAACTATCTGCTGCGTCTGGGCTGGGGCCACGGCGATGAGGAGATCATATCGATCGCCCGCGCCATCGACCTGTTCGATATCGGCGGCGTCGGCCGTTCGCCCTCGCGCTTCGACATCAAGAAGCTGGAAAATCTGAACGGCCATTATCTCCGCGAGGCCGACGATGCGCGCCTCGCGGCCCTGGTCGCGCCCCGCGTCGCCGCGCGGCTTGGAAAGGTTTTATCGGAAAACGGGTTGGACATTTTGACCCAGGCGATGGCTTCGTTGAAGCCGCGCGCCAAAAACCTTAATGAAATTGCCGAGGGCGCAGAATTTCTATTCAAAAATTGCCCGCTCGATTTTGACGAGAAGGCATCCGCTCTGCTAGACGACTCCGCGCGCGCTCTGCTGAAGAAGACAGCCGACGCTCTCCAGCCCGTTCAGTTCTGGACGGTCGAAGCGATCGAAGACGTGATACGCCGCGTGGCAGAGGATGCCGGTCTGGGACTGGGCAAAGTAGCGCAGCCGCTGCGCGCAGCGCTCACCGGTCGAACCGTCTCGCCGGGAATTTTCGATGTCCTCTTCCTTTTGGGGAAAGAGGAGAGCTTGGAACGACTGAACGATGTTGGGCACGCATCGGCCGGTTGATGGCACTCAAGGAGAACAATATGTCGGATAACAATGCCACTTTGACCGTCGGGGGAGACACCAAGGACTATGCCGTCATGGACGGCACGGTCGGCCCGCAGGTCATCGACGTGCGCAAGCTCTACGCCAATACCGGCATGTTCACCTATGATCCGGGCTTTACCTCGACCGCCAGTTGCGAATCCGGCCTGACCTATATCGACGGTGACGCGGGCATCCTGCTCCACCGCGGCTATCCGATCGGCCAGTTGGCCGAAGAATCCAGCTTCATGGAAGTCTGCTACCTGCTGCTGAACGGCGAATTGCCGTCGCAAAAGGAACTGGAAGACTTCACCACTACGATCACGCGCCATACGATGGTGCATGAGCAGCTATCGGCCTTTTTCCGCGGTTTCCGCCGCGATGCGCATCCGATGGCGATCATGGTCGGCGTCGTCGGCGCCCTGTCGGCCTTCTATCATGACTCGACCGACATCAACGACCCGGAACAGCGCCGCATCGCGAGCCATCGCCTGATCGCCAAGATGCCCACGATTGCCGCCATGGCCTATAAATATTCGGTGGGTCAGCCCTTCGTCTATCCGCGCAACGACCTGTCCTACACCGCCAATTTCCTGCGCATGACCTTCTCGGTCCCGGCGGAAGATTATATCCCCGATCCGGTGATCGTGGATGCGATGGACAAGATTTTCATCCTCCATGCCGACCATGAACAGAACGCATCGACATCGACCGTGCGTCTCGCCGGGTCGTCGGGCGCCAACCCGTTCGCCTGCATCGCGGCCGGCATCGCCTGCCTGTGGGGCCCGGCGCATGGCGGCGCGAACGAAGCTGCGCTCAACATGCTGCGCGAAATCGGCACCGTCGATCGCATCCCGGAATATATCGCCCGCGCCAAGAACAAGGACGATCCGTTCCGCCTGATGGGCTTTGGCCATCGCGTCTACAAAAATTACGATCCGCGCGCGACCGTGATGCAGAAGACTGCGAAGGACGTGCTGGAGAAGCTGGGCGTCAACGATCCCGTCTTCGACGTCGCCAAGGAACTGGAGCAGATCGCGCTCAACGATCCCTATTTCGTCGAGAAGAAGCTGTACCCGAATGTTGATTTCTATTCGGGCGTAATCCTGTCGGCGATCGGCTTCCCGACCGAAATGTTCACCGTGCTCTTCGCCCTCGCCCGCACGGTCGGTTGGGTGGCACAGTGGAACGAAATGATTTCGGACCCAGCGCAGAAGATCGGTCGTCCGCGCCAGCTCTACACCGGCCCGACGCAGCGCGATTATGTCGGGGTCGACAAGCGCTGATCGGCATAAAGCCAACACTATGATGAAGAACGGCGCCCAATGGGCGCCGTTCTTTATGGGGACGAAGCCCCGTTAAGTCGCGCGTCGCTATCGTTTCAGGCGACCGGCAGCGACAGGATGAAGCGCGCGCCCTCACCTGGCGCGCCACCGATACGGATATCGCCGTCCATCGCGCGGGCGAGCCGGCGGGAGATATACAGGCCAAGCCCGCTACCCCCTGCGTCGTCGCGCCCCAGCCGCTCGAATTTCTCGAAAATGCGCTCGCGATCGGCGGGCGCGACGCCCGCGCCCTGATCGATGACCGCGATGCGCGCCTGACCGCTTTCCCATTCGGTCGCGATGCGTACCTGCGTACCCTCCGGCGCATAACGGATGGCGTTGCCAATCAGATTGACCAATATCTGGAGTATCCGGCGAAATTCCCCAATCGCCATAAGGCTGGCGTCCGGCGCCGGGGCGACGATAGTGATCCGTCGATCCAATGCCTTGACCGCCAGCAGTCCTGCCGCACGGCGTCCCAGATCGGCCAGATCGACCTCTTCGGCGACGACGCTGAAATCCGGGCGATCAATCGCCTGCAAATCGGCCAGATCATCGATCAGTGCCATCAAGTGCCGGCCCGCAGCCGCTATGTCAGTGGCATAACCGGCATAATCGGGGCGCAGAGGCCCCTCCAATTGCGCGCTGATCGTATCGGCGTTCGCGATGATCCGGCCCAACGGCTGACGCAGCGAACGATCGAGCCGCCGCCCGAACTCGACCGGATACAATGTCAACGGCGCTTCGTCCGCCAAAGGCGCAACCACCGCCCGCTCCGCCGGGAAGGCGGTGCCGCGATAGCCGGTCAATTGGCCGGCATGGTCGAACATCGGAAAGGCCGACAGGCGGTAACGGCGCGCGATATCGCTCGCCAGCACCGCCTGTTGATCGCGAAAGGCGCGCCGCTGGGCCAAGCCGCGCAACATCGCCATGTCGCCGTCGCTATCCGCCTGCAACTGAAAATAAGCGGAAAAGCGGGTTCCCGGCACGGGCGGGCTGTCAGGCAGCGTGCCGCTGTCGCCATTGCCCGCCAGCACCATCTGGAACCGCAACTGGGTATCGATCTGCCAGGTCCAGCCATCGGCCAGCGCCGCAATATCGGCTTCCCGCCGGCCGTCATCGGGTGGCAGGGGGGCGGGGGGCCGTTCGCGCCAGTCCACGACCGACAGGCTGACGCCCTTGTCGCCCTCCGGCTTCGCCCGCACCCACATATCGATATCGCCGCGCTGCGCTGCCGCTACCACCGGCCGCGACACCAGAACGCCCAGTCGGGACGCCAGTCTGGCGATCGCCATCAATTGCGGCACCGCAAACGGCGCGCCAAGATCAGCGCCCGCCTCCCGTTGCAACGCCAGCAGCGGCGCGTCCGCACTCAAGAGGCGGCCGTCGGCCGACAAGGCGGCGCGCAGGATGGCCGGATGCGACGGCATGTTCATGCGCCCGCAACCGCCCGTAGATGATCGAGCTTAGCACGAAAGGCGGCCGACGTCCGCAAAGCGGCAACAGCGCTATCGGCCTGCTCCTCGCTCAACGCCGCATAGCGATCCGCCTCCGCCACGATCGCCGCATCGGACAGCGACGGCCGGACTGGCCGCAACGCCAGCAGCAAATGGCGATAATCGGCGCCTGATCCGCCCAGTGCCCGGCACAGCGTCGCGACCTGCGACAATGGTCCCATCACCAGCATCTCGACCACCTGGCCGCTCTCCAACCGGAGCTGCCGCGCCGTGACCGCTGCAAAGAGCAGGAACCGTCGCCGTTCGAGTAAGCGGCCCAACAGGTCGGGCGCGTCGGCCTGCTCACCCATCCGGCGCACCAGCCGATCCGCCTGAACGATCGGACAGGCCGCTTCGTCATGGTCGGCCAGCAATGCCCAACCCGAACGGTCGAAGGCGGCCAGCAGCCGATCGTCGGCGTCGACCATCGTCCGTTGCGCCACCACAGTCAGGCAGGCGGCGACCATCCACATCAGTTCGGCGAAATGTTCGGCGGGCAGGTCGGGCTTCATTGGCGTGTCTTCCCCGCCCATGGCCAGCCAGCGTCCTTCGGCCAGCGCCAGCCCCGACAGGGCGTCGCCCAGCAGCGGATCATCGATCGACGGCGCCGCGGCCCCCTCGACCTCGTCCAGTTGCTCGACATCGGCCTGGCCGAACTGGCGGAGCATCACCGTCACGCCAGCTCGCATCTGCATATGCGCCAGCAGGCCGGGGTCAAGCAGACTGGGATGCGCGCGCACCATCGCCCAGGCGACCGGCGCCGGCCAGCGATCCAGTGCGGCGGCGACATCGGGCGCATGTTCCAACGACAGGCGCAGGGCCATTTCGATCGCGGTGATGCATCCGCCGATATGGCGGCGTGTCTCCGCGATCAGGGCGTCATGGCGCGCATGCCCTTCGTCGGGAAAGAAAAACGCCAGGTCGATGGCATGGCCGACCGGCACGGCGGACATGCCGGCCATGACCCGCGCCATTGGCCAGTTGCCCGCCATGGCCGTGCCGGTAAGGGACGAATAGGCGCTCATGCCGGTCAGCATAATCGCACGTCCTTAAAATGCACTAAACCGTGCCGGGGAAAATCGTTCAATCACGCTTTCGCAGCAGAATGGCGCCGACCGACGCAATCGCTAGCAAAATGGCGACGCGAAAGCCCTCCGCCATAACCCCGACAAAGCCGGTCAGGATTAACAGCAGCAGCGCCGTGCCGGGCGTGAAGATCATCCACGGCCGCGCCGCAGCCGTCCGGCCCCAGCGATCGGCCACCGTCAGGATGCCGAGCAGCAAAGCCAGGTCAGCCGCCAATGTCGTGCCGCCGGCAAAGACCATCCCTGCCAGCACCAGCACCGGCACGCAGAAGGCGAACCAGCCCATCAGCGGCGTCCGCAGCGCAAGGTCGCCCAGTCGATCGCTGATTTCCGACAAAAGAAGCGCGCCCATCAACAGGCAGAATCCGGCAAGCGGCCATCCCAGTTCGATTGGCACCAGCGCCACGGCACCCAGCGCGATTCCGGCGATCCGCACCTGAAGCGCGGGCACCTGCATGCGCATAAATGGCGGGCTGACGATCCGAGCCAGCGGCGCCAGCAGATAATGTTCGATGCCCCCGCGCGCATGGGTACGGGACGACCCTGCCGCAGTCACCGCCTGTGCCACCAGATCGGCCTGCGCCTGGCTTTCGACGAGCGCGACGCGCCCTTCGAGCAGGTCGTCCTGCGGCACGGTGACCCGCCTGGCACCCTTTTGCACCCCGGTCCGCACCAAAGTCAGCGCCAGATCCCAGTCGCCGATCATGTCGAGCGTACCGAACAGCAGGTCCGGGCTGATCCGCGCCAGGCCCGCCCAGCGCTGGCCCGCATCGATCCGTTCGAACGGCGCGCTGGCGCGGCTGTCGTCGGTCACCAGCATGACATTGCCTTGAGCCGCGCCGATCCCATCATAATGCGCCTGGGCAACGATCGCGCCGTCCGCCACCAACAGCACATCGCTATCGCGTGGCGCATCCCGCACCATCGACACCATGTCGCGCACCAGCGCCACGGCGATGCCATCCGCGCTCAGACGATCGACCGCCTGCGACAGGGCCGGCGTGATGACGCTCACCAGAATCATGATTCTATCGGCGCCTGCGTGCGCCGCCTGCCGCGCCTGATATTCCACCAGCGTCTGACCAGCGAAATACAGGCTCGCACGCAAACCCGCGGGCGAATCGCCCGATGCGCGACTAGCGCTCAGAATAGCGGCGAAACTCATGTCGTTTACGCTTGTCGACCCGATTGTTGTGCGACGACCTTTTCGCAAGACGGAGCGTTTCGCGCAAGCAAGGCTTTCAGCGTCGGAAGATCAACTGTGATCAAGGGCCGCCAGCGCCGCATGCAGGCGGCGTAACACACGCGGATCGCCGGGCGCCGCCGCCGCGGCCTCGTCAGCCAACGCCATCAAGGCGGTAAGCCCAAAGCTGGCCGCCAATCCCTTGAGCCGCCAAGCGGCCAATTCCCAATTGGCGTCGCACCGCGCCCGACCGAGCAGGTCGACCTGTCGCGTCGCGCTTTCCAGAAAGGCGACGCGCAGGTCTGCGATCAGCATGCTGTCTTCGCCGACGGCGGCGGCCAATGCGGCATGAAGGGCACCCGGATCATAGGACATGGCGACAGACGCTATCGGGCTTGCGTTAAGTTTTGGTAACAGGGCATTTGCGCGGGCGGAAAAGATGCTAGGATGATGACATGACAGGGGGCAGCACCATCGTCGAGTTCTGGCGAGACGAACAAACCGCGATCGGCAACGAGTCGCAGACGGACGACATTTTGCTATTGAAACAGGCGGTTCTCGATATTGACGAGGATGACGCGACGGAAGGCATCGGTGACGACCGGATAAAGCGCCTTCGCTGGGCCATGCTGGCGCTGGCGGTCGGCTGGATCGGCTTTGCCGGCTGGGCGATCGCGACGTCGGGCGATCTGGCCGCTGGTCCGTTTGCCTGGGCCAATGCCATCGTCACGCTCGCTATCCCCCTCATCCTGCTGGGTGTCGGCTATATGCTGCTGGTCCGCAACAGCCGCGCCGAATCGCGCCGCTATCTCGACACGGCGCGCGCGCTGCGCACCGAGGCCGACTTGCTGGAACTGCGGCTGGGCCGCATCAGCAGCCAATTGGAAACCGCACGGCAAGCGATGCAGGATCAGGCGGAATTGCTCGACAGCTATGGTGCCGCGGCAAGCAGCAATATGGAAGCATCCGCCGAACTGATTGCTGCACGCGCCCATGCCACGGCCGAACGGGCGGAAACCGCCGAACGTGCTGCCGGCGCATTGGTGGCGCGCATGGACATGCTGATCGGGTCTATCCCCGAACTGGAGGACCGCACCGGCCGCATGACCGCGCAGATGATGGACAATGGCCATGCGCTGGCCGAACGGATCGACACGCTGGAGGCGCGCCTCCATTCCCTGGCTGAACTGTCCGACGATGCGCGTGCGCGCACGCTCTCTGCCACCAAGAGCCTGTCCAGCCAGTTGACCCAGTTGCAGGAAACGACCCGGACGGCGACCGAGGAAGTCACCGGCATGGCTGAGATTGCCGCCGGCAGAATCGACGCCACGGCGCAGAGCGCACGGCAGGCGATGGATCGCAGCCGCCAGGATATGGAAGCTCATGCTACGACGCTCACCACGTTGGTAGAAGCGGCAGAGGCGGGCGTTACAAAAGCCAGCGCGCAGGTTCGCCAGACTCTGACCGATGCCCTCGATAGCGCCGAACATGATCTGCGTGGGCGCATGGACAGCGCTTTGCTCAGGCTGAAGGAGAGCATGGCATCCACCGACGAGGCGCTGTCTCGTCGGGCAGAAGCGTTGGAAACGCTGGTTGCGGCGGCCCGGACGGGCATAAACGGCGCAAGCGAAGAGTCGCTCGCCAGATTCGAACGCGACATCGAATCGATGGAGACGGACTTGCGCCGCCGCCTGGACGCTGCGTTGCAACGGGCACAGGAAACGCTGGCGATCACCGATGGTGGCCTGACCAGCCAGACGATGACGCTCGACGCCTTAATCGCCCGCTCGCGCGAAAGCCTCACCGCGATCGGCGATGAAACCGTCATCGGCCTCAGCGACTCGATCGGCGACGTCGAAAGCCGCCTGCATCAGGTCAACGACATGATTGAGGGCCAGCGCAGCCTGATGTCGAGCCTGCTCAGCAGCCTGCATGACACTATCGCATCGACCGAAGGCCGTTTCGCCGCGCTGGAGGACAGCGCCCTGGCGCGCGGCGAACGCCTGACCGGTGCCCTCGTCCGCATGACCGAGGAAACGCTGCGGATCGACAAGGCGCTGTCGGCTGGCGGTATGACCGCCGAAAAGCTGATCGGATGCGCCGAGACGCTGCTGGTCGCGCTCGACTCGAGCGTGCGGGAGCTGGACGAAACCTATCCCGCCGCGCTCGAACGATTCGACGCGCGGCTGGAACAGAGCCGCGCCCTGCTGGGCAGCACCGCGCCCGAAATGGAGCGGTTGGAAGCGATTTCCGAAGCGTTGGTGGGGCGCACCGCGGAGGCCGAGGAGATGCTGCGCGGCCAAGGCAGCCGCCTGACCGAGTGGCTGGAAAGCACGCAAGGCGGGCTGGAAGCCAATCGCGCGCTGGTGGAACGCCTTCGCACCACGCTCGACGCCGCGCATCAGGACGCGACGCGCATCACCGAAGGCGCCGGCCCCTTGCTGGTAACGGCCCTGCTGCGGGTCAAGGACACGGCCGATCAGGCGGCGGAACGCGCCCGTCAAGCGCTGGGCCGCGCCATTCCCGACGCCGCACAACAATTGGCGCAGGCCAGCGACGAAGCGTTGCAGGCCGTGATCGGCGAGAAGGTGACGGCGCAGATCGAACAGGTCGCGCGGGTCGCGGAAGAAGCGGTCAAGGCGGCGCATCAGGCGTCCGAACGCCTCACCCGTCAGTTGCTCACGATCGCCGACACCAGCGCCAGCGTCGAACAGCGGATCGAGGAAGCGGAACGCGCATCGGAAAGCCGCGATCGCGACCATTTCGCGCGGCGCTCCGCCCTGCTGATAGAATCGCTGAACAGCACGGCGATCGACGTCGCCAAGATATTGTCTAACGACGTCACCGATTCGGCCTGGTCCGCCTATCTGAAGGGCGATCGCGGCGTGTTTACCCGGCGTGCGGTGAAGCTGCTGGATGCCGGCGAATCGCGCGAAATTGCGCTTCATTACGATAATGACGCGGAGTTCCGCGATCATGTGAACCGCTATATCCATGATTTCGAGTCGATGCTGCGGATCATCCTGTCGGCGCGCGACGGCAATGCGCTGGGCGTTGCGGTGCTATCGTCCGACATGGGCAAGCTTTATGTCGCGCTCGCCCAGGCGATCGAACGACTGCGGCAATAATCAGATAGCTTTGCGAAAATAGACGACCCGCTCGGTTTCTACGAACCCAGCGGCGCGATGGAAATCATGGCTGGCCAGATGGGCGATGTCCGCGTCAGACGCCATTTCCGCGCAGCCCATGGCCTGCCCCCACCCTGCGACGGCGTCGATCAACCTACTCGCAATGCGTTGCTTTCGCGCTTCGGGCGTCACATAGAGCCACTGATCATCAAAATCTCCTAGGCTGTAGTGACATTTTAGAGATTCACGGCGAGGGAGTTTTCTGATTCAGCACTGGCTTTTGGAGGCTGGTGTGGAAGGCGAGGTTTTACGGGACGATCAGTGGGAGCGGTTGCTCGATTTTGTGCCGGGCGGGCGCAAGGGCAAGCGCGGACCGCGCAGCGACGGGCGACGTTTTTTGGATGCTTTGTTGTGGCTGCCGCGGTCGGGCGGGCGCTGGCGCGATCTACCTGAGAAGTTCGGTCCCTATCAGACTGCCAAGCGGCGCTATTATCGCTGGGTCGAGCAGGGTGTCATCGACCGGATTTTCGAGGCCGTGTCGGATGATCCCGATATTGAGTGGCTGGCGATTGATGCGACCGTGATCCGCGCCCAAGCCCAGGCTGCCGGGGCACGGATAAAAAGGGGGCGCTCAGGCCCAGGCTCTCGGGCGCTCGCGAGGCGGGTTCGGCACCAAAGTCCACGCCGTAGTCGATGCGCTCGGGCTACCGATCCGCTTCATCCTCGGTCCGGGTCAGCAGAACGATTTGGCGCTTGCCTGCGAGCTGATCCGTGGCTTGCCCGCCGTGGCCTGCTGCCGGTTTGGCAGACACCAAGATAGGCTCGTTCAAGCTACACCAGCTTGTGTTTTGAAGTCGATGGGGCTGAGATACCCCAAGGTTGAGTGCCGGCGTGTCGGATTATAAA
>JAVBXL010000137.1 GCA_030824575.1 bacterium | reverse complement strand
GGATCTTGAACAGCCGTTCGATTGTGCGCCTTATCCCCCGCTGATACCCAAAAGGCCGACAATCAGGACCGCCCCTTGCGGCAATCGGGACCAGAAACGTGGATTTTGCCTTTACCGACGACCAGCAGAATATTCGGGACGCCGTGCTGGCCCAATGTAGCCAGTTCAGCGACGATTATTGGCTCGCGCGCGATCGGGATGCCCAATATCCGGTCGAATTTCATACCGCGATGGCGCAGGCGGGGTGGCTGGGCGTCGCCATGCCGGAATCAGTGGGTGGCGCTGGCCTTGGCATCACCGAAGCGGCCATCATGATGCAGGCGGTCGCCGAAGCGGGCGGCGGCATGACGGCGGCCTCCACCATCCATGGCCCGGTATTTAGCCTCGAACCCATCGACCTGTTCGGCACCGAGGAACAGAAGCAGCGCATGATCCCGCCGATCCTGTCGGGCGCGGAAAAAATGTGCTTTGCCGTCACTGAGCCCAATACCGGGCTGGACACGACCAAGCTCAAGACCCGCGCCGTGCGCGAGGCGGGCGGCTATCGCGTCAATGGCGAAAAAATCTGGATCACCAACGCGCATGTCGCCGACCGGATGATGCTGCTGGCGCGGACGACCCCGCTCGATGAGGTGCAGAACAAGACCCACGGCCTGTCGCTTTTCTATACCAAGCTCGACCGCAATAGAATCGAGCATCAGCTGATCCCAAAGATGGGCCGCCATGCGGTCGGCTCCAACATGCTGTTCATCAACGACCTCTTCATCCCCGAAGAGGACCGGATCGGCGAAGAGGGGCAGGGGTTCCGCATCATCCTCAAAGGGCTGAACCCCGAACGCATATTGCTCGCGGCCGAAGCGGTGGGCATTGGCCGCAACGCGATCCAGCGTGCCGCCCGCTATGCCCGCGAACGCATCGTGTTCGACCGGCCGATCGGCATGAATCAAGGCATCCAGCACCCGCTCGCCAAATGCTGGGCGCAATTGGAAGCGGCCAATCTGATGGTGATGCAGGCCGCGACCAAATTCGACAAGGGCGAGGAATGCGGCGTCGAGGCCAATGCGGGCAAATATCTCGCCGCCGAATTTGCGTTCGAGGCTTGCCATACCGCCATGCTGACGCTGGGTGGCATGGGCTATGCCCAGGAATATCATGTCGAACGGTTGCTGCGCGAAGTGCTGATTCCACGCACCGCGCCGGTCAGCCCGCATATGATCCTTAACTTTCTCGCCGAAAAAGTGTTGGACTTGCCCAAATCCTACTGACCGGAGAGAAGATCATGTCCACCCCCGCCACCCTTTCGATCAAGATGCGCTCCTGGCTGTTCGCGCCGGGCGATAGCGAGAAGAAGATGGCCAAGGCCGCAGACAGCGCGGCGGACATCGCGCTGTTCGATCTGGAAGACGCCGTCACGACCGACAACAAGGCGCTGGCGCGCCAGCTGGTCCATGATTGTCTCGCCAGCCGTCCCGAAGGCCGGGACCGTTTGTGGGTCCGGGTCAATCCGCTGGACGGTCCCCATACGCTGCTCGATCTTGCCGCGATCATGCCCGCCCGGCCCGGCGGCATCATGCTGCCTAAAGTCGATGGGCGGCAGGATGTGGAGCGGCTCGACCATTATCTCTCCGCGCTTGAAGTCGCCAATGGCATCGGTGAAGGCTCGACCCCGCTGATCGTGCTGGTCACCGAAACGGCGAAAGCGATGTTCCATACGGGCGATTATAAGGGCGCGCCGCGTGTCGTCGCGCTCACCTGGGGCGCGGAGGATCTGGCCGACTCGATCGGCGCCAGCAACAACCGCAATGACGACGGCAGCTATGGCTTCACCTATGAGTTGGCGCGGTCAATGTGCCTGCTCGGCGCAGCGGCCGCCGGCGTCACCGCGATCGAAACGATCCAGGGCGATTTCCGTGATCTCGAAGGGTTGAAGGCCCGTGCGGAAAAAGTACGGCGTGATGGCTATCGCGGCATGCTGGCCATCCACCCGGCGCAGGTCGACGTGATCAACGCCGCCTTCACCCCCACCGAGGAAGAAATCGCGCAGGCGATTGAAGTGGTTGATATATTTGCGAAAAATTCGGGCGTCGGCGCGATCGGCTATAGGGGCGGGATGCTCGATCGTCCCCATCTCAGCCGCGCCGAGCATTTACTCCGACAAGTAGGGCGATTGTGAAAAGCGAAACCAGTGTCCGCTTCGCTGTACACTTAAAGGCCGGTGACCATATCGTCATCGGCCAAGCCTGTGGCGAACCCACCACCCTGGTCGAGGCGCTGATCGACCAGGGCCGCGATATTCCAGACCTGTCCGCTTTCATCGCTACCAGCTTTTCCGGCCTCTTCACGCCCGCCACCGCCGACAGCTTCGCCCTGTCCAGCATGGGCGCGATCGGCGCGCTGCGGTCCATGACCAAGGCGGGCAAGCTCAAGGTCATTCCCGTCCATGTCAGCCAGATCGGCCCGCTGATCACCGCCGGGATCATCCCCTGCGACGTGGCCCTGATCCAGGTCAGTCCGGCGGATGAGCATGGCAATCATAGCTGCGGCCTGATCAGCGATTATGTTCGCGCCGCCGTGGACAAGGCGCGGGTCGTCATCGCGGAAATCAACGAAGCCGTCCCCTTCACGCCCGGCGAAACCATTCCCGCATCCGCCATCGACGTCGCCATCCCTGTCAACCGTCCACCTGTCGAAGTCGCCCCCGCCGCCATCGGCCCGACCGACGAAGCTATCGCCCGCCACTGCGCGGCCTTCATCGGCGACGGCGCGGTGATCCAGACCGGCGTGGGGGCTGTGCCCGATGCGATCCTGCGGCTGCTGCACGACCGCAAGGATCTGGGCGTCCATTCCGGCATGTTGGGCGATGGCCTTGTCGAACTGGTGGAGGCAGGCATCATCACCAACGCCCGCAAGGAGGTCGACCCCGGCGTCTCGATCAACGGCGCGCTCATCGGCACGAAGCGCCTCTACGACTGGGCGCACCGCAACCCGGCGATCCGCATGTGTGCGACCAGCTATACCCATGACGCCGCGATATTGGGCCGCCTCTCGCGCCTAGTTACGATCAATAGCGCGCTGGAGGTGGACCTGACCGGACAGGTCAATGCCGAACAATCGGGCGCGGTCTATCTAGGCGGCACGGGCGGGCAGGTCGATTTTGTGCGGGCCGGTGCCAGATCGCCGGGCGGCCGATCGATCATCGCGTTGTCAGCGTCGGCCAAGGGCGGCACGCTCAGCAAGATCGTCGCCCAGCTCTCCGGTCCGGTCACCACCGCTCGCACCGACGTGGACGTGATCGTCACCGAATATGGCGCGGCCGAACTCAAGGGGCAAAGCCTCGCCGAGCGCACTCGCCGCCTGATCGCCATCGCCCATCCCGATTTCCGCGAGGAACTGGACCGGGCCGCCCATATCATCGCGCAAAGGGGGTTTTAGATGGAGTCTCGCCGGTCGAAGCCTGAAATCCTCCCCTGTAAGGGGAGGTGGCAGCACGCAGTGCTGACGGAGGGGTGTCACCCTATCGATAGGGCGACACCCCTCCGTCTGGCTGCGCCAGACACCTCCCCTGCCAGGGGAGGAATGTCAGCGACATGACCGACGCCATCCTTTTCGATGCCCGCGCCGATGGCATTGCCGTCCTGACGATCAACCGCCCAGACCAGCGCAATTGCCTCAGCCGCGAGGTGCGCGAAGGCTTGCGCGCCGCATGGGACAGGTTCGAAACCGACCCGGCGCTGCGCGTCGCCATCCTGACCGGATCAGGCGACAAGGCCTTCTGCGCGGGTGGCGACCTCAAGGAAATGGTCGAAACCGGCATGACCGTTCCGCCGCGCGCCATGTTCCCGCTCCCTTACGACACGATCGAACTGAGCAAGCCCACGATCGCCGCCGTCAACGGCGTTGCCTTTGCAGGCGGCTGGATGATCGCACAGGCCTGCGACCTGTGCGTCGCCAGTAGCACCGCGCGCTTTGCCATCACCGAAGTCAAGGTCGGCCGATCCTCCCCTTGGGCGTCCCCGCTCATCCACATGATCCCGCAGCGGATCATGATGGAGATCATCCTGACCGGCAAACCGATCACTGCGCAGCGCGCTTATGAGATCGGTCTCGTCAACCGCCTGGCCGAACCCGAAGCACTGCTGGACGCCGCCATCGCGCTTGCCGCCGAAATATTGGACGGTGCGCCTTTGTCGGTGAAGGCGGGCCGCGACACGGTGATGCTGGCGACCGAGATGGGCCGCTCCGCTGCCCTCCAGGCCGCCCGTGCCGCGTCGGAATACACCTACCAAAGCGAAGACGCACAGGAAGGCCCCCGCGCCTTCGCGGAAAAACGCCCGCCCCGGTGGCAGGGCCGATAGATGACAAGCGAGGATGCCATGACAGATCTGACACAGCCGGTCACCGTCCCGGCCGATGCCTATATATCGCCCGACTATGCCCGCGCCGAACAGGACCGGTTGTGGCGCAAGGTCTGGCTTCAGGCCGCCCGGCTGCAGGACATCCCCAATGTCGGCGATTTCGTCACCTACGACATTCTCGAAGACTCGGTCATCGTCATGCGCACCGGCCCCGACGAATTGCGTGCCTTTCATAATGTCTGCCCCCATCGTGGCCGCCGTCTGATCGACACGCCAGCGGGCGCTCGCAACGCACGCGGCAACCGGACGAGCATCATCTGCGGCTTCCACGGCTGGACCTTCGATCGACAGGGGCAATGCATCTTCGTCAACCATCAGGATGACTGGCAGGGTAGACTAACGGCGGAACGCACCGCGCTGGGCAAGGTGCGGGTCGATACATGGGGCGGTTGGGCGTGGATCAACCTTGATCCCGATGGCGAAGCACTGACCGACTATCTGGGGGTGGTGCCGGGCATGCTCGATCCCTTCGGCCTTCAGAATATGCGCTATCGCTGGCGCAAATGGATCATTTTCGACTGCAACTGGAAAGTCGCGCTCGAAGCCTTCAGCGAAACCTATCATGTCCAGACCACCCATCCCGAATTCAATGCCTTCGGCGAATTTCGCGGCTGGGCGCGCCAACATGGCCTGCACAGCAATATCGGCTATGACGCGCCCAAGAATATGGACGAGAACCAGGCCAAGTTGCGTGTCGGATCGGGCGAAGACCCGCGCCTCTCGACGGCGGAGATGCAGCTCTTCACCTGGGAAAATGCCAACACCAATACGACCATGACGCTGGTCAACGCGGCGCAGCGGTTGAAGGACGAACTGCCCGAAGGCACCCCCGCGCCGCAGGTGTTGCAGCATTGGTTGGCCACCGCCCGCGCCGACGATGCAAAGCGCGGCGTCATCTGGCCAGTGGTCGAGCCATCCCATACCGCCAAGAGCGGCACCGCCTGGCAGATTTTCCCCAATTTCCAGATCGGCCACGCCGTCAACAACATGCTCTGCTATTCGGCCCG
>JAVBXL010000065.1 GCA_030824575.1 bacterium | reverse complement strand
TCTGCGCGTTGAACGCCTTGCAGAATTCCATGATGTTCACGCCGCGCTGACCCAGTGCAGGACCGATCGGCGGGGCGGGCTTTGCGTCTCCAGCGGGCACCTGGAGTTTGATATAGCCCGTAATCTTCTTGGCCATTGTCACTCACTCTTTAGCTGGCGGATGTGCGAACACATCTGCCGGTTCAAGTTTAGCGGTCGAACGGTTGTCACGAAGACAACCTCCCGCATTTGGCTCCATCCACCCTGACGGGCGATATGGAAGCGCGGGCCTATAGCGATGTTCGTTCCGAAAGGAAAGGGGGTCTGTCCCGTTCCCGAAAAATCCCAGCGCGGCCCTCAATCCTATCGCGATAAGCCGTTGCTCCCTGTTTCCCCGGCGCAGGCCGGGGTTCAGGTCCACGCTCTGAACTGGACCCCGGCCTGCGCCGGGGAACGGCCTTATCTGGATGGTCGTCCAGACGCCAAAAAGGGCCGCCGATCCGAAGAAAAGGCGACCCTTTTTGAAAACCAGCCTTGCGGCCAGTGCTTATTTCGACAGTTCGACCTGTTCGAAATCCAGTTCCACCGGGGTCGCGCGACCGAAGATCGACACCGACACCTTGACGCGGTTCTTTTCGAAATCCAGTTCCTCGACCACGCCGTTGAAGCTGGCGAACGGGCCGTCCAGCACCTTGACGCTGTCGCCGATTTCGTAATCGACGCTGACCTTGTGCTTGGGGGCGGCTTCGGCTTCCTTCTGGGCGCCGAAATAGCGGGCGGCGTCCGCCTCGCTGATCGCTTGCGGCTTGCCCATCGAACCCAGGAAACCCGTCACCTTGGGCGTGTTCTTCACCAGGTGATAGATGTCGTCGTTCATCGCCAGCTTGGCGAGGACGTAGCCGGGCATGAACTTGCGCTCGACCTGGACCTTCTTGCCGCGCTTGACCTCGGTGATGGTTTCGACAGGCACTTCGACCTGCTCGACCAGTTGCGACAGGCCCATGCGCTCGGCTTCGGACAGGATCGATTCCTTGACCTTGTTCTCGAAGCCCGAATAGGCGTGGATGATGTACCAGCGCGCCATGTTACCGTCTAAACTCCTGTTCAGAGCATTATGCTCAATGTCCCGACGCCCGCAAATCTAAGCCTTAGGCTTAACGACCCGCTGCCACGCCCAGCAACCACTGGACGATCGCGCCGAAGAAAGTGTCGATGCCAAAGAAGAACAGGCCCAGCAGCGTCGTCATGATGACGACCATCACGCCGGTCATCACCGTTTCGCGGCCGGTCGGCCATACGATCTTCTTCGCTTCGGTCTGTACCTGGTTGACGAATTCGCCGGGGGATACCTTCGCCATCGTCTGCCTTTGCACGTCTTGAAACCAACACCAAATCGCGAAGCAACAGTCCGCCCTCCCGATCCCGCTATGTTTCAGCGTCCGGGGGTGCGGCCGCACGCTCCGCGACCAACTTCGCCGGCCTGTAAGGCCGCGATTTCTTAACGGTGGACGTACCGCCCACCTCGAAATCGCTAAGCACACTTAGCCGCGAGCCCTTGCTTTTCAAGGGCTCGCGGCCAGTTCGCTTGGCAGGAGTGGAGGGACTCGAACCCACGGCATTCGGTTTTGGAGACCGACGCTCTACCAACTGAGCTACACTCCTGCACTGGCCAGGCCAGCGAAGGAGGGCGCTTTAGCGTGGCATGACGGGGAGGGCAAGCGCGATTATGCGGCTTGTGCATCCTGTGGCGCGACGCTGGTGTCGACGCTGGTCTGGCGCTCGGCTTCCGCGTTGATCTGCGCGCCCAGCAGCACGATATAGGCCGATACGAACAGCCATAATTGCAACACAACCACCGCGCCCAGCGACCCGTAGGTCTTGTTGTAATTACCGAATGTGGAGACGTAGAAGGACACGCCCAGCGTCGCCACCAGCCAGAACAGCGTCGCCGACACCGATCCCACGGTTAGCCATTGCCATTGCGCATGACGTCTGTTCGGGCCGAAACGGTAGATCAGGCCGAATATCACGCTGGCCAGCAACCCCGCGCACACCCATGTCGTCGCCTTGATCGCGAACAGCACGCCCGGTCCCCAATCGGTCAGGAAATCCTGCAACAGGCCGATGATCGTCGCGGTGAACACCCCCACGACCACGACCAGCACGGCGGAAAAAGTGATGCCCATCGACGTGCGATAGAAGCGGAAGATGTTGCGCCCTTCCTTCTGCCCATAAACGATGTTGAGCGCCTCCATGATCGCCGACGCGGCCCGCGTCGCGCCATAAACGGCGATCGCCAGCGCCAGCAGCAGGCCAAAGCCGATCGCGGGCTTGCGCGTGCTGACAACGCCCAGCAACTGGTCGTTGATCAGCGACGCAGCATCGGCCGGCACGACGGAAATGATCGCCTGCATATGCCGCTGCACCAATGCCGGATCGCCGAACAGCCCATAGGTCAGTACCACGGCAGCCAGCAGCGGCGCGATCGACAGGAAGGCGTAGTAAGCGACGCCAGCCGCCAGCAACCCGACATGATTGCCCGACAGCGCGCCATGCACGCGCTTCAGAATCTCCCACCACGCCCGCGGCGGTATCTTCCACGGCGCATCCACATGCACCTGCTGCGCTACTCTCTGCGTCATTCCCATCCCCTGCTCGTCATCAAAGGCAAGCGCGCGAGGGGGCGGGGGGTTCCCGTTATGTCCTAAAGGAACACTCCGCCCTTCATGATCCGCCGGGCGCGGCCCTGCACCGGCAGGCGGTCGAAGGGCGTGTTGCCCGCCGCGGCCGCCATCTTGGCCGAATCGACGATCCACGGCGCATCGGGATCGACGAAGATCAGGTCGGCGGCGCTGCCGGCCGCAAAGCCGCCCGCATCGACACCCAATATCTTCGCCGGATTGGCCGACAGCAACGTCATCAGCCGGTTGATCGTCACCTGCCCATCGCGCACCAGGTTGAGCGACAGCGCCAGCAGCGTCTCCGCCCCCGCCATGCCGGGCGACGCATCGGCGAAGGGCAGGCGCTTGTCCTCCGGCCCGCGCGGATCGTGGCTGGAGGTTATGACGTCCACCGTCCCGTCGGCGATCGCCGCCAGGCACGCTTGCCGGTCGCGTTCATCCCGCAACGGCGGAGACAGTCGCGCAAAGGTTCGGAAATCCGTCACCGCCTGGTCGTTGAGATAGAGATAGGCCGGGCTTATGCCGCAGGTCACCTTCAACCCCTCCGCCTTGGCGGCGCGGATGCAATCGAAGCCCGCCCGCGTCGTTACCAGCCGAAAATGGATCGCCGCGCCCGTTTCGCGCGCCAGCATGATGTCGCGCGCGATCGCCAATGCTTCGGCGCAGGCCGGCGCGTGGGGCAGGCCCAGCCGCGTCGCCGTCTCGCCGCTGGTCGCCACCGCCTTGGCCGTCAGCCCGCCATCTTCGGCATGGGCGATGACGGTCAGGCCCAGCCCGCTGGCGTAGGAGAGCACCCGCAGCATCACGCCCGAATCGCTTATCCACTGGCGGCCCGTGCCGACCGCCTTCGCGCCCGCCATCTGCATCAGGCCCATTTCGGCCATTTCCGTGCCCTGCAACCCGCGCGTCGCCGCCGCGATCGGATGCACCCAGAAATCAGGCTTGCCCGCCCGCGTCGCCTGGCGAATGAGGCCCACCTCATCCAGCGGCGCACGCTGGTCGGGCATCAGCGCCGCGCGCGTGATCCCGCCGAAATGAAAGGCCGGCTTGTCGGTGGCGAAGACGCCGAGGTCAATGAGGCCCGGCGCGACCACCAGTCCCTGCGCATCGACCCGCTGCGCGTCGTCGGGCACCGCGACATCGCCCGCCGCGACGATCCGGTCGCTCTCGATCAACACGACGCCGGGCGTCAGCGCGTCACCCGCGGGATCGGCCAGCCTGCCGTTGATAATGGCGATCTTAGTCACGCTTTCATTCCCTGAAACCAAATGCCGTCATTCCCGCGAAGGCGGGAATCTATCTCCCGACCTCGCGAAGATGGGCAGGGTGGGAGATGGATTGCCGCCTGCGCGGCAATGACAAAAAGGGTTGAAGAAGCAGCGATATCGCCCATCCCGCTGTCCCTGTTTGTCGGAATGCTCATGCCCATCCCTCCACGCCCCGCGCCCCGCGCGTCAGCACGTCCAGGCACGCCATGCGCACCGCCACACCCATCGCCACCTGTTCGGTGATCGCCGACCGATCGGGATCGTCGGCGACCGAACTGCTAATCTCCACACCCCGGTTCATCGGCCCCGGATGCATCACCAGCGCATCGGGCTTGGCGATGGCCAGCCGCTCCGGCGTCAGCCCGTAGAGCGCATGATATTCGCGCGGGGAGGGGATGAACGCCCCGTCCATCCGCTCATTCTGGAGCCGCAGCATCATCACCACGTCGGCCCCGTCCAGCCCCTCGTCCATCCGCGTAAAGGGCGTCGCCCCCAGCATCTCGACCTCCGGCGGCAGCAGCGTCGGCGGCGCCACCGCGCGCACCTGCGCGCCCAGCGCGGCCAGGCACAGCATGTTCGACCGCGCCACCCGGCTATGCAGCACATCGCCGCAGATCGCGACCACCAGCCCCTCGAACCCGCCCTTTCGGCGCCGGATGGTCAGCGCGTCCAGCAACGCTTGCGTCGGATGCTGATGCCAGCCATCGCCCGCGTTCAGCACCGGGCAGTCCACCTTGTCCGCGATCAGCCGCACCGCGCCCGAACTGGCATGGCGGATCACGATCACATCGGCCGCCATCGCGTTCAGCGTCATCGCCGTGTCGATCAGCGTCTCGCCCTTCTTCACGCTGGACTGGCCGGCGTGCATATTGACAACGTCCGCGCCCAGCCGCTTGCCGGCAATCTCGAACGACAGCAACGTCCGCGTGCTATTCTCGAAAAAGGCGTTGATCTGTGTCATCCCCGCCAGCCGCCCGTCATGCTTGCGCGCCCGGCCCTTGTTCGCCTGCGCCCAATGCTCCGCCTCATCCAGCAGGAACCGGATTTCCCAGGGCTTCATGTCCGCGATGGACAATAGATGCTTGTGCGGAAACAACGCCCGGCCTGTCAGTTCGGGTGTCGCGTCGGGTATGAAGATATCGGGCATGAACCGGTGCTTTAGGGAAGCAGGCGGGGGAGGGCAAGGCGTCGATGGGGGCGCTCACCCCCGCGCGCGCCATTTCCCCAGCAACGTCCCGTCCTTCAACACCTCCCGCGCGGCATTATGCCCCGGCGCGCCGGTCACCCCGCCGCCCGGATGCGTGCCCGCGCCGCACATGTACAGCCCCTTCACCGGCCCGCGATAGGCGCCATGGCCCAGCACCGGCCGCGCTGCCCACATCTGGTCCAGCGTCAGATTGCCGTGCATGATGTCGCCGCCGACCAGCCCGAACTTGCGTTCCAGGTCCAGCGGCGAATGAATCTGTCGCGCGATCACGCTCCTGACGAAGCCCGGCGCATGGGCCTCCACCGTGGCCATAATATCATCCGCCGCCGCCTCCCGCGCGTCATCCCAAGAACGCCCATCGGGCAGTTCCGGCGCGAATTGCTGGCAGAACAGGCTGGCGACATGGCACCCCTCCGGCGCCAGCGTATCGTCGATGGTGGACGGGATCAGCATCTCCACGATGGGCGCCTTCGACCAGCCATCGCGCTTGGCGTCCATGAAGGCCCGGTCCATGTAATCTAGCGTCGGCGCGATGATGATCCCCGACTGGTGATGCTCGCCCACACCGGGCAGGCAGGCGAAGTCGGGCAGAGCGTCCAGCGCCACATTCATGCGGAACGTCCCCGATCCCGCCTTGAACGCCTTGATTCGCTTGGTGAAATCAGCCGGCAGGTCGCCCGGCTGCATCATCCGCTCATAGAGCAGTTTCGGCCCGACATTGGCGATCACCGCGCCGCCCATCACCTCTTCGCCGCTCTCCAGCCGCACGCCCACAGCGCGCCCGCCATCCACCAGCACCGTCTCGACCGGCGCCTCCAGGCTGATCTCCACCCCCATGGCGGTCACCACCTTGGCCATGATCTGCGTGATCGCGCCCATGCCGCCGACCGCATGGCCCCATGCGCCCTTCTTGCCGTTCACCTCGCCGAACACATGATGCAGCAGCACATAGGCGCTGCCCGGCGTATCGGGGCTGGCATAATTGCCCACCACCGCGTCGAAGCCGAACGCGGCCTTCACCGCGTCGCTCTCGAACCACGAGTCTAGGAAGCTGCGCGCCGATTTGGTGAACAGGTCCAGCACATCGCGCTGCTGCTCCAGTCCCAGCCCCGCGACCCGCCGTCCCTGCTTCAGCGCCTCGACGATCATGGTCAGCCCATCGCCGACATTGGGCGGGCTTTTCAGCACCAGGTCGCGCAGCACATCGGCCACCACGTCCAGCGCGTCATAATAAGCGGGCAGCGCGGCCGCGTCTTTCGCGCTGAACTTCGCAAACTCCGCCTGCGTTCTATCCAGCACGCCACCAAGCTTCAAGTAACCGCCGTCCGGTTGGGGCAGGAAATTACTGATCGGCCGCTCGATCACGCGATAGCCGTGATCGACCAGTTCCATGTCGCGGATGACCTTGGGATTGAGCAGGCTGACCGTATAGCTGGCGGTCGAATTGCGGAACCCCGGATGGAATTCCTCCGTCACCGCCGCTCCGCCCACGATGGCGCGCCGCTCCAATATGCGGACCTTATAGCCCGCCCGCGCCAGATAGAAAGCGCAGACCAGCCCATTATGCCCGCCCCCGATAATGACGGCGTCGTAGGATTTCGTCATGACATGCTCCATCCCATCCCCGGTGCGCGGTGCAGCCGCGCCTGCGGGATCACATCGCGCACCCGCCCGCAAAAATGCCGCAGCGCCACTTCCTGTTCGCTCAGCGGCCCGACCGTGAAACTGGCCGACGCCATCCCCGCCTGCACCCGGGCGACCAACGCCGTATCCTCGGCATTCACCTGCCGGTTGATCCGCCAGTTGAGGTAGCGCGCCGCCTTCATCTCCCGCCGCGTATCGGGCAGGGCATAGCTGATCTCGCGGATCAGCGTCTGCGTTGGCGACACCGGCAGCCAGGCCATGAAATCCACCTGGTCGGGATAGATATCGAACGCGAAATTGGGCCACAGCTTGTAATAGGTCCACAGCCGCTGCCGTTCGGGCGGCAGATGCGGCACGTTGGGCAGAAAATGCTGATAGGCGCGCTCGGACAGGTTGGCCGACGGCCGGTCCACTATCGGCCCCCACATCTTGTCGGCGTGGGCCGACGCTTCCACGCCATAGCCATCGCCCATCAACCGTTTGAGGCCGGGATGTGCCACCGTAATATGCAGCCCGTCCGAATAATTGTCGCCGATATTCTTCCAGTTGACGTTGCGCGGCCGCAACGTCACCCGCCCCAGCGCGCGCATGTCCTCGAAGCGATAGGCGGCAACCTCCTCCATATAGGGCGCCATCATCTGCGCCACCGACGGCCCGCCATCATTCGCCAGCCGCACGAACAGGAAACCTTGCCAGCTTTCCACCTCGACCGGTGCCAACCCATGGTCCGCCATTGCGAACGCCGCGCCATAGCTGGCCTTCATCGGCACGCCGGACAGCCGCCCGTCCGTCTCATAAGTCCAGCCATGATAAGGGCAGACCAACTTCTTCGCGCAACCGCTTGTGCCATCCACGATCCGCGCGCCGCGATGGCGGCAGACATTGGTGAAGGCGCGCACCGCCCCATCGTCGCCCCGGATCACGACCACGCTATCGCCTACATAATCGAACGTGTGGAAATCGCCGGGCGCCGGGATGTCGTTCTGATGACATACGATCTGCCAGGCCGGGCGGAAGATGCGCTCCACCTCGACCGCGAAAAATTCAGGATCGCTATAGGTCCATGCGGGCAGGCTCCACCCGGCGTCCGGGTCCGCCATCCTGTCGATCTGCCCCGCCACTTCGTCAGGATTCCCTAGCGTCAATGAATAATTTTACGATTGTATAATGTAATCATGCCGAACGCCATCCCAAATCGATTCACCAGATCGATTCAACTGTCCAACTCGGCGTCTCACCAGATGCCATGGACACGCTCTCGCCCTGCTCCAGATCGAATTTTCCGCCATGCCGGAAAAAAGTAGCACGCTTCCCACAGCCGCGAAGATCCTTTCGACCTAAACATAGCCATCCCGCGTCTGAAGCAAGGACGCTAGGGCACCGGTCGCCAGCGTTAACAACAGAAACGGGTGCAAGGCGCGGCGCAGGCGGTTCATCATCAGCTTCGGTCAGGCGATAGGATGGACGGGGGGATAGACGCCGGCGATGGGATGCGCCAACAACTTCGCCCTAAGCCAGGAAAAGTTAGGCCAGGACAAGTTAGGCCAGGATAGGAAGGAGCTGACCATGAGCGACCATATCGCAATCGTGGACAAGGCCGGCGTGATCGAGATCCAGATCAATCGCCCGGACAAGAAGAATGCGCTGACCGCGACCATGTATCGCGCAATGACCGCCGCCTTGGCCGACGCATCGGCGCGCGCCGACATTGGTGCCGTGCTGATCGCGGGCCGGGGCGACGCGTTTTGCGCGGGCAACGACCTGAAGGATTTTACCGCCGGGCCGGAGGGTGGCGCCGCCGCCTTCGACTTCATCCGCGCCATCGCCGCCTTCGACAAACCGCTGGTCGCCGCGGTACAGGGACTGGCCGTGGGCGTCGGCACGACGATGCTCTTTCACTGCGACCTCGTCTATGCCGCGCCCGATGCGCGCTTCATCATGCCCTTCGTCAATCTGGGGATCGTGCCCGAAGCTGGCTCCAGCCTGCTCGCGCCAGCGATGATGGGCCATGCCAAGGCGGCGGCCATGCTGCTGCTGGGCGAACCGATGGACGCAGACGGCGCCGACCGCGCCGGCCTCATCACCGCGATCGTGCCGGCCGACCGCCTGCTCGATCATGCCCGCGCCAAGGCCGCGGCGCTGATGGCCAAGCCGCCCCAGGCGCTGACCGCCACCCGCCGCCTGATGAAGGGCGATCCCGCCGCGCTCAATGCCCGGATCGAAGAGGAAGCGAAGTTGTTCCGCGAAACCCTGACCTCGCCCGAAGCCCAGGAAGCCTTCGCCGCCTTCTTCGAAAAGCGCGCGCCGGTGTTCAAGCGCGGCTAACCGGACTTTCGACCGAAGCGTATCTCGCTCACCACCACCGCCGCGACGATCAGCAGGCCGCCGACCAGCGCCGTCGGCGGCAGTCTTTCGCCCGCGATCCGGCCGATGATCCCGGCCCAGACCGGCTCGCCGGCATAGATCAGGGTCGCCCGCGTCGGCGACACGGTGCGCTGCGCCCAGTTCATCACCAACTGGATCAGCGCCGTCATAGCGCCCAGGCCGCAGGCGCTCAGCACCACCATCCAGGAAAAGGGCGGCACGCTCTCGCCCGCCGGTGCCATGCAGGCGAAGGCGAGCAGGGCGGTCACCGCCAACTGCATCACCGTCACCCGCGCGACATGCACCTGGCCCGCCCACAGGCTGATGAAAATGATCTCCAGCGCGATCGCCACCGTGCTGAGCAAGGTCAGCGCCTCCCCGGTCCCCAGCGCCAGCCCGTCGCTGGGCGCGGCGATCAGCAGCAGCCCGACAAAAGCCAGCGCGACCCCGGCCCAACTCGCCAGCCGGGGCCGCCGCCGCAGGATTACCCACTGCAATATCGGCACCAGCGGCACATAGGCGGCGGTGATGAAGGCGGACGTGCTGCTGCTGATCGTCTGCAATCCCCAGGTCTGGAGCGAATAGCCCACGAAAATGCCCAGCCCGATCACCAGCCCCGCCACCAGTTCGCGCCGCGTCAACCCGCGCAGCACCGGCAACGCGAGCGGCAATGTCAGCAGCGCGGCGGTCGCAAAGCGCAAACCGACGAAGAAAAGCGGCCCGGTTTCGCGCAAAGCCTGATGCACGATCAGGAAGGTGCCGCCCCACAGGATCGTCACCCCGATCAGTGCGAGTTCGGGCCGGCCGATCATCAGGCGGCTCTCTGCGGGCTTGTCGGAAGGATCATTGTGCAACATAATGCACATCGCCCTATGAGCACTATATTGCACAGTCAAGACACGGCAACGCAGGATGAGCGGCCGGACGTTCTCGCCCATGTCGCAGGCAATGTCCGCGCGCTGCGCACCGAACGCGGCTTCAGCCAGGATGGGTTGGCGGCGCAGGCCGGCGTCAGCCGCCGCATGATCTCCGGCATTGAAAGCGGGGAAGCCAATGTCAGCCTGTCGACGCTTGACCGGCTGGCGCAGGCGCTGGGAGTCAGTTTCTCGCGCCTTGTCCGTCCGCCCGACATGCGCGACAACAGCCGGATCGACAGCCTCGCCTGGCGCGGGCAAAGCCCCGACAGCCGCGCCACCCTGCTCGGCACCGTGCCTGCCGCGCGGGAGGCGGAGCTATGGACCTGGTCGCTGGCCGCGGGCGAAACCTACCCGGCGGAAGCAGACGCAGCCGACTGGCATGAGATGCTCTTTGTCATGGAAGGCGTGCTGACAGTCGAAAGGGAAGACGCCGACCCCCGGCAGGTGGTGGCCGGCGACTTCCTGATCTTCACCAGCGACCGACCCTATCTCTTCGCGAATCACGAATCGGGGCCGGTGCGGTTCGTCCGCAATGTAGTTTTTTAGAGAAAAGGTCGTTCAGCGGCACCCGTGTTCCCGCGCAGGCGGGAACCCAGACCCGCCGTCTGAACTAATCCACGGCACCTCACTCGTTGCGCAGGTCGCTGCCCGCCTCTTCCAGCGATGCACCGACGTCGCGCTTCGCTTCGCCCGCCTCCCGCTTGGCGTCGGCCGCGGCCTTGTCGGTCGCTGCGCCGATCTTGTCTGTCCCACGGTCGATCGCACGGCCGGCATCGTCCAGGCCGTTGTCGATCTTTGCGCCGGCGCTGTCGACCGCATTGGTCACGTCGCTGCCGATCGCCGATCCGGCATTGTCCAGATTGTCCTGCGCCTTTTCCGAGCAGGCGGACAGGCCGGCGACGGTCAGCAGGGCGGCGGCGGCGATAAGGGAAGTACGCATTGTGGCTCCTCTAGCCATTAAAAGGAGCAAGATAAGCGCAGGAGGCGGCAGAAGGTTTCCCGGCCGGTGCTTATCCACCGCGCAAGCCGAACACCATCGACCGGTCGGCTTCTGGGATCAACCCTTCCAGCACGCGCCAGAATCCAGTGACCGACCCCTGTCCCGCCTGCGCATAGGCCGTCGCCATCTTCTCACGCAGCGCGCGAAATAGCTCCGCCTCCAGCGCCTTGCCCGACGGGCTGAGTCGCAGCAATTTCTGCCGGCGATCGCTGGCACCCGCCCGCGTCTCGATATAGCCGCGCTCGACCAGGTCGCTCAGCACCCGGCCCAGCGATTGCTTGGTGATCGCCAGCAATCGCAGCAAATCCTTGACCGTCAGGTCCGGCTGGCGCGAAATGAAATAGAGCGCGCGATGATGCGCCCGGCCCAGCCCCTGCGCCGACAGACTCTCGTCGATCGACCGGGTCAGTGCGGAATAGCCGAAATAGAGCATCTCGATCCCGCGCCTGATCTCATCCTCGCGTAGGAAGAGCGGCGAGGCGGGGGATATTGGCGCGGGCGAGGCGGGGGAACTGGAAACCGACATGAAGGGGTGTGATCCGGCAAAGTGACAAAGCGCATAGTGGCGTCACGAAACTGGCATGACTAGGCTTTCCTTTCGCCGATGACACGTTATATGGCGATCCGCGCCGATATGATCGGCCCTGCTGGGGCGTCGCCAAGTGGTAAGGCAGCGGCTTTTGATGCCGCCATTCGCAGGTTCGAATCCTGCCGCCCCAGCCAGTTTTCTTCCAATGTCGAAAAGGCAGCTTCGCGCGTCGTCGCGAAATCGGTCGATCTGATGCCTGCGATCTCGGCCGCCTGTCCGACAAGATGTCCTAGGGCCACACGCGCAAGGTTGGCGCTTCTCCCTGACCCGGCCCGCGGCTAAAGCCGGGAGTCAAAGCAGGAGCAGCGCATGGATCAACCGCCCGCCATCACGATCGCCGACATCATCGACGCCGCTCGCGTCATCGCCCCCGCAGCGGTGCGCACGCCGTTACTGGAAAATCACGCGCTCAACGACCGGCTGGGCCGTCGCGTCCTCATCAAGTTCGAAGGGGCGCAGCGCACCGGATCGTTCAAGTTCCGCGGCGCGTACAACCGTCTCGCACGACTCGATGCGCAACAGCGGGCGGCGGGCGTCGTCGCCTGGTCGTCGGGCAATCATGCCCAGGGCGTAGCCGCCGCCGCGCAGTTGCTCGCCATGCCGGCAACCATCGTGATGCCGACTGATGCCCCCGCGATCAAGCTCGCCAACACCCGCGCGCTAGGGGCGGAGATCGTCACCTATGACCGCCATACCGAAAGCCGGGAGGAGATTGCGACCGCGCTAGCGCACAGCCGAGGCGCGACGCTGGTGCCCTCGTTTGACGATCCTTTCATCATCGCGGGGCAGGGGACGGCCGGCCTGGAAATCCTGGACCAGGCAGCGGCGGTCGGCGCTCGCATCGGCCAGATCCTCGTCTGTTGCGGCGGCGGGGGCCTGACGGCGGGTATCACGACGGCAGTTAAGGCGCGCGCGCCTGAAATAGCCCTCTACGCGGTCGAACCTGCCGGGTTCGATGACACCGCCCGCTCGCTCGCAAGCGGTATCCGCGAAAGCATCGCGCCCGACGCCCGCAGCATCTGCGACGCGCTGATGTCGCCCAGCCCCGGCGAGATGACCTTCCCGATCAACCAGGCGCTGCTGTCGGGCGGCCTGGTCGTCAGCGACGATCAGGTGCGCAATGCGATGCGCTTCGCCTTTTCCACACTCAAGCTGGTGGTGGAACCCGGCGGGGCAGTCGCACTGGCGGCGATGCTGAGCGACCTTGCGCCGCCCTGCGATGGCGCCAGCGTCGTCCTGCTGTCCGGCAGCAACGTCGATCCCGCCGCCTATGCCGCGATAATCGACGGAACAGCCGCATGATCGATCCGCGCGCGATCCGCACCTTTCTGGCGGTCTGTCGCGCCAACAGCATCAGCGGCGGCGCGCGCGCGCTCAACATTTCGCAACCGTCCGTGTCGAACGCTATCGCGCAGCTGGAACAGTCGCTGGGCGTTTCGCTGTTCGAACGCTCGCGGAGCGGCATCCTGCTTGCGCCCGAAGGGCAAGCGCTGCTCCGTCGTGCCGAGGCGATGGACAGCCTGCTCGCCGATGTGCAGGCGGAGGTGCAACTCGCCAGCCGGGGCATCACAGGGCCGCTCCGCGTCGGCGGTACGCCCGGCGCGCTGGTCAGCCTGCTGCCAGACGCGGTGCGGCGGCTGGAGGCGCGGATCGGTCGCTTTGCCCTGCATGTGGTCGAACGGCCCGACCATGACCTGGCCGCCATGCTCCACCGCGGCGACATCGAACTGGCCTTCGTCACCACCGGCATCGATGAACCGCCGGAGGGGATCGAGGAGCGCACCTTCTCGCGCGACCCCTTCGCCCTGATCGTGGGCAAGCAGAACGACCATCTGCCCGCCAGCCTGTCATTGCGCGACACCGCGCTGATGCGCTGGGTTCTGCCCGAAGCGCGCGGCGCCTTCCGTCGTCAGGTTGACGCGCTGTTCATGGCTGCGGACATTCCGGTGCCGCAGGACATCATCCGCTGCGACTCCCTGCTCACGACCAAGGCCATGGTGCGGGGCAGCCAGCGCGTAACCATATTGCCGATGCAGGTGGCGTCGGCGGAACTGTCCATCGGCGTGCTGCGCGCCATCACGATCGCGGAAGCCGCCTTTCCGCGGAGCATCGGCGTGCGGATGCTAGCGGGCGGGCGGCTTTCGCGGCTGGGAGAGGCGCTGCTCGACGTGCTTATCCATAGTTCCAAGCTATGACGTTCGCAAAAATCATTATTTTTCTTTGGGGCTTTGGCGGCGCATAAGCTGTCTTAACAAGAGCTTCGGGAGAGACCATCGTGCGGCACATCATCCGCAATATCGCAATTTTCGACGGGACGGGCAGCGCCCCGGTCGCCGGAGCGGTGGTCGTAGAAGACGACAGGATTGCAGCCGTCTTGCATGACGCAGCCGCCATCGCCGCGGTCGAAGCGGACCATGTGATCGACGGTCAGGGCGGAACGCTAATGCCCGGCATGATCGATTCTCACACCCATCTGACCTGGGGCAGCTCGGTCGAAAAAATCTATCACCAGTTCATCCTGCCGCCCGAAGAGTTGAAGATCGCTGCCTGGCGCAATGCCCGCGTGCTACTGGACCATGGCTATACCAGCCTCTATTCGGCCGGCGCGCTGGGCGACCAGATCGAACCCGAACTGGCCCGCGCGATCGAGGCCGGCGAAACCCCCGGTCCGCGCCTGATCCCCTCGACGCTGGAGCGCAGCCCCGAAGGCGAAGAGGGCGTGGAAACCGGCGACGTCTTCAACGGTCGCGGCCCTGACGCCATGCGCGCCTTCGTCGCTTATTGCGCGGCGGAAGGCGTGAAGTCTCTCAAGCTGGTCATCTCCGGCGAAGACGCGCTGAAGCCCGGATCGTCGGGCGATATCCTCTACACGGACGAGGAAATGCTGGCGGCGGGCGAAGCGGCGAAGGAAGCAGGCCTGTGGATCGCGACCCATGCCTATTCGCCCCGTGCGATCGAGCTGGCGCTCGAAGCGGGCGCGCGCATCCTCTATCATTGCTCCTTTGCCGACGATGCCGCGATCGACGCGATGGTGGCGAAGAAGGACGCAATTTTCTATGCGCCCGGCCCCGGCGTATCGGTTGCCGCACTGGAAGCATCGCCTCCCCCCTATATCAATATGACGTCCATGAAGGCGAGCGCGGCCGAGCGGCTGGAACGGGAAAAGACCCTGGTCCCCAAGCTCAAGGCGCGCGGCGTGCGCATCCTGCCGGGCGGCGACTATGGTTTCCCCTTCAACCCCCATGGCCGCAATGCCCGCGACCTGGAGCATTTTGTGACCTATTATGGCTTTACCCCGGCCGAGGCGCTGAGCGCCGCGACCATGCTGGGCGGACAGCTAATGGGACAGCAAGTTGGACAGGTGAAACCCGGCTATCTGGCCGACCTGCTGCTGGTCGATGGCGATCCGACCCAGGACGTCCGCATCCTGCAGGACACCAATAATATCAAGATGATCATGCTGGGCGGACGGATGCATAAATCCCCCGCAGTGCAGCCCGTGGCCGCCTGACCGGAAAGACGCTTTCATGTTCGATGTTGCGATCATCGGCTGCGGGCCGGTGGGGGCCTTTGCGGCCAATCTCCTTGGGAAATCCGGCCTGTCGGTCCTGGTGATCGAGCAGGAGGCGAACCCCTATCCACTGCCCCGTGCGGTGCATCTTGACCATGAGATGATGCGCCTGTTCCAGTCGGCTGGCGTGATTGATCGGGTCGCGGGCGACATGCGCGACACTGAAGGGCATCTGCACGTCGGCGCCGACCATGGCGTCATCCGCTATATGGGCACGGTCGGCCGGGCGCGGCCGTTCAGCTGGTCGAACGACTATTTTTTCTACCAGCCGGAGCTGGAAAATCACCTGCGCCAGGCGCTGACCGAATATTCCAATATAACTGTCCAACTCGGCGTCGCATTCGAAGGGCTGGAGCAGGACGAAAACGGAGTCACGCTGCGGCTTTCCGAAGGTCGCACGGCGCAGGCCCGCTACGTGATCGCGTGCGACGGATCGCGCAGCGCGGTGCGCAAGGCGCTAGGCATTATGCTTGACGACCTCGATTTCGAAGAACCCTGGCTGGTGGTCGATGTAGAGGTCGATGGCCCGGTCCGCTTCCCCGACCTGTGGGGCGTGCCGGACGGCGCTGACCTACAAAAGCTGTCGGTGATGATGTGCGATCCCAAGCGCCCGGCGACCATCGTGCCGGGGCGCGGCAATCACCGGCGTTGGGAATTCATGCTGCTGCCGGGCGAAGACGATCAGGCCATGATGGAGCCGGATTCGGTCGCAGCCCTGGTCGAACCCTATCTCTCCGGGGTTCCGCACAAGGTCGTACGCGCGGCGACCTACCGGTTCCATGGCCTGATTGCCGGGCGGTGGCGGATGGGCGGCGTCTTCCTGGCCGGCGATGCCGCGCACCAGACGCCGCCCTTTTTCGGCCAGGGCATGTGCCATGGCCTGCGCGATGTGGCCAATCTGGCGTGGAAGCTGGAGGCAGTGCTCAAGGGGCAGGCGCCCGACGCGCTGCTCGACACTTACCAGCCAGAGCGCGATCCCCATGTTCGTGCGGTCATTTCCGCCGCCGTGGGCGCGGGTCGCTATATTTGTATGCTTGATCCGCAAGCCGCTGCGCAGCGTGACGCCACCATGCGTGAAGCGGCCAGAAACGCCCAGCATGGCACCGCCGCCGACCTGATCCCCGCCATCACCACCGGCATCGTCGCCTACGGCACGGCTGGCGCTGGCGAGCGCTTCATCCAGCCGCGCGTCGGCGACCGGCTGCTCGATGATGTGACGGGCAGCGGCTGGCGGCTGTTCACCCGAACCCCGATCGACAATGCCGACATCACCGTGATCGACATCGCAGCGTTGGATGATGCGGGCGCGATCGCTGCCTGGCTCGACGCGCGTAGCGCCGACGCCGTGCTGATCCGCCCGGACCATTATGTCTTCGGCACCGGCCAAGGAACCAAGACGCCTGCCGACCTCATCGCCCGTCGCGACGCCCTGATCGCCGGTGTCCCTCGCCAGGAGATAGCCGCATGAGTCTCCCGCTCGCCCAGGCCCGCACCATCATCGATGCCGCGCTGGCAAAGGCTCGCGCCGACGGCGCACAGCCGCTTGCCATAGTGGTGCTGGATGCCGGGGCGCACCCTGTCGCGACCGTCCGTGAGGATGGCGCCAGCCTTTTCCGTTTCGACATAGCCAAGGCCAAGGCTACCGGCGCACTGGGCATGGGAGCAGACACGCGGGTGCTGGCCGCGCGCGCCGCCGCCAACCCCGTTTTCTTTCAAAGCGTCGTTGCCGCCACGGGCGGTCGGCTCGCTCTGTCCCCCGGCGGCGTCCTGATCCGGGACGTGGAAGGCGCGGTGATGGGCGCCGTCGGGATCAGCGGCGACACCGGCGATTGCGACGAAGCCTGCGCCATCGCCGGCATCCTGGCCGCGGGCCTATCCCACGGAGACGTAAAATGAAATTACGCAGTATCGAACTGGCGCTGCCGGGGGCGGCGGACGCCGCCGCCTTCCTGACCGACATCTGGGGCATGGCCCCGGCGGCGGTCGAGGGCAACATCCATTATCTGCGCGGATCGGGCGGCTTCCCCTATCTGATCGCGCTGGAAGACTCGGCCGATAGCTATGTCCGTTCGACCACCTTCGTCTGCACCGTCGAACGGCTGGAACAGCTCAAGCGCTCGGTGAGCGAAGCGGGCCTGACCGCCGCGCCCGTCACCTCGGATGATCCGGGCGGCGGCCATGGCATCATCGTGGAACTGGCCGAGGGCGAATTGCTGCGCTTCCTGGTCGACGCAGCAGAAGTCGCGCCGATCGAGGGCCATGACCTCCCGGTCAAGCTGACCCATGTCGTGTTCAACAGCGCCGATGCCGAGGCGACAGGCCATCTGGTCGAGGAGGCGCTTGGCTTCCGCGTGTCGGACCGGACCAAGGGCATGGTGTTCGTGCGCTGCAACGATTCGCACCACAGCACCGCCTTCGCCCGCGCGGGCTTTGCATCGCTCAACCATATCGCTTTCGAGAAGGAGGATCTGGACGCGGTGATGCGCGGCATCGGTCGTCTGCGCGATCAGGATATGGTGCCGGCCTGGGGACCAGGTCGCCATGGCCCCGGCGCCAATGTGTTCGCTTATTTCATTGCCCCCTTCGGCCCGGTGATCGAATTTTCGACCGCCGTGAACAAGGTGCCCGACGACTATCAACCCGGCGCCCCGGAAGACTGGACCTGGCCGGAAAAACGGATCGACCAGTGGGGCATGTCCGACAAGGATTTGGACGGACTGCGCGCCGCCGAGGAAAAGTTCCGCCACCGCCGAAACTGGGAGGCCGCGCCGCTTGACGCTTGACCGCCGGACCGCGCTCGCCGCGATCGGCGGCGTGCTGCTCGGCACGACAGGATTGAAGGCCGCTCCACGCGGCAGAGGAGACAGAGACGTGACCCGATTTGTAAGTTTCCGCCGCCCCGACGGCACCCCCAGCTTCGGCCGTCAGGATGGCGCAACGATCATCGAACTGGCAACGGGCGCGACGCCCAGCCTGAAGGCCGCGCTGACCGACGGCAGCCTGGCGACCCTGGCCGACGGCGCGACCTATGCCGCCGCCGATATCGTGCTGCTGCCGGTCATCCCCGATCCCGCCAAGATCCTGTGCGTGGGCCTCAACTATGCCGAGCATGTCAAGGAAACCGGGCGTGAGCAGAAGGCGCATCCCGCCATCTTCGTGCGCTACGCCGACAGCCTTGTCGCAGACGGTCAGCCGATGGTGAAGCCCGCCGTGACGGAACGCTTCGATTATGAAGGCGAACTGGCGATCGTCATCGGCAAGCCGTGCCACAAGGTCGCCGCCGCCGACGCCTGGAGCCATGTCGCTGGCTATGCCGCGTTCAACGACGGGTCGGCGCGCGACTGGCAGCGCCACAATATCCAGTTCACACCGGGCAAAACCTTTCCAGGCACCGGCGGCTTCGGCCCCGCGCTGGTCACGCCCGACGAGATCGATGATCTGGGCGCGCTGCGTGTTCAGACCCGCCTCAACGGCGAGTTGGTGCAGGACCAGCCGATCGCCGACATGATCTGGGATATCCCGACGGTCATCGAATATATCAGCGCCTTCACGCCCCTGGCGCCGGGTGATGTCATCGCCACCGGCACGCCCGGCGGTGTCGGCGATAAGCGCACTCCGCCGCTCTATATGCACGCGGGCGACAAGGTCGACGTCACCATCGGCGCCATCGGCACACTGACCAACCGCATCATCGACGAACAATAAGCCTAAATTACCCAATGATAAGAAGGGGAGGAGACACTATGCGTATATTCCACAAGTCCATCCTGGCGATGGCGAGCGTCAGCACGTTCGCCATCGTCGCGCCAGCCTTTGCCCAGGATGCCGCCGCGCCGCAGGAGCCGACGGAATCGGCTATGTCCGACATCATCGTGACCGCGCAGCGCCGTCAGGAAAAGGTGACGGAGGTGCCGATTTCGATCACCGTGGCCAGCCAGAAGCAGCTGGAGCGCCAGCAGGTCAATAATCTGAACGACCTGAACCGGGTCGCGCCCGCGCTGGAAATCCAGTCGGCGCCGTCGCAGAATACCGGCGGCGGCGGATCGATCCGCGGCATCGGCACGCAGAGCTTCTCGCCAGGCGCGGTCGCTTCGGTGGGTGTCGTCGTCGACCAGGTGAGCCAGGGCAACGCCAATATCTCCGACCTGTTCGACGTGTCACGGATCGAAGTGCTCAAGGGGCCACAGGGTACGTTGTTCGGCTTGACCACATCGGCCGGCGTCATCAACATCACGACCAACGCGCCTGACCCCACCGAATTTAGCGGCCGCGTACGCACCGAATTGTCCGATGCCGGGACCGTGGGGTCCAAATATGGACAGCAGGTCGTCCAGGGCGTCATCAACGTGCCGTTCAGCCCCACCAGCGCGCTACGCGTGTCGGGCATGAGCAACACCCGCCAGGGCGTCAACCGCAATGCCGTCACCGGCGACTGGAACGACGTCAACCGCTACGCCGTGCGTGGCCGGTTCCTGTGGAATGCGAGCGAAGACCTGACCGTCAACCTGATCGGCGACTGGTCGAAGGGGTCGGCGGACAATGGCGGCGACTTCTTCACCTTCCTGTCTAATACCGCCGCGAACACGGCGCTGCTCAACAGCTGCGGCATCACGCCCGGCGAGGGCAACCAGACCTTTTGCGTCGGCGATGAATTCAGCAGCAAGGTCAAGGCATGGGGCGGGTCGGCGCAGGTCGATTATGACGCCGGTCCGCTGACGCTGACGTCTATCACCGCCTATCGCAAGACGGAAAGCAGCAATACGCTGGGCAACATCTATCGTGCCGATCCGCTGGCGACCGAACTCATCAGCGGCCCGACGGGCACCGACATCCGGCTGTTCACGCAGGAATTCCGCGCGTCGTCGCCCAGCAATTCGGTCTTCGAATATACGGTTGGCGCCTTCTATTCTAACCAGAAGACGGTGCAGCAGCCCGAGCGCTTCACCATTTCGGTGACGCTGCCCAACGGCTTCGTCATCCGTCCGGTGGATTCGCCGGGCGCCCTGAACGAGATTACCGATGAATCCCTCGCCATCTTCGGCCAGGGCACGTTGCACGCCACCGACAAGCTGCGTCTGATCCTGGGCGGACGCTACACCGCCGGGCGCCTGTCGCTCGACCGGACCGACGCCGGCACCGGCGCGGAGAGCGTCCAGATCCTCAATGTCGACAAGATATCCTGGCGCACCGGCATCCAATATGACATCGACCGGTCGCTGATGGCCTATGTCACCGCCTCGCGCGGCTTCAAGGGCGGCCAGATCGCGGTGCCGACCGCGCCGCTGCTGCCCTATGTCGTCCAACCGGAAATCCCCATGTCCTACGAAGCAGGGATGAAGGCCACGCTGTTCGGCGGCGCGGTGCTGGACGTCAGCGTCTTCTACAGCAAGATCAAGAATTTCCAGGCGCAGGAATGTACCGTCAACCCCACCACCGCCCAGCTTGTCTGTGCCCAGACGAACATCGACGGGGTCAAGACGCGCGGCGCGGAAGTCAATCTGTTCGGACAGATTTCCGATCGGCTGTCGATGAATACCGGCTTCATCTATACCAAGGCGACCTATCCGGGCGGCTTCGTAGGTAATGACGCCACCAATATCGGCGGCAGCCAACTGGCTTATTCGCCGCGCTATAAGTTTACCTTGTCGGGCGAATATGAGCAGCCGCTGACGGGTGGCCTGAACGGCTTCCTGGCGGCGGACACCATCTGGAAATCGCGTGTTCGTTACCAAAATACGTCGCGTGGTGCCGAAACATTCCGTCCGCACTGGACGGTCGGCGGTCGCTTGGGCGTGCGCAGCGAGGATGAGCGCTATTCGGCGGGCGTATTCGTGCGCAACCTGTTCAATGTTCATGAACCTTCCTTGCTCCAGAGCAATTTCGGTTCGGGCGTCGGCGCGATCTATGGTCCGCAGTCCTTCCGCCAGGTTGGCCTGCAACTCGACGCGAAATTCTGATTGGAAAGAGGACATGGCGGTTCGACACCATGTCCTCTTTCGTTGGCTACCAAGGTAGTTAGGGTGCAGAGATGAAGCCAGTTAGACAGGCCATTGCCGCCATGGGGACGGACCTTGGCCCGGCCGTCCTTGCGCAATGCCGCGTCCTATTCGACGCCGAACAAGCGGCTCTGATGGCGCAGGTGCCGGTGACGGCAGCGGACGTCGCCTATGGCCCGCATGAGCGCCATCGCCTCGACATGTATCGGCCGCGGGGCGATGGCCTCGCGCCTATCCTCGTTTTCGTTCATGGCGGCGGTTTCCTGAAGGGCGACAAGGGCGGCCATGGGGGCGGAGCCGACGCCTGGCCCAACGCCAATGTCGGCCGCATGGCGGCGCAGGCGGGGTTTCTGGGCATCGTCATCAACTATCGGCTGGCGCCCGATCATGTCTGGCCCGCCGGGTCGGAGGATATCGCCGCCGTCGTCGCCTGGATCAAGGATCATGCTGCGCAGCATGGCGGCGACCCGGACCGGATCGTACTGATGGGCACGTCCGCCGGCTCGGTGCATGTGGCGGGCTATCTGAAACTGGCTGGCGATCGCGATATTCGCGCTGCGATCTTGCTGTCCGGACTGTACGGCTACACGCCGCTCGATGCGCGCGACATGCTCTATTATGGCGACCTGGCGCTCTATCCCGATCGGATGCCGATGGAGGCGGTCGTTGCCACGCAATTACCGCTGATGCTCGCCTGCGCCGAGTTCGACCCGCCCCGCTTCCAGGCCGAGTTTTTGGGGCTAATGCAAGACCGGCTTGCCCGCCATGGCGCGATGCCGCGCGCCTTCATCCATTCGGGCCATAATCATTACAGCATGGCCATGCATCTGGGCACCGCCGACCAGCGACTCGCTCATGAAATCTGCGCCTTCGTGCGCGAAACCACCCTTAGACAATCATAATCGGAGAGACGGACACCATGCTGGACCGCAGAACCCTTCTGGCCACCGGCGCTGCGCTGATGGCCGCCCCCGCGCTCGCCGCGCGTAAGGCAAACGACCCGAATTTCCCCAAGGGTTTCCTCTGGGGCGCCGCGACCGCGGCGCACCAGATCGAGGGCAATAATATCGCCAGCGATCTGTGGTTTCTGGAAAATCAGCAGCCCACCGTCTTCGCCCAGCCGTCCGGCGACGCCTGCAACAGTTTCATTCTGTGGGAAACTGACCTCGATCTTGCCAAGACTATGGGCCTCAACTGCTATCGCTTCGGCATCGAATGGGCGCGGATCGAGCCGGAGAAGGGGCTGTTCAGCCAGGCGATGCTCGACCATTATAAGGCGATCGTCGACGGGTGCCGCGCGCGTGGCCTGACGCCGATCGTCACCTACAGCCATTTCACCGCGCCGCGCTGGTTCAGCGCGCAGGGCGGTTGGACAAACCCCGAAAGCGAACAGCTTTTCGCGCGCTATTGCGACAAGGCGACCCGCGCTCTGGGGCAGGGGGTGGACCGGGTCATCACCTTCAACGAACCTAATATCCTGCTGTTGCTGAAGCCCATGTTGCCCCAGCAGGTGTGGGACATCCAGAAACTGACTCTCGATACCGCGGCCAAGCGGCTGGGCGTGCCCAAGTTCGTCAGCGCCAATGTCGCCGGGTTTGACGATCTGCCTGCGCTACAAAAGGGTCTGCTCGCCGCGCACAAGGCGGGCAAGGCGGCGATCAAGGCGGTGCGGCCCGACCTGCCGGTCGGCTTCTCGCTGGCGATGATGGACGACCAGGCCGTGGGCAAGGCGTCGATCCGCGACAGGATGCGCGGCGAACTCTACGGCGAATGGCTGAACGTCGCGAAGGGCGACGACTTCATCGGCGTGCAGAATTACGAGCGCGCGCTCTGGGGCGACAAAGGCCGCCTGCCTGCGCCGGCCGGATCGACCGTCAACTGGTCAGGCACCGAAGTCTGGCCTGGTTCGCTCGCAGGGGCGGTGCGTTTCGCCCATCAGGCGACCGGCGTGCCGATCCTGGTGTCCGAACATGGCGTCGGCAGCGAGGATGACGCCATCCGTGCCAAATTTATCCCGGAAGCGCTCGCCGGCCTGAAGGCTGCGATGGAGGACGGCGTGCCGGTGCTGGGCTATTGCCACTGGTCTTTGCTCGACAATTTCGAATGGATTTTCGGCTATAAGCCCAAATTCGGGCTGCACAGCGTCGATCCGGTCACCTTCGCCCGCACGGCCAAACCAAGCGCCGCCGTCTATGGCGCCATCGCCCGTCGCAACGCGCTGTAAGGAGAATATGCCATGAAAGCCGTCTTGTTCGCCGCTACCGCCTTGCTGCTCGGCGCTCCGGTTGCTGCCCAGATGCCCGTGGCCGTGCCTGCCCAGGCCCCGGCAGAACCCGACGCCATCCAGCTCTATCCCGAAATGAAGGCACCCAAGGTTTCGACCGAGAATTGGGTCCGCTTTGGTCCGGATCTGGCGGTCCGCAACGTGACCGTGCCGACGCTGACGCCGGTTCTGCCGGACCCCGCCAAGGCGACCGGGGCGGCGGTGATCGTTGCGCCGGGCGGTGCCTTCATGCTGCTGTCGATGGAGCATGAGGGCTGGAGCGTCGCGCGTTGGCTGGCCGATCATGGGATCGCCGCCTTCGTCCTGAAATATCGCTTGAACCAGACCCCGGCCGACACGGATGAGGCCGCCGCCTACATGGGCAAGCGCATGGCGGATTCGCTGCGCGATCCGACCGCGCCGCCCTCGATCAGCGAACCGCGCGCGACGCTCGACGCGCTGGCGGCGCTCAAGCTGGTGCGCGCCAATGCGGGGAAATGGGGCGTCGACGCAGGGCGGGTGGGCATGATCGGCTTTTCCGCCGGGGCGATGACCACGCTGAACGCCGCACTCGAAGGGAAAGGGGGCGATCGCCCCGCCTATATCGGCTATGTCTATGGCCCGATGCTGGCGCGCGATGTGCCGGCCGATGCGCCGCCGATGTTCGCCGCCATCGCCAATGACGACAGTCTGTTCCCCAATCCCTCCTATGCGCTGGTCGAAGCCTGGCGGCGCGCCCATGCGCCAGTCGAACTGCATGCCTATGAACGCGGCAATCATGGTTTCGGCAAGGGGTTGCCCGGCACGACGACCATGGGCCTGCTGCCGCAATTCCTGTCCTGGATGGAGATGCGCGGGTTGCTGGCGGCGAAAGCCAGCCAGTGACACATGCCGTCTCGATCGGTCGGGAAGCGGCGATCAGCATCGTCATCAACGGCGTGCTGAGCCTGGCCTTCTTCCTCGGCGTCTTCGGGACGCAACCGCGTCTGTTGCGCTGGGCCGCGCCGGATAATCTCGCGCTGGATTTCGTGCCGCAAAGCATCGCTGTCGCCCTGATGAGCGCGCTGGTCCCCGCGCTGATCGCGCGGCGCAAGCTAAGTTACCCGCCGATCTTGCGCGGCGTCCTGATCCGGGCCGGCCTGTTCGCCCTTGCCGGTGCGGCGCTGGGCGGTCTGCTCGCCTTTTCGATCGAGAGCGTCGGCTTTCCACCTATCGCCTGGACTGCCGCCCTGATGATCAAGATTGCCTATGGCGGCGCACTCGGCGCGCTGGTCGCCAGCCTGGCGCTGCGACGGCTGCTGTCGTCCGCCCGCCCTGTTTGAAAAAGAGGATCGTTCGTCGATGAAAGCCCGCACCCTTCGTTTCGCCGTCTTGCTGGCCTGCACCGCGATCGGTGCGCCCGTGCTGGCTGACGATCTGGCCGACGGCTTCCGCAATCCGCCCCAGTCGGCGCGACCGCGCGTCTGGTGGCACTGGATGAACGGCAATGTGACCAAAGACGGGATCGACAAGGATCTCGACTGGATGGCGCGGATGGGCATCGGCGGGGTCCAGAATTTCGATGCCAGCCTGATGACGCCGCAGATCGTGCCGGAAAGGCTGATTTACATGACCGACGGCTGGAAGGACGCGTTCCGCCACGCCGTCCACACCGCCGATGCCAAGGGGCTGGAATTCGCCATTGCCGCCTCGCCGGGCTGGAGCGAGACGGGCGGTCCTTGGGTAAAACCGCAAGATGCGATGAAGAAGCTGGTATGGAGCGAAACGGACCTGCGCGGCGGGCAGCGGCTGAAAGGCGCGCTCGCCGCGCCGCCTTCCATCACCGGGGCGTTTCAGAGCGCGAAGTTCAGCGATCCGCTCGCGGCTGGCGAGGGGGCGCCCGCGCTGCCCAGCTTCTATGCCGACGCCCGCGTGCTTGCCTACCCCATATTGACCAGCGTCCTGCCGCAACCGCGCGTCACGCAAACGGACGGAACGGCGCTCGCCCCTGCGCCTGTGCTCGACAATGACCTCGAAACCGTGGCGCAGATCGCCAAGGGCGACGCCACCAATCCCGGCGCGCTGATCCTCGATTATGGCAAGCGGGTGACGATCCGGTCGGCCAGCCTGTTTGTGCCCCACGCCCGGCCGCCCTTCGGAGACCCGGTGTATCGCCCGACGCTGGAAGCGGAAACTCCGCAGGGCTGGCGGCCGGTCGGCCGCTTTTCGCTGACCGAAGTGTCGGCAACGATCGGCTTCGCGCCCGTCACCGCGCAGCGCTTTCGCCTCGTGCTTTCTCCCAACGACGCGCCCAAGTCGCCGGGGTTGGGCGACGGTGCCCCCGGCGCTGTCATGATGGACGTTTTCGGTCGTCCTGCCAGCCCGACGCTGGGCATAGGCGACCCGCGCCTCTCGACCGAAGCCAAGATCGATCACTATGAGGCCAAGGCCGGTTATGCGATCGTCGCCGATTATAATGCGCTGAGCGGCGACCCCGCGCCTGACGTGCCCGCTATCGATCCCGCCAGGGTGATCGATCTGACCGACCGGTTGCGTCCCGATGGCACACTGGACTGGACCGCACCCGAGGGGGACGACTGGCGCATCGTCCGCGTGGGTTACTCGCTGACCGGCAAGATGAACCATCCCGCCACGCCCGAAGCCACGGGGCTGGAGGTCGACAAATATGATGCGGCGGCCGTGCGCCGCTATCTCGAAACCTATCTCGGCATGTATCGCGACACGGTGGGCGCGGATTGGATCGGCAAAAGGGGGATAAGCGCGCTGCTAACCGACAGTATAGAGGTTGGCGCATCCAACTGGACTCCGCGTATGGTGGAGGAGTTCAAGGCCCGGCGCGGCTATGACCCGCAGCCCTTCCTGCCGACGCTGACGGGCGCGGTCGTGGGATCGGCCGCACGTAGCGACGCTTTCCTGCACGACTATCGTCAGACGCTGGCCGACCTGCTGGCTGATGCCCATTATGGCACTGTGGCCAAGGTCGCGCATGAAAACGGCCTGACCGTCTATGGCGAGGCGCTGGAAAATGGTCGCCCTGTGCTGGGCGATGATCTGGCCATGCGGTCCCATACCGATGTGCCGATGGCGGCGATGTGGACCTTCAATCGCGGTGGCGCAGCGCGACCGACGCTGATCGGCGACATGAAGGGGGCGGCGTCGGTCGCCCATATCTATGGCCAGAATGTCGTGTCGGCCGAATCCATGACGTCGGCCTTCGCGCCATGGGCCTTTGCGCCGGCGGACCTCAAGCGCGTCATCGACCTGGAGTTCGCATCGGGCGTCAACCGGCCGATCGTCCACACCTCGGTCCACCAGCCGGTCGATGACAAGGTGCCGGGCCTCAGCCTCATGATCTTTGGCCAATATTTCAACCGGCATGAAAGCTGGGCGGAGATGGCCAAGCCCTGGGTCGATTATATGGCGCGCACCGGTTACCTGCTCCAGCAGGGCCGCGATCAGGCCGATCTCGCTTATTTCTATGGCGAAGATACGCCGATCACGTCTTTGTTCGAACATGGCGTGCCGGCCGACCTGCCCACCCGCTACGCCTATGATTTCGTCAATGCCGACATCATCGCCAACCGCATGAGCGTGGCCGATGGCGCGCTGGCGGCGGGCAACGCCCGGTATCGCGCCCTCTATCTGGGCGGCACCAGCCGGGTGATGACGCTGACGACCCTGCAAAGGATCGCCGCGCTGGTCGAACGCGGCGCGACCGTGATCGGCATGGCCCCCGAACGCGCGCCGGGCCTTGCGGACGATGCAGCGGCGTTCAAGACGCTTGTCACCCGCCTGTGGAGTGGCGAACCGGTCGGCAAGGGCCGGGTGATCGCCAGCCGCGACGCCGAAGCTGCACTCGCCAGCGCCGGCGTCGGCCCGGACTTTCGTATAACGGAGGGCGCACAGGACACCGATTATCGCTTCGTCCACCGCAAGCTGAGTGATGGCGACCTGTATTTCGTCAATAACCGCACCGAAAAGGCCGGCCGGATCGAGGCGCGCTTCCGGGTGACCGGCAGGCAGCCCGAAATCTGGCGCGCGATCGACGGGGCGGCCGCGCCCATATCTTACCGCATCGAAGGCAGCGAAACGGTGATCCCGCTCGACGTTGGTGCCGAGGATGCCTTCTTCATCCTGTTCCGCAAATCGGTGATGGCGCCATCCGCCACCATCTCGGCCAAGGCGGCGCAGGCGGTCGCGACGTTGACGAGCCCCTGGACCGTCCGCTTCCAGCCCGGCCGCGGTGCGCCCGAAAGCATCGCTATGCCCACCCTGACGCCGCTCGAAAGCCATACCGACAAGGGCGTGCGTTACTTCTCCGGCATCGCGACCTATTCTACGCGCTTCACTGTGCCGAAGGGGCTGAAGTCCGGCGCGCCGCTGTGGATCGATCTGGGCAAGATCGGCGATCTGGCTGAGGTGCGGGTCAATGGTCAATTGGCCGGTACGACCTGGTTTGCCCCCTATCGGCTCGACATCGGCAAGCTGGTGAAGCCGGGCAACAACCAGTTGGAGGTCAAGGTCGCGAACCTGTGGGTCAATCGCCTGATCGGCGACCAGCAGCCCGGCGCGGAAAAAATCACCTTCACCGCCGCGCCGACCTATCGGCCCGACGCGCCGCTGCGTCCGTCCGGCCTGATCGGCCCGGTGCAGTTGCTGGCCGAATAAGCCCTAATGATCAAGCGTCTCGCCGTCCTGCAAGGATGGCGGGCGCTTCACCTTCTTTATCTGACGCAGACCCAGGAAAACCGCCGCGACGATCGCGGGGATAAGGGCCAGGTCGACCCAGCCGGGCAGATGCGCGCCCTGATGCTCGATCGCTTCCTTGAGATAATGCCACAGACCGAGCGCATAATAGCTGATCGCCACCACTGACAGCCCCTCGACCGTGTGCTGGAGGCGCAGTTGCAGACCGGTGCGCCGGTCCATCGATGCCAACAAGTCGCGATTGCGGCGCGCCAGGGCGGTGTCGACCCGCGTGCGCAGCATCGCGCTGGTCCATGCGGTGCGTTGTGACAAATCTTCCAGCCGCCGACTAAAAGCGTCGCAGGTCCGCATGGCCGGCAGCAATCGCCGCTCGGTAAAATCGTCGAGCGAGCGATAGCCGCGCACGGGCGCGACATCCAACCGCCGGATGCGGTCGAAGCATAGTTCAGCATAGGCATGGGTGGCGCTCATGCGATAGCGGGTGCGCGCGACGATCTGTGCCAGTTCGGCGCTAAGTGACGATAGATCCTCCAGCACGGCGTCGGCATCCGCCTGCGGTTCTGCGACGCAGGCGGTTACGTCGGTCAGGCGCTGCTCCAAGGTCGCAAGGAGGGGGGTCGCCTGTTGCGCTTCGGGCAGGCCGAGCAAAGCGATCTTCCGATAATTGCCCAGTTCCTGCAATCGTTGCACCAACAGTGACGCTTCTGCCCCTTCCAGCCCGCGATCCTGGATCAGCAGGCGGCCAAAGCCATTGTCATGCAGGCGGAAATCGCCCCAGACGCGCGCCCGGCATTGGGCGACGTCGGAGATGATGAGGTCGTCGGACGCGAAATAGGTGGCGATCGTCGCGTTGGATGGCTCATTCTTCGTCAAGGCGATCTGGGTCGATCGGATGACTTGGCCCGGCAGTCGGTCGATCCAGTGCGACACGGGCAGGAAGGGCGACAGGTCGAACGGTTCGCCATAGCCGTCTGCGATGAAGCTATACGTGATGAACTCGCTGTGCCGTTCCCAGGAAAAGCCGAGCGCGCCGACGCGACACGCGAAGAAGCGGTCGCTGGCATCAGGGGAGGGGCCATCATCGGGTACGAGGTTGCGGAGCGCAGCGACGCTGTCCCGCGCTTCCTGCTCATTGACGATCATCATGAACTGCACCGCGCGCGCGGGCGTATCGAGCCGCGGCATCTTGCGCACGTGCATTTCGCGCGAGAGCGAGGCGCGTAGGGCATGGCTGCGCTGTGCCAGGTTGGGAAAAGGGCCAGCGCCCGCCCGTATGGCTGTGTCTGTCATCGTCCTGTCCCCCCTCGACCCATTTTACGCTATTTTAGTCGGACTATTGGGGTGTGGGCAATTGGCTTGATCCAAAGAATGAGGATTGACGTTTTCAGATGCGTCTGGCGATGGCGCCGGCCGCCCAACCCATGCCCACCGCCATGGCGATCGCGACCAGCCCATAGACGAAGGACCAATGTTCGGCCGCGCTGGCGATGAACTGTTCGAACCCGGATTTGCGTACCGTGATGTCGCGCACCGCGGCGGCGACCACCCGTCCGTCCTGCACCAGGAAGGTTTCGGCGGTATAATCGCCCACGATGACGCGCGCCGACAGCGGCAGGCGCGCGCGATAGAGAACGCCGTCGGTAATCTCGACCGTGCCGGGTCGCTCAACGAACAGGCCCGACCGCGCCCGCAAATCGACGAGACCGGATTGAAAGCGCGACAATTCCGCGCTCTCGTTGAGCGAAGAAGGCGAGAGTTGTAGCTTGTCCACGCCCAATTCGTAGATGGCGGCGGTGCGTTCATCCACGATCCGGTCGATCGGGCGCGACGAGGCCATGGCGTAGAAGCTGGGGGCGGAGCGGAAACGCGCAGTGTCGGCATTGACCCAGATGCCGGCCACCTTCTGCTTTTCGCGCATGGTGATCGACTGTTCCGGCCCCTTGAGCACGACGACGATGTCAGCCGGCTTGTCGGGGCGTCGCCCGTCGGGATAGACGATCGCGCCGAACAGCAGCAGGTCGGCACCGGTGAAGCTGTACTGGATCACGACTTCGCGCTGCGACACGTCGGGCACCAGTTGCGGTTCGTCCGCTCCGATGAGCGCCAGCGCCGCAGGGAGGGCCAGCAAGGCGCGCCAGCGACTCATCAGCCCACCTCGATCGTGTAGATTTCGTCGGGACGAAATCCCAACCCCAGCGCCATGCGCGCCGCGACGAACAATACGATCGCGGCGAGCAGGATGCGCAGATATTCAGGGCGGATCGACATGGAAATGCGGGTGCCGATCTGCGCGCCGACGACGCTGCCGATCAGCAGCAGCAGCGCCAGCACCAGGTCTACCGCCTTGGTCGTCATCGCGTGCATCATCGTCGTCGCCATGGTGACGAACAAGATTTGGAACAGCGATGTCCCGACCACCGACTGCGTCGCCATCCCCAGCAGGTAAAGCATGGCGGGTACCAGGATGAATCCGCCGCCCACGCCCAGCAACATCGTCAATATGCCGGTTGCCATGCCCAGCAACAGGGGCGCGAGTGGCGAGATATACAGGCCGGAGCGGTAGAAACGCCAGCGCATTGGCAGCGCGGCGACCAGAGGATGATGCCGTCGCTTGCGCGCGGGAGGGCGCTTGCCGGTTTTCAGCGCCACCAGCGCCTGGATCGATTCCTTGGCCATCAGAGCACCAATGCCGCCCAGCATCAGCACATAAAGGATGCCGATGACGGTATCGATCTGACCCAGATATTGCAGCAGGCGGAAAATGAAGACGCCCATGCCGGCCCCGACCACGCCGCCCGCGATCAGCACGCCGCCCATGCGGAAATCGACGGTGCCGCGCGCCATATGGGTGAATACACCCGAAACGCTGGCACCCGTCACCTGCGAAGCGGCGGACGCTGCTGCGACGGTGGGCGGAATGCCGTAGAAGATCAGCAACGGCGTCGTCAGGAATCCGCCGCCGACGCCGAACATGCCGGACAGCAGCCCGACGACGCCGCCCAGGCCGATAATGACAAGCGCGTTCACCGATAGATTGGCTATGGGCAGGTAAAGATCCATGCCCGTCGGGGGTAACGCCAAGCGGCGGCGATATAAAGCGGCGATGGAGCCCAGCGATTAAAAATCGGCGGCAAGGGTGATGGCGAGGCCCGATCCTGGCCGTGCGCCTCCCGCGATCCGTTCGCGCCATTCGATGGCGATCCGCGCGCCTACGGTCGGCAAAGGCAGGCGAAACTGCAATTCGGGGCCGATATCCAGCCTGTTGACACCCGGTTGCGCGCCGCCCGATAAAGCTGCGCCGACGCGGAAGGGCGATTGACCAAGCGGGGTGGAGAGCGAGAATTTGCCGTCGATGAAAGCATCCCCGCGGCGGAAACCCACGATGCCGGTCTGGCCATAGCCCTCCGCCACGATCGCCGGCGCGATCGCCACCGGTCCAAATCCGCCCACCGCCATCACCGCGTTGGCGTTGCGCGCGCCGTTGCCCAGCGCGACGCGTCGTTCGACCGCGACGCTGATCGGGATCGCGCGCATCGGTTGGATCGACAATCCGACTGCGCCTTCAGATGCTGTGGGCCGCTGGAGCGCGCGTGTCAGGCGGCCATAGGCGACGGTGCTGCTGGATGCGCGCGGTGTCAGATCATAGTCCACCCGAAGTCCCGTCTGCGAGCCGCCGAGCTGGCCAGTCGGCACGGTCCCGCTTGGCCTCGCGCCGCCGGGGCGCCACAGCAGCCATGCAGCGGCGCGCCATCGATCCGGCGTCTTTTGCTCGGTTATGAGCGGAGAAGGGCTGGCTGTCGGGGTCTGGAAACGGCTCATATATTCCAGGTCGCTGGCATAATGGCGATTGGCGAACGCTACGGTGAAGCTGATGAAATCCATAAGATCGACTGGCATGGCGGCATTGGAGGATGGTGGTGGGGGTGGTGGCCCGAACGTGTCCGTTTTCGTTCGTGGCGCGATAAGGGGTAGAGGCTGTGAGGCAAGCGTTTCTAACCGGGGCAGGGTGGCCACGGCGCTGGACGCCAGCACGGCTTGCGGCAGAAGCGCGGGGGCGGGCGCAGGCACAGGCACAGGCACAGGACGACCATCTGCATAGGGATGTTGCACCGGCGGTAGTACGGCCTCCTGGCTGGCCAAGCGGATAGCCACCCAAACCATCATCACCATGGCAAAGAAACGGAACGGCCGTCCGTTTGCGGTGCGGATCATGGATCGGTCTTCAGGTCGGGGAAATGATGCTGCGTCTTGTCCCAGCTAAGCGGCTTGCCCAGCAGTGATTTCGCGTAGAGGAAGACCGCCCGCCGGGCCGCCAATATGGCGATATAGTTGGCGATGACGGTGCGCGGGATCGCCATCAATCCCTGCCGCCAGCCATAGGCCCGGCCGACAAACAGGGCGCGCATGACCGCTCGCCAGCCCATCAACCCCATATTGAACCACAGCAGGGCTGCGATGACGGGCGGCAGCGGTGGCGGGGATAAAGGCGCGAACAGGCCCAGAGCGGCGATCAGTCCCCAGAGGATCAGCGCCATATAGGCGGCGAACAGGACGAGCGCCGCCATGGTGGCGCGACGGTCGCGGATGCGCATCCACCATTCAGCAGGGCCACCATGCCAGCCCATGCGGTCCCAGCCAGCGAGCGATATCCCCACCATCCAGCGCGCCTTTTGCCGGACGGCGGCATGCACGCTGTCCGGAAAATATTCGCGCGTGGCCACCAACGCGCCGGTCGCGTCGCGCATACGCACGAACACGCCGCGCCCGCCCATATTGGCGATCCGCAGGCCCGCTTCATAATCCTCCGTCAGCGACGACGGGTCGAAGGGGCCGCCATGGGCGGGGTCGGACAGGCGGCCAAGCGTCGCCCGTTCGAAGGCGCATGCCACGCCGGCGGATGGAATGGACGCGCCCAGCGCTTCGCGCACCGTCAGCGCTTTCCCATGATTCTCGGCAAATTCATCGCCATAATGATTGGCGATCGCGCGCGCGAACCATGTCCCTTTGCCCGGCAGGGGCAAAACCGGCAATTGAACTAGGGCGAACCGATCGATCATGAAGTCGAACAACCGAATCTCGTCGGCATGCACCACATCTTCGGCATCGTGCAGCACGACCGCCTTGAACGCTTTGGTCGTGCGCGCTTCTTCCGACAGCATCGCCCGCCACAGGACATTGAGGCAGTCCGCCTTCGTGCTCGGTCCCGGCCTGGGATTGATTCCCACGATGATGCGCGGTTCCCCGGCGGCGATGGGCGCAACCGCTTCGATCGTTTCCGGATCATTGGGATAGAGGCCGATGAAGATCCGATAGTCATCGTTCGGCCAGCGCACGAGCGCATGGCGCAACATCGGTGCGATGACGTTTGCTTCGCGCCAGGCGGGGATGAATATGGCGATGCAGCCCGGCCGGGATGAAGCCGGAAGGGTCGCCGTGGTCATGCGCGGGTGGCGCGCATAAATGGCGACGTTGCGCCAACAGCGACGGGCCAGAAAGAGGATGTCGACCAGGAAATCGTCTAGCCCGCCGATCGCCAATCCGACGACAGCGAAAAGCAGGATTTCCCGATGCAACGCCACAAGGCTTGCGGCCAACATGTCTCCCAAGACTTGACCCCCATCCGTCTATGCGGGAGAGGATGCCATTTGCGTCACGTCGTTCCAAGTCTTTTGCATATTTTGCGCAGAAGCCTTTGGAAATCCTGGCACAGTCATGGCCTTGCGCCTGCTCCGGTATAGCCGAAAGGACCGACTGGGATGAATCGACCGCCGCGATCCGCATTGCGCGATTTTCTGACCGGGGAAACCGGCGGGGCGATATTGTTGATGATCGCGGCCGGCGCGGCGATGGTTCTGGCCAATCTGCCCGGTGCGATCGGGCATCTTTATCATGACATGCTGCATGCGCCGCTGGGGCCGACCCTGTCGTCGCGGATCGGGCCGATGACGCTCCATCTGTGGATCAACGACGGGCTGATGGCCCTATTCTTCCTGGTGGTCGGGCTGGAGATCAAGCGCGAGTTTCTGGATGGGGGGCTGTCCACCTGGGACAGGCGACGGCTGCCGATCCTCGCGGCTGTGGCGGGCATGGCCGCCCCGGCGATCATCTATCTGATGGTGACGGCCGGGCAGCCTGCGCTCGGCAATGGCTGGGCCATTCCGGCCGCAACCGACATCGCCTTCGCCATCGGCGTGCTGGCGCTGCTGGGGCGGCGCGCGCCGGCTTCGCTCAAGCTGTTCCTGACAGCCGTCGCCATCGTCGACGACATGGGGGCGGTGGCCATCATAGCCCTCTTCTACAGTCATGGCCTCGATCTGGCGGCGCTGGCGGGCGCGGCCGGCGTGCTGGCGCTGATGTACGGCCTCAACCGGGCGGGGGTGAAGGCGTTGGTGCCCTATCTTCTGGGCTTCGCCTTGCTCTGGTTCCTGATGCTGTTGTCGGGTGTCCATGCCACGGTCGCGGGCGTGCTGGCCGCGATGACGGTGCCGGTGCGCTGCACGCCCGGCGCGCCCGATGCGGCGGACAGTCCGTTGCACCGCCTGGAACATGCCATCCATCCTTGGAGCGCCTATCTGATCGTCCCGCTCTTCGGGTTCGCCAATGCCGGGCTCAGCCTGGGGGGCGAGGCAATGGCGATGCTGTTCGCGCCTTTGTCGCTGGGCGTTGCGCTTGGCCTGTTCCTGGGCAAGCAACTGGGTATTTTCGGGGCGATCTGGACAGCGGTGCGCCTGGGGTTTGCGGAGCGGCCGGCCGGCGCGAGCTGGAGCCAAGTCTATGGCATGACGATGCTGTGCGGCATCGGCTTCACCATGAGCCTGTTCATCGGGGCGTTGGCCTTTCCCGGCCAAGCCCTGCTGGTCGAGGAAGCGAAGGGTGGAATACTCTTGGGATCGCTCTTGTCCGCCCTGTCGGGATATGTGGTTTTGCGCTGGATAGCGCGTCCGGCCGCCTCGCCGGGACGATAAGCGGGTTCGCCAAGGGGTAGTGTCAGTGCTATTCTATATAGGCTGATGTTGCGAGTCGTATGCAGCCTCGGCCAATCGACCAATCTCTTCGAACTTGGACGGGAGGAGGGCGAATATGGAGATGGACGTCAACTACCTGCTGCATCGCCAGCAGATGTCGATGATACGCGCGCAATCCAGCCGATCGGACAAGGGGCGAGACGCTTATCAAAGCCTCGCCCAAAGCTATACCGAACGCATCGATGCTTATCGGCGGGAAAATGAACGGCTGATCATCCACGCGCATTGACCGTTCCGGTCAGCGCCGCTGGATCAGCCTTTCTATTGCCAGACGGTGGTTGTCATCGTCCCCGCATTCCTGCTCCAATACGGCCTTGATGCGCTGTAGTTCCGCTTCGGTCAGATGTTCGATGCCGATGAAATCGTTGCGGGCGTTGTCGACCGCGCGGATCAATTCATCCAGCTTCGCCTGGATGGCGGAGCCGTCGCGGTTTTGCGCATTCTGGATCAGGAACACCATCAGGAAGGTGACGATGGTGGTACTGGTGTTGATCACCAGCTGCCACGTATCGGAATAGTGGAAGAGGGGGCCGGTCGCGAGCCACAGAATGACCGTGCCCAGCGCTAGGACGAAGGCGAAGGGCTGGCCCGCCCAGTTGGCGACCCGGTGCGACATCGCCGCGAAAATCCGATCCATTGTTGATTCTTTCCTTTATCAAAGCGACGCATTTATCCTCTGTTCAGCCCGGCGCGGCCATGAAAAGCGCGATGCGTTCCATTTCCTCCCGCGCCTTGATGGCGGCCGCCCTTCTCCTTCTGTCTGCCTGCGCCGCCTTGTCGCCCGAATCACGTCTTCGCGCGGGGCTTGAAAAGGCCGGCCTTTCGCGACGAATGGCGGGTTGCATGGCGGAACGGATGGTCGACCGACTGAGCCTGGCCCAGTTGCGAAAGCTCCAGTCGATCGCATCGCTCCGCAAGTCTCACAGTGATAAAATCAGCATCGATCAAGTGCTGCATAAGGTGCGGGCGTTAGAGGATCCTGAGATTTTTGCGGTTGCCAGTTCATCGGCGCTTACCTGCGCGTTCCGATCGTTTCAGCCGTAAAAGAGGCGATGGCCACCAAACGCTTTGCAATTTTGCAAAGTCATTTTGCGAAATTTTCTAGCGCCTCGCCTAGGGCTGTGCTTAGCCGCTGACATCAGATTTCAGCGAAAAGGGCAGCCCGTATGAATATTCATGAATATCAGGCGAAGGAACTCCTCGCGAAATATGGCGCGCCGATCGCGGCTGGCTATGCCGCTTTCTCGGTCGAGGAAGCCGTCGAAGCCGCCAAGAAGCTGCCCGGACCGCTCTATGTCGTGAAGTCGCAGATCCATGCCGGTGGTCGCGGCAAGGGCAAGTTCAAGGAACTGGCCCCAGAAGCGAAGGGCGGCGTGCGCCTCGCCTTCAACCTGGATGAGGTCAAGGCCCATTCGACCGACATGCTGGGCAACACGCTGGTCACGATCCAAACCGGCGATGCAGGCAAGCAGGTCAACCGCCTCTACATCACCGACGGTGCCGACATTGCCAAGGAATTCTACCTGGCCCTGCTGGTCGATCGCGGCAGCAGCAAAATCGCGTTCGTTGTGTCGACCGAAGGCGGCATGGATATCGAAGAAGTCGCCCACTCGGCACCTGAGAAGATCCACAGCTTTTCGGTCGATCCGGCAACCGGCTTCCAGGCTCATCATGGCCGGTCGATCGCCGCTGCACTGGGCCTGACCGGCGACCTCGCCAAGCAGGCGGCAAAGGTAGCTTCGTCGCTCTACGCTGCCTTTGTCGATACCGATGCCGAGCAGATCGAAATCAACCCGCTCGCGCTGACCGAGCAGGGCAAGCTGCTGGTGCTGGACGCTAAGGTCGCATTCGACGGCAACGCCATGTTCCGTCACAAGGACATTGCCGAACTGCGCGACCTGACCGAGGAAGATGCAGCCGAAGTCGAAGCGTCCAAATACGACCTCGCCTACATCAAGCTGGACGGCAATATCGGTTGCATGGTTAACGGCGCGGGCCTGGCCATGGCGACGATGGACATCATCAAGCTGAACGGCGAATTCCCCGCCAACTTCCTGGACGTAGGCGGCGGCGCAACGACCGAGAAGGTGACCGCGGCCTTCAAGATCATCCTGAAGGACCCGGCCGTGAAGGGCATCCTGGTCAACATCTTCGGTGGCATCATGAAGTGCGACATCATCGCCGACGGCATCGTCGCGGCGGCGAAGGAAGTGAACCTGTCGGTCCCGCTGGTGGTGCGCCTGGAAGGCACTAACGTCCAGCAGGGCAAGGACATATTGGCCGCGTCGGGCCTGGCGATCGTCCCTGCGGACGACCTGGGCGATGCAGCCAAGAAGATCGTGGCGGAAGTGAGGAAGGCGGCCTGAGGCACGACCCCACCTAACAAGATACGCCATGGGGCGTGGGTGGTCCGGGAACGGGCCGCCCACGTCCTTGTTCGCGTTGGCGGGCGATGGCGTGAAACTGGAGGATGTTGAAAATGAAGATCCTTGTGCCCGTAAAGCGGGTCATTGACTATAATGTGAAGCCGCGCGTGAAGGCGGACGGTACGGGCGTCGATCTGGCGAACGTCAAGATGAGCATGAACCCGTTCGACGAGATCGCGATCGAGGAAGCCATCCGCCTCAAGGAAAAGGGCGTGGCGACCGAAGTGATCGCGGTGTCGATCGGCGTTGCCAAGGCGCAGGAAACGCTGCGCACCTCGCTCGCCATGGGGGCGGACCGGGCGATCCTGATCCAAACCGACGATGAGGTCGAGCCGCTGGGCGTGGCCAAGCTGCTCGCCAAGGTACAGGAAGAGGAAGGCGCTGGCCTCATCATCCTGGGCAAGCAGGCGATCGACGACGACAGCAACCAGACCGGACAGATGCTGGCTGCGCTGCTGGGCTTGCCGCAGGGCACGTTCGCGTCGAAGGTCGAGGTTGCCGATGGCAGCGTTTCGGTCACCCGTGAAGTCGATGGCGGGCTGGAGACGGTGAAGCTGTCGACGCCGGCGATCATCACCACCGACCTGCGCCTGAACGAGCCGCGCTATGCTTCGCTGCCCAACATCATGAAGGCCAAGTCCAAGCCCTTGGCGCAGAAGACCCCCGCCGATTATGGCGTGGACATCAGTCCACGACTGGAAACGCTCAAGGTGGTCGAGCCGCCCAAGCGCACTGCCGGCGTCAAGGTCGCCGATGTTGATGAACTGGTCGCAAAGCTGAAAGCTCTGGGAGTTGCCGCATGAGCAAGACACTTGTTTGGGTTGAACATGAGGGCGGCGCCGTCAAGGACGCGACCCTTTCCGCCATCACCGCTGCCGCCAAGCTGGGCGAAGTCCATCTGCTGGTCGTCGGCCAGGGCGTCGATGGCGTCGCCGCCGCCGCCGCTAAGATTGCGGGCGTGGGCAAGGTCCATGTCGCAGACGATGCGGCATTCGGCCATGCGCTGCCGGAGAATGTCGCGCCGCTGATCGTCGAACTGATGGGCCATCACGACGCCTTCGTCGCGCCGGCCACCAGCAACGGCAAGAATATCGCGCCGCGGGTCGCCGCTTTGCTCGACGTGATGCAGATCAGCGACATCCTGTCGGTCGAGAGCGAGGATACGTTCACCCGCCCGATCTATGCCGGTAACGCTATCGCCACCGTCAAGAGCAAGGATGCCAAGAAGGTCATAACCGTCCGCGGTACGGCCTTTGAGAAGGCGGAGCGTGACGGCGGCAGCGCAACGGTAGAAGCGGTCACTTCGACCGGCGATAAGGGGCTGTCGAGCTTCGTCGGAGCCGAGATTGCCAAGCTGGAACGTCCCGAACTGACCAGCGCCAAGATCATCGTGTCGGGTGGTCGTGCGCTTAAGGATGGGCCGACCTTCGAAGAGGTGATCTTCCCGCTCGCCGATAAGCTGGGTGCTGCGGTCGGCGCGAGCCGCGCGGCGGTCGATGCGGGCTATGTCCCCAACGACTATCAGGTAGGCCAGACCGGCAAGATTGTGGCGCCGGAAGTCTATGTCGCGGTCGGCATTTCGGGCGCGATCCAGCATCTTGCGGGCATGAAGGACAGCAAGACCATCATCGCCATCAACAAGGACGAGGATGCGCCGATCTTCCAGGTCGCGGACATTGGTCTGGTGGGTGATCTGTTCAAGGTCGTGCCGGAGCTTACCGGCAAGCTGTAAGCCAGCGTAACGATGTAAGGAAAGGGCGCGGAGTGATCTCCGCGCCCTTTTCCATGTCATTCGCAGTTGATGTCGTTCTTGTCGATGGCCCGGCCGGCCAGTGCCCCGCCGGCCCCGCCGATGATGGTGCCGAGCGTCTTCGACCCGCCTGGTGCAATTATGTTGCCCAGCACGCCGCCGGCAATGGCGCCGACAATGGTGCCGGTCGTGCCGTCGTCGCGCTTGCAATAATAGCGGCCGTCATTGTCGCGGTAAATCTGGTCATTGTCACGGATGGGACGGCGGGAATGACGGGGTGGGCCGCGGCGATCACTGGGCCGGTCGTAGCCGTAACCGCCGCCACCGCCATTGTCCGATGTGCAAGCGCCCAGCGGCAACATGGCCAGCATGGCTGCGGCGAGGATGGGTTTGTTCATGGCGTCTCTCCTTGTTACGCTTAGGCCCTCAACAACCCGGCGCAGCGGCGGTGGTTGCGTGGCGGTAACACTATCAGGCAAACGAAAACCGCCCGCTGCGACCGCGAGAGGGGGAGCGGTAGCGAGCGGGCGGTGACCGGCGACTAGCGGGGGACTGGGCCGCCGGATGGGATAATCAGTTAGTTGGGAAGCGGCCGGTTGATCGCGCCGGTCGAAGAGACGAGCGGCGATGCGGACGACGTATCGAGTTCGTCAGCCTTTTCAGCGATGGTCGTCTTGGCTTCGTTGTAGCGGGTGACCAGGTCGTTCTTGAATTCGGTCAGCTTGCCTTCGTCGTAGAGTTTCTTGCCGACATAGCCGGCGATGGCGCCGAAGATCAGGGTGCGGATCATGGTGGTCTCCATTGTTGCGGTTCGGGGAGATAACCGGCGGCGGGGCGGCGGGTTCCAAGGTGCATTGCCAGGGCAGTCGCTTTTGCTAGGCTTGCGACGGACGGTGCTTTGGGGGAGCCGAATGTCGGGATTTGATCTGGTGTTCGCGGCCTTCGGGCTGCTGCTGGGCTTGGCGATCAGTGAGGTGCTGGGCGGTTTTTCCCGCGCTCTCAAACTCAAGCGGGGGACGAAACCGGTGCGGATCGGTTGGTTGACGCCGCTGTTGGGCCTGTTCGTGCTGCTCGACCTGACCAGCTTCTGGCTATCTGCGTTCGAAGCGCGGGCGCAGATAGACGCCAATTATCTCACCCTGGTCGGCGTGCTGGCGCTCGTTGGCATCTATTATCTTGCGGCGACGCTGATCTTTCCCGATGCGCCAGAGGAATGGCCCGATTTCGACGATTGGTATGATCGGCACAAAAGGTTGGTGATCGGCGGCGTGCTGACGGCCAATATCGGCAATATCATCGGCCAGAACCTGTTGGAACTTTACCGGCCATCGACCGGCCCGGAGATGAGCGACACGGTGACCGCCTGGGCGCTGCTGGCGCTGGTCGGCCTGATCGGGCTGCTCGTCGCCCTGCTGGTCGTGCGATCGCGGCGCTGGAATGTCGCCATGCTGATCGCGCTGCCCATGATATTGGTGACCGCGTCGGTCTATCTGGACATGGTTTGAGGGACGGGGGGGGTATGAAGGGCGGGCGCGCGAGCGCCCGCCATCCAGATTATTCGGCGTGCTGCAGGTTCACAGCGGCCATCTTGCCACGACGGTCCTGCTCCAGATCATAGGAGACGCGGTCCTTTTCGCGCAGCGTGGCCAGGCCAGCGCGCTCGACGGCGGTGATGTGAACGAACGCGTCCGGGCTGCCGTCATCGGGAGCGATGAAGCCATAGCCCTTGTCGGCGTTGAAGAATTTGACGGTTCCGACGATGCTCATGGTAGTTCCTTCTTTCATGCGGCGCGGCCCGTGTGGTCGCACCGGATCGCTAAAGGGGCAGGGAAAGAAGGAAACAGGTGCCGCAAAGCGCCGAGAACCGTCGATTTGCGACTGTAGCTACCTTCTCTTAGGGTAAGCGGGGGCAAATAGCAATCGGGGTGTGGGCGAGCGCCACCACCAGACCTCCGTTCGTTTCGAGCGTAGTCGAGAAACGCCGCAGCGCTTGCGAGCGGTTTGACGCGGGCATGGCGCTACCCGCTTCTCGACTGCGCTCGAAGCGAACGGGCGGAGGTGTGGCATCTTGCACGAGCAGGGGAGGCGGCGATTGCGGAGAAGCAATGCCCACCGCCCGGTCATCCCGCCCCGGCCATTGCGGTCGCGCACCCCGCGTCCTGCGCCAGCGCGAAGCCGAAGAAATCGTCGCGGGCGCGGGACGCGGCCTGTTCATAGGGGCGGCGTTCGGCCTCCATCTGGGCGGCCAGGGCGTCTTCCTCCGCCTCCGTCAGGTCGCGCTCATAATCGTCGACATCATAGATCGCGTCGCTGGCGTCGCCGTCGAAACCGGGCGGCGGGGGGAAATCGGTGCGCCAGCGGTCCAGCCGGTCGTCCCACCAGATGCCGCGCAGCCGATCGGCGGCTTCCTCCGGCGGCAGATCGGCGAGGACGGGCGGCGGCGGGGACCGAAGTTCACACCGTTCATCTTCGACGGAAAACTGCGGATTTTGCGGCTTGTGCAACGCCATGCGCGCGGCGACGAACAGGGCTGCCGACGCGCCGGGCGAGAGGGCGGTTTCAGTGTCTATCGGGGCCGGCGTGTCGGGCATGGAGCCGTCGTCCATGACCGCGTCCTCCATCAGGCGCGCGGGCGGCTCTGCGCCGGTGCGGGGGAGGTTGAGGCGGTCGGCTTCCGCCTGGACGTCGGCTTCCGGGCAGAGCATGTCGCAATAGGCGGTGAAATCCTGCGCGACGACGCGGGCGAGCGCGGCGTCGGACCCTTCGGCCGGGCAATCGGCCATGCGATCCAGCCGGGCGAGCATCGACATGGCGAGCCGGTTGTCGTGGCGGTGGCGGGTGATTGCATGATTGTCGGGGTCGCGGCGGATGGTTTCCTCCGTCCCCATGATGGCGCGGGCGAGCAACGTGTCGGCCAGCCGCGCGCGGGCGATCAGGATCGCCGCGTCCCAGCCGAGGCGAAACGCCGCGCCGTCGCGGCGGATGCGCAGGACATAGGCGGAGCGCGGCGTGATGAACACGGCTTCGCAGGCGAGGCGGATGACGCCGGTCGCGGCGAGCACTTCGAGAAAGCGTCGCTGGCGCGCGGGGCTCCAGCCATCGACGCGGATTTGCGGGGCGGGGGTGGGCAGGATGGGATCGTGATAGGACATGGTTCGCGTGCCTCCGGCTGAGGATATTGCCGGGAGGATGGACAGAAAAGGGGCATGTAGGACAGCGAAATAGGATAAATCGACAGGCGGGTCAGGGATAGGGCTGGCGGGTGTGTTTGACGGCGAGTATTTCTATGACCGTAGTCACCCGATAGACGATGATATAATTGGGCGTCACCAAAGCTTCGCGTGTGCCCGGCACGCGGCCAGCGCGATACATGTACGGATGGTCCGGCAGGCGATCGGCAGTATGACGGATGGCGTGGCCGGTTCGATTGGCGGCGGCCGGGTTCTGCGCTTCAATGAAGCCGATGATGCGTTCGAGATCATCCAGCGCCTCGGCGTGCCAGATGAGCGTCATCATCAGGCGGTTTTGCGCCGATCGATGATGGCTTGCATACGGGCCATTGCCTCGTCATGCGGGATGCCAGGCTTGTCAGACGCCATTCTGGCTTCGATCGTCGCGCGGAACCAGGCGTCATAGGCTTCCGCTTCCTCAGTCGTCGCAAATTCGGACTCGATGGGGGTGAGTTTTGCCATGGGGCAATGATAGCAGGGTGGTGTGGGTTTATCCATATCTGGGCACCGTGCCGACACCTTGATCTGTCGGTAATGGATCAGATGGCCTGCGCCACCGTATGATCGACGGCCCGCGCGCCATAGGCCAGACAGGCATGGACGTCTTCGCGGGTGAGGTAGGGGAAGTCGGCTAGCAGTTCCTCGATCACTACGGACGAGGCGAGTGCGTTGAGCACATCGCTGACGCGCATCCGGGTGCCGGATACGATGGGGCGTCCGCCACAGACATTGGGGTCTATGACGATGCGCGTGGTCA